>CAMCUZ010000019.1 GCA_945879145.1 uncultured Mediterranea sp.
GTGTGAGTTTCTCAGATTTTATTGCTACCTTTGCCATGTCTGTCGGGTTTGATACATATTTTGATTTGCAACACTAAGATAGGTGAAAAATCTGACATGACAAAATCCTGAGCAACTTTTTGTTGCTCAGGTACTTAAAAAGTTATATTTGGAATAGTGTTGCGGAATTAAGGTCAAAACAAACATACAGAATAATCTTATGAAAAAGCAAGAACTTTTATTTGTGGCATGGTCCATAGCAATGCTTACATTGTGGCATCCACAGGTGATGGCACAAGAAAACACCAATCTGCCAAAGGCGGAATGGGATGATGCTAAGCTTATACTGATGCACACTCCCGGACAGGAACTTTTTGACGGAGTTATTCATCCAGCTGCAGGACTTTTTGAAGACTACTTCGACGTTGACAAGGCTGCGGAGGAACACCAAGACTACATCTCCATGCTCAGAAACAACGATATCAGGGTAATCACCGTTGCCGACATACTGAAAGAGGTGGGAATTGACAGTCTGCGAGCCCTTGCCTCTAACGTGCTGACATACGACATCAGCGGACTCAAGGAACCTGACGAGGAAATGTCGGAAAAGGACAGGCAGTATGTGCTGTCAAGGATGAGCCGTGCCGACCTCGTGAGATGTATCTTGCTGCAGCCAACTGTTCACCTGAGGTCAACGGACAACAATACCGGTTATGAGGCCACCTATGAACACGAGCCGCTCATGAACCTATATTTCACACGTGACCAAAGCATAACGACACCACGCGGACACATCATCTGCAATATGAACTCAACGCAACGCTCGCCTGAAACAAGCCTCATCAACCTATGCTATGAGCATCTTGGACGCAAACCAATCCTTCACATCACCGGAGAGGGAAGGCTTGAAGGAGGCGACTATATCCCCGCGGGGAACATCTCGCTCATCGGATGCGGTATGCGCACTAACGACGAAGGCATACGCCAGATTATGGAGGCAGACGCATTCGGACATGACACCGTGGTAGTGGTGCGCGACCACAAGTTCTGGCAGATGCAGATGCACCTCGACACCTACTTCAACATCATCGACTCCGACCTGTGCACCATGGTGGAAAGTCGTCTTAATGCCACTCCTGCCGCCCCTGAGTACGTGACCTGCGACATATACGGACGCCAGCCAGGCACCAAGGAATACAAACTGGTGGAGCGCGACAAGTCGTTTGTGGAATATATCAAGGGACGCGGCTTCAAGATTATCCCAATAAGTGAGGAAGACGAACTGCATTACGCCAACAACTTCCTGGCAATAGCCCCACGCCACATCATGGCAGTGGGAGGACAGTCGGAGGAACTACAGACGAGATTCCGTGAGGCAGGCGTGACAGTGGAGTGGATACCACTGGAAAGCCTAATCGACGGCTACGGTGCGGCACACTGCATGACACAAGTGCTCGAAAGGCAAACTGCCACACCCACAAACACCATAGCCTTAAAAGCCGTTCAAAGCCAAACAGAGGAAGCCTACACCCTCGGCGAAGTGAAAGGCGCAAAGTCAGGCGTGGTAGTATATAAGGGCGGCAAAAGGTTGGCAAGATAGCGCAATCGGGACAGAGATAATCCTATCTGCCTACAGCGCTATCTGCTGATCACATGCCTTGACTACTGCAGCATGGTGGGTGACAAACAGTAAAGTCTTTCCCTGACAATAGCGGCGAAGATGCTGTAGCAGGCGTTGCTCAGTCTCTGCATCAAGTGCAGACGAAGCCTCATCGAACAAGAGAATCCTACCAGGGCGAAGCAACGCACGGGCGATGGCTATGCGCTGTGCCTGCCCCTCGCTCAAGCCATTACCCAACTCATTGAGACGAGTGTCGAGTCCAAGGGGAAGCTGCAAAACAAAATCAGCCTCGGCGACATGAAGCACCTCATGCAATTCCTCATCCGTAGCTTCTGGACATCCCATACGAAGATTGTCACGCACTGTTCCGCTGAAGAGGGTATTGCCTTGGGGTACATAGACCAGATTTCCTCGTGTCAACGCAGAAACCTCCACCCGTTTACCATCGGCTGAAGTGAGCCATACCTGCCCCTGTTGGGGACGTATCAGCGCCAGTATGAGCTTGAGTAAGGTGCTCTTACCTCGCCCTGTCGTACCCACCACCGCCACAAATTGACCAGCAGGAATACGACAAGAAAGATTACGCAAGACCGGCTCCTCATGAGGGCCATAGGCGTAGGTCACCTCCTGCAATTCGATATCGGGCGTCTCAGTAAAGCGGATAGCCACTCCCCGCTCCTCTTGATTCATCAACTCCAGCTCCATGAGGCGATCCACGGCTGTCAAGGCATGGACTAAGGTGGGCAACAGACGAGACAGGTCGAGCACCGGACTCTGTACCTTACCCACTAGCTGCAAGAAAGCGGTAAGTGTACCAAAGGTGATGTCGCCATGCGAAAGACGATAAGCTCCCCAAAGGAAAGCAGTGAGATAACCACCCGAAAAAATGGCAGCTACCACCGTACGAGCTAACAGCGAGAAGCGCATACGGTCGTCCACCTGTCGCACCAACTCACGCTGCAAGGTGTCCAGACGCGCCACGTGATGACTGTTCTGCTCCAAGGTCTGCACCACGGAACGATGCTGTAGGCTCTCTTGAATCACCGATTGTATCTCACTATCACTCTGCCGTATGCGGTGAGTAAACCGCTTCATACGACCTACATAGAGTCGGGCAGCAGGCAACATCAATGGTAGAACTCCTGCAACAATCCAAGGCAAGGTGGCATCAAGCCAACAGAAGAAGAGAAAAGCAGCCAACAACTGCACCACGGTCACCAACATCCCGGGTATGGTGGAAGTCATTAACGAGGAGATCGCTGCACTATCCTGTTCGATGCGGTTCATTACGTCGCCACTGTGCATCTGCTCCACCTCTTGTCCCTGAACCCGCAACAACCTTTCGAAGAGTCGATGGCGGAGTGCATTGCCGTAAGTCACTTGCAGACGAGTGGAGAGCCACCGATGCCACACACTACAAGCCAACTGCATCAACAGCAGAAGTCCGGTATAAACCGCTGGCCGTGTAAACGAAATCCCCAACGAGGCCGCATCTATCACCTGCTTGGTATAGTAGATGAAGAGCAACGACAGCACGACACCCACCACCCCCGTCAAACAACAGAGAAGCATCTGAATCCGTTGTCCGCAAGAGAGCGCCCATAGATAGGAAAAATAGCGACGTGAAGACATGGCATCAAGTGTGAACATGAGGGAGTAACTTACTCTTGAATCGGTTGTACTGAATAATCAACGTACCTTGAATCAGCACCAAAGGATAGAAGCAGGCTTCGGTAGGTGCAAACTGATAGAGCGTATAGCAACGACGAAGAGCACGGGTGAAGGTATGCCATTTACCACTCCAATACCCCTTTGGACGAGGGGTGATACGAGCATCCCACTGTCCAAAGTTGCCTGTAGAAAAAATTTCGTCCATCAGTACCTGCTCCAACGCCAAACGTTTAGCTGAAGCAAAAGGAATGACCGCTGCAGGTAATCCCAGTTGATGCACCAGAAGTGACCCAAACACCTGGGCCGCACGAAGTAAACCCATCCGGCGAAGCTGTGCTTCAAGAGCAGAGATGTCCAGCTGCTGACGGTGTGTATAGAGCAAACGGGCCCAGTCGCATAGTTGACGTAAACCGATACCGCTATTGAGAAAGTGCATAAAGGCATGCTGAAAGATGAAAAAAGCCTCGAACTGTTGTTCTGGCACGGGCATCTCATGCCGCCAGCATATCGATTGCGGATACCATTCCCCTACCCATCGTTGCATACGGTAGTTGGACCAGGGTGCATTGAGACGCCCCACCATCCGATGAATTTCGATATGAATTCCCTCCCACTCCAGACATGTATGCTTATAACTCTCCTCTCCCGAGGGCTTTGCACCAGCCTCTTCCAGCAACTGCACGGTTCGCTTCGCATCCGCCTTGCCTACAAAAAGGTCAATGTCACCACATTGACGATGCAGCGGCACCTCATAGCAAGCTGCCATAGCCTGTCCCTTAAGCAACACAGGATGAACAGTCTGTGACGTACAAAGCTGCACCACCCGCTTGACCATCTCATTGAGCTTGCTGTTAGCATTTTCTACCTGAGCCGTCTTGGCAGCCCATTGCAGATAGAGAGCCCGATGAGGACGACACGACACAGGGAGCCTTTGCACTCCATCAAAACCTATTGCCACCAGCGTTTGGCTGACAGCCATCCGATAGAGAGCCTCCCAATCTTCGTTGGTAGCCCCCTCAAAGAGTGCTACTTCGGGCAAGGTATCCTCACGTTCCGACCCCCAAAGTCCGGCTCGAATCAGGGCAAAAAAGGCCTCTATCCGCTTCATGATTACTACTCTGCTACACCCGATTGCACCAACATACCAACGAAGCGCTCCACATCCTTTTGAGCCTGTTCACGCTCCACCTCATACTCCTCCGTCAGGAGCGTCACCAGCTGCTCCATCGTCCACTCTTTATGCCCCATGGTCTTCCATAGGAAGGCAGCAGTAGCATTCAGACTGAGCAACTTATCAAAATTCACATTCGTCATTCCATCATGAATCACGATATATTCATCCCCCAACTCATGGAGCGAAAAACCTTCTTTAATCTTCATATCTTTTACCTATTGATAAGTTTCATCATAACATATAGTTCAACTACCACACACACGTCGGTAAAGGGCAAGCAACCAGCGACGCATAGGCCGCAATAACCTCCAACAGCAGCTGTAATATCGCCACGTGCGCCCTTGGGTGTTGAAATGCCTCTTTCCACGGATTACTTCAATCACCTGTCCCATCACCCTGTCCACTGTGGTCTGTTCTGTTCCCTTCACATTGCCATCCCCCTGTAGAGTCAACCTATCCCCTTCGCGCCGAATGATGCGATGAAGCACAAAACGTTCTTGACCCAACTCACGCGCCAACACCACCACCCCCGGTTGCAACGCTTCTGAGGTAAAAGGGGCCAGCGTAACGCGATCGCGTGCATTGCGCAGAAAGGGATTCATACTCTGCCCCTTCACGACCAGCGTGACCGTATGACCAGCAGCTATCCATTCCGCCACCTTAGGCAGCAAAACTTCATTCTCAACCAACCGTTTATCCATGTGATCTCCTCTCCCCATATCCATTGGATGTATGAGCTGAAGCTCCCACAAGATGCTTGGCAGAGAGCAACGCTGCCTCTGCATTGGGGAGGCAACGCAAAGAGAAGACAGGCACCTGCTGAACCAGTTGATGAATGGTCAGCATCGCACCATGCACCACCGACGCCTCCTGTCGCAACATGGAGCACGAAGGCATCACAGCAGCAAAAGCGGCCACTTGGGTTAGTGGCCTTATCTCGTTGACAGGAGCTTGTGCCAATCGCACAATCCCACCCAAGGGATAGGCTTCGTGAAGGTAGCAAGGCGTCTTTCCGCTCCAAGGCGAACCATAAGCTGTTACCTTTTGCCGCATGCTGTCCACCTCTACCAAGGGATTGTCGTCGTTCAACAGTTTGCATTGAGGTATGGTACTTAACCACAATCGACTATGGGTACTCTTCCCTGTTCCGCTCTTCCCTAAGAAGAGGTAAGCCTTTCCTTGGTGAACGATGGCCGAAGCATGGAAAAGCAACAGACCGTGAGGAGCCGCAGCAAAGGCATAAAGCATCATCAAGTAGTTGTTGACCACAAAGCGCACCTCGTCTGCAGCCACACCCATAGGTAACCCCAAATGAGCCGAAGCAAACGATGCATGGCTACGTAGGCAATAGGTAGTAGCACTCTGCTTGGGTGTGATGGTGATGAGATGCTCACCCGAGGCAAGGAAAGTAATCCGGCAAAAGGCATCGTCCCAATCAAAAGAGAGTGTCTTTTCCTCTGACACAGCGCTACTTTCCTCCTGCTCCAACTGATGATTCACCATCAGCTGCAGCAACACCGAGTCGTTCACTTCACCCTCTTCTTCAAAAGGAGCAAACGCAGGCACCAGCAGTTCTGCTAATCGATAGCAAGAGGCATCATGCAGCATCACCCGATGGGGTCCGATGCGGTAAGCCGTAGTATGCAATGAGGCCGCACCCTCCCCTTTGACACGAGATGATGAGCTAGGGGAATGTGCGGCCTGCATATAGAAATCCATTACAAATTAATCCACGTAGCGCTCGATAGTCTGCGCACGGTCAGGACCCACCGATACAATCTTGATGGGCACACCTAACTGCTCCTCCAGGAATGAGAGGTAGGCATTGAACTCTTCGGGGAATTCATCCTCACTCTGCATCGAGGTCATATCCGTCTGCCATCCGGGGAGCTCCACATAGACGGGTTCTACACCCTCATTGATATCGAAGGGGAAGTAATCAATCTCCTCGCCGTTTACACGGTAGGCCACACAGGCCTTGATGGTCTCAAACGAGTCAAGCACGTCGCTTTTCATCATGATGAGCTTCGTCACACCATCCACCATGATGGCATACTTGAGCGCCACCAAGTCTATCCATCCGCAACGACGCTTACGACCCGTAACCGAACCAAACTCATGACCCAAGGTGCAGATTTTGTCACCGGTTTCGTCAAACAATTCCGTGGGGAAAGGACCAGCTCCTACGCGGGTGCAATAGGCCTTGAAAATACCATATACATCACCAATCTTATTGGGAGCCACACCCAGTCCGGTGCAAGCCCCGGCACAGATCGTGTTCGATGAGGTTACGAAGGGATAGGAGCCAAAATCCACATCCAGCATCGTTCCCTGAGCACCCTCGCAAAGTACGCTCTTACCGTCGCGAAGCAGGTTGTTCACCTCGTGCTCGCTGTCGGTCAGATGGAACTTCTTGAGGTATTCGATGCCTTCAAACCAGGCCTTCTCAGCCTCGGTCAGGTCATAGCTGTAGTTCAAACTCTTGAGCGTCTGCTCATGACGGGCCTTGGCTGCTGCATATTTCTTCTCAAAGTCGTGCAGGATATCCCCCACGCGAAGTCCTGTTCGGCTCACCTTGTCGGTATATGTCGGGCCAATACCTTTCCCAGTAGTACCCACCTTAGCATCTCCCTTTGCTGCTTCGTAGGCTGCATCGAGTACGCGATGCGTCGGCATGATGAGATGTGCCTTCTTGGAGATGTGGAGTCGCTCCTGCAGTTGGTGGCCTGAAGCCTCAAGCGCTTCAGCCTCTGCCTTGAAGAGTGCGGGGTCAAGCACCACACCGTTTCCGATGATATTCACCTTATCCCCTTGAAAGATACCCGATGGAATGGAACGGAGTACATACTTCTGTCCCTCAAACTCCAGGGTATGTCCAGCGTTTGGACCTCCCTGAAAACGGGCTACAACATCGTACTTCGGGGTGAGCACATCGACCACTTTGCCTTTGCCTTCGTCGCCCCATTGTAATCCTAATAGAACATCTACTTTCATTTTTCTTTCTTCTTTATTTGATCTTTAAGTTTTCGTTTGTTCGCTCGGCTGCACTTGCTGCAGAGGCCATAGAGATAAAGGGAGTAGTGCGAAAGCACGAACCGCTTGAGCTTGGTCTGCGCTATTTGCTCCCTGAGCAGGTCATCTTGCACCTCCTCCACCTTGCCGCATTGAGTGCAGATTTGGTGATGGTGTGTACGGCTGCAATAGCAACGTTCATACTGCGAGCAGTTTCCAAACTGATGCTTCACTACCAGATGGGCATCGAGCAGCAGCAGGATGGTGTTGTAGAGCGTAGCCCGACTCACACGGAATTTTTCCTCCTCGGCCATGCGTGTGTAGAGCGTCTCCATGTCGAAATGGGAATCTATGGAGTAGATGGTATCGAGTATGGCAAACCGCTCAGGCGTCTTACGATGCCCGTGCAGATTCAGGTATTCGGTGAAGATCTGCCGCACTGTCTCCTTGAGGTTTTGACTATCCATAACTCACTATTTCGCATTTCACAGCGTACAAAGTTAATTGTTTTTTGTGTAATGCAAGAAAGAAACGACTTTTATTTCACAAAAAAAGCTCCAACTTCGTCTGCCACGAGCTGATAAAGCAGGTGTTCGGCCTCTTTGGGGGAGTTTTTCATGCCTTCCACCCGTCGGCAGAGGGTGAAAGCGTGCTCATCGCTGTGCTGCATGTAGCGTCGGAGCAGAGCCGAAGCCGCACTCCGTACTACATAGGGACCTGAAAGGAAGGCGGCCATTCCCTGGTCGAGCAGTTCGTTCTCGGCACGTTCGTTGAGGTCGCCCTTCTTCATGAGCAGACGTGCAGCGGTAAGCAGACCGCAGGCTTGGGTCATCGGCTCTTCCGAAGCCATCCATTGCAATGCCTTTTGGGGTGCGTAGGGCAGTTGCTGAAAGAGGTACATGCTGGCTATTTCAGCCATCTCCTGCGTCTGGATGCGTTCCACCCAGATATCGGCTATCTCGGGCAAGAAGCTCTCCACGGGTTGTAGCATGGTGGCCAGAATCTTGCATTCACGAATCTCTTCTTTCCAGAGCGCTTGGGCCAAGTGATGCTCTTTGGGGAAAGCGGCTGCAATCTGCTTGAGGCGGGGTAGCTCCACACCGAAGTTTATTTTGTAGAACAGCCCCTTGTCACGCATACTCTGCGAGGCAGCGCCATTCATCGCAAGACGCAGTTGCGTCTTGATAGCTTTGAGCTGTTCATGGAGTTGCTCGGGTGAAATATCATTCATCGTTGAACTGTGTTTCAATATAGATAGAAGAATTTATTCATTCACCAAGGGAAGGTTGCTATAGTCACGACTGTAGCGCAACATCTGTTCTGCATACCCTTCGTCGTAGGTTACCTTCACGTCAGTAATCATCCCATGGGCATCAGTTACCGCTTCGTAGCGTGGATTAACAAAGCCTTTGTAGGGGGCCAGGTTGAGCTTCTTGTAGCGTGCCAGCACCTCGGCATGGAGTGTAGGATCCACCTTCACGGCATAGTGTTCTACCAGCGAGCGAGCGGCTTCAAAGTCACCCGTTGACTTGATACGCTGTATTTCGGCCAGCAAGGAGCCAAAAAGATTGCGCAACTTGGCATAGTCATTCACCACCACGTAGGTTTTGCCTTCGCGTTGCACCAGCTCCACCACTTGATCTGCCTTTCCCTGTTCATACACCCAGCGTGCGATGAGCTGGCGGTTGCGCATGTGGGCCTCCTCCACCTGATTCCCCGGTTCGATGCGCACCAGTTGCGTCATCAGTCCGTTCATCAAGTAGGAGTAGTATTCGGCTTTGTAGGCTTCGTCATTGGGGGTGAGTCCCAGTTCCACCAGCTTGGGATCGGCTACATAATAGAGGCCAAAGAGGTCGGCACGTGCCTCCTCGATGGTGGAACCGTAGGCCTTGAGCGCATCGGGATCGACTCCAGGAAGTAGTTTTCCCGAGCCATGTCCCAGACACTCGTGTAAGTCCGTATGCAGGTTTCCAGTCAAGTCGCCGTAAGTATCAAGCAGGCGCAACTCTTCGGGGCTGTTCACAAACTCCTCTGCAAAGCCGTTGCCATGAGCAGCCTTGTTGTAAGCATCGGTAATGTTGCCGATGGTCACCGATTTCGAGCCATGCGCACTACGAATCCAGTTGGCGTTGGGCAGGTTGATCCCGATGGCCGTAGCTGGATAGAGGTCACCAGCGAGAATGGCTGCCGTAATTACTTTGGCCGTCACGCCCTTCACCTCCGCTTTCTTGAACTGCTTATCCACAGGAGAGTGGTCCTCAAACCATTGGGCATTGCTACTGATGAGTTCGGTACGACGAGTTGCCTCCAAATCCTTGAAGTTGACGATCGATTCCCAGCTGGCCTTCATGCCCAAGGGGTCACCATAGCTTTCGGTAAAGCCGTTGACAAAGTCGATACGCGAGTTGAGATCCTTCACCCAGAGGATGGCATACTCATCAAACGTCTTGAGGTCGCCCGTCTGATAGAAGGCTATCAGCTTCTCGATAACCGCCTTTTGCTCCGCAGTTTCAGCCACTCCTTTGGCCTTTTCGAGCCAATAGACGATTTTGGAAAGAGCCTCTCCGTAGAGGCCACCCACCTTCCACACCTTCTCCTTCACCTCACCGTTCTCCTTCACGAGACGCGAATTGAGTCCATAGGAAATGGGGGTTGCATCGTTGGGGTCCTTCATAGCTCCATAGAAGGCTTCGGCCTCGGCTTGCGTCACCCCTTCGTAGTAGTTGCAGGCAGAGGTTAGCACCAGGTCTTCGCCATCGGCTTGGTTCACGCGCTTAGGCATCACCTTGGGGTCGAAGATAACGGGAAAGAGTTCGTCGCAGAGTTGTGCCAACTGCTGTCCCTCAGCCAGCGGAAGTGCTTTGGTGTCCACCTCTTCGAGTGCTTTACGCAGAAACTCGGCGGTAAAGCCTGGGACAAACTTCTCACAGCCATAGTGATGATAAATGCCGTTGGCAAACCACACCCGCTTCAAATAGGTCTCCAGCGCCTTGAACTCCTCCGCCGTGCGATCACCTTGGTAGCCTGTATAGACCGCTTCGAGCAGCTTGCGGATGCGGAGGTTGTACTTTCCGTTTTGATCAAAAAGGATGTCGCGCCCCTGCAGGGCAGCCTCTGTCAGGTAATAGACCAGCTCCTTCTGCTGGAGCGAGAGCGATTCAAACCCCGGTACATGGTAACGGAGTATCTGTAAGTCAGCAAATTGTTCCACGTTATAATCAAATTTATCTGTATCGGTCAAGCTGTTTGACACGGAGCCGCCACAAGCTGCACAGAGTGCGCAAGCAGCGGTCCAGGTTGCAAATGAACGGTTCATGACGTAAAGAGTAGTATTCGCAAGGTTTAACCAGCGAAAGTTAAGTTATATATTATAAGGTATAACAGCAAAAATACTGCATTCCGCAGCATAGTTGGGCATGCGGCCTGCAGTATTTTGTGAACTATATGTTTTTTAGTGTTCAAGATTTCTTCTTTTCGGCAAAACGCTTGCGGTAGCCGTTAGGGGTTTCACCCAGATTCTTGTAGAAGGCAGCATAGAACGACTGGCGGTTGGCAAAACCCACCATCGTGCTGATCTCTTCCACGGTCTTGTCAGCATAGCGCTTGTCAGTCAACAGGTGTTGAGCCTCCTTCACACGGTACTCATTGAGTAGGCAGGAGTAGTTCATGCCAAAGCGTGAGTTGACTACAGCCGAAAGGTAACGCGTATTGGTCTTCAACTCTGCTGCCAACTCCTTAGCCGAGAAAGTGGCATCGCGATACCGCTTCTGAATCACTACGATCTCCATAATTTTGTCATACAGTTCGTCAGCAAGCTCAGGACGAATCAACGAACGATAAGCTGCATCTTTCGTTTTCTTTTCTCTTAAGTTGTAAGGTCTCTTCTTTGGTTCCTCACTTGGTACTTTTTCTTCAATATCACTCATAGGTTGCTTTTATTAGGGAAAAACTATTTTATTCTCTCACCATATTCTTACGAATAAGCCTCACAAATGTCTGATATTTTTTTGGAATACGCAAGATTTTTCCTACGATATTTACCAAAAATATCATCATTTTTATCATGCTGAACGATTTTTGCAGAAAAGAGGGACGATTTTAACAACTATTATAGCAATAATCCCTACCTTTGTGGCCGTTTTATGACCTTATTAAATATGATGCAGCAACTACTGAAACGATATTTCGGTTACGACCACTTCCGCCCCATGCAACGGGAGATTATTGAACATATCCTCTCGCGTAGAGATGCTCTTGTGCTGATGCCGACGGGCGGTGGCAAGTCAATGTGCTACCAGCTGCCGGCCTTAATGATGCAAGGCACTACGGTAGTGATTTCGCCCCTTATCTCGCTCATGCGCGACCAAGTTGAGGCACTCCGCTCCAACAACATCCCTGCCGCAGCGCTCAACAGCAACAACAGCGAGACGAGCAATGCCATCATCCGTCGTGAGTGCATCGAGGGGCGCATCAAGCTGCTCTACATCTCCCCTGAACGGCTCATGCTGGAACTGGAAGATTTGCTGCACGACATGCCCATTGCCCTCTTTGCCATCGACGAGGCCCACTGCATCTCGCAATGGGGACACGACTTCCGTCCTGAATACACCCAACTTGGCCTCTTGCGTGATCGATTCCCCGAGGTACCTATGGTGGCGCTCACTGCGACAGCCGACAAAGTGACGCGTGACGATATCCTCAAGCAACTTCACCTGAAGGAGCCGCGCATCTTCCTCTCTTCGTTCGACCGCCCCAACCTCAGCCTCTGCGTACGCCGTGGACTGACCAAGAGCGAGAAAACCAAGGCCATCATCGAGTTTATCCACCAGCGCCCCTTCCGCAACGGCATCATCTACTGCCAGAGCCGGAAAATCACGGAGCAGCTTGCTGTCAAGCTGAAAGAGAAGGACATCAGTGCCACCTTTTATCACGCAGGCATGACGGCAGAAGAGCGCAACCGCACGCAAGATGACTTCATCAACGACCGCATACAGGTGATCTGTGCCACCATCGCCTTCGGTATGGGTATCGACAAGAGCAACGTAAGGTGGGTCATCCACTTCAACCTACCCAAGAGCATCGAATCGTTCTACCAAGAGATTGGGCGTGCAGGACGCGACGGCCTTCCCAGCGAGACCCTCCTCTTCTACTCTTTAGAAGACCTCATCCTGCTGCAGAAGTTTGCCGAAGAGAGCGGACAGGCCGATATCAACAAGGAGCGACTCAACCGCATGAAGGAGTATGCCGAAGCCAGCATCTGCCGCCGACGCATTCTGCTCAACTACTTCGGTGAGAGCTTAACGCACGACTGCCGCAACTGCGACATCTGTCTTAACCCTCCCCTACGGTTCGATGGTACATTGCTGGTGCAGAAGGCGCTGAGTGGATTGATGCGATGCGAACAGCACATCACCCTCCACACCCTCATCGACCTGTTGCGAGGCACGATGAGTGCAGAGGTAGCTGCCCACGGCTACTTCAAGCTGAAGACCTTCGGTGTGGGACGCGATGTACCTGCACGCCACTGGAAAGACTACCTGCTACAAATGCTCCAATTGGGCTACTTCGAGATTGCCTACAACGAACACAACCACCTCAAGATAACCTCCATGGGAAGTGATGTCCTCTATGGCCGAAGCAAGGCACAACTCGCCACCATCATTCCTGAGGAAGAAAGACCTGAGAACAGAAAGCGAGGAAAGAAAGGTGTAGTAGAGAAACAACGTACTACGAAGAAAATCAGCCTCTTTTCTGGAGCTGTCTTACTCGACAAGGAGGAGAGCGAACAGCTCTTCGAAGAGCTGCGGGCCCTCCGGCGACAACTGGCTGAAGAGGAGTTAGTACCGCCCTACGTCATCATGTCCGACAAGGTGCTTCACCTCATTTGCCTCCATCGTCCCAGCACCATCGAAGCCTTCGGACAGATCAATGGCATCGGCGAATATAAGAAGCGCAAATATGGCGAAATATTTGTCAAAGTCATCAAGCGGTATGGAGGAGGAACGGATTAATTATAAGACACCACCACTCCAAATCTAAGATGTACCCTTTAATTGTTGTTATTTATAGTATGGATCTCTACTGGAGATAATCCTAATTGTTGGGCTTTCTGAAAGTCGCGTTTGGCTTGGGGCTTCTTTCCCTGACTTTGGTAAATCTGACCACGGAGCAGGTAGGCTTCGGCTTGTGTGGCATCGATGCGGAGCGACTCCTCCACATCCATCAAGGCGTTGTCGTATCGGCCTTGCTCCCACTCCACTTCGGCTCGTGCACGATAGAGTAGCTTCAGCGATTCCGCATCTCCCTTCGTTTGAGTAATGAGCAGATCCAGCTGACGTACAGCCTCATCTCTCGCCCCCTCAGCCTGCAACAGCAAGGCCAACCCTAAACGTGCCTCGAAATGGTCGGGTCGAAGCCTCAACAGACAATCATAATCTGCCCTGGCAAATTTATACTCCCGCTGCACTTTGTAAATGTAAGCGCGCATCAAGAGCGCCTCTTCGTTCTCCGGCTCCTTGTCTAGCACCAGAGCATAATCCACACGCGCCAGCTCCAGTCGTCCTGTCTCAACATAGGCCGAGGCACGCCCCAAGAGAGCAGGCAGATGATAGGGAGCCACATTGAGCGCAAAGGTATAGCTCTCGATGGCCTCGTCCCACCGTTGTAGTGCACCTTGCATTGTGCCCATGTTGGTGTAAAGCCACACGTTGTGGGCATGGGCAGGATCCACTTGTATCGCTTGCCGTAGCGCCTCCACTGCCTGATTCAGACTATCGACCTCTACCGCCTTCATGGCTCTATCCACCCACTCATCATAGCTCTGTGCCTGCAACGGATACATAGCTCCCTGCAAGAGTACAAAGCAAATCAAGGTGAGGAGCTTAGCCCCCCACCTTGATTGGTTATGAATGAAATGCATCACGCTTTGCGGATGTAATCTACAATCCATGCACCCACTTCTTTAGTGCCATACTTCTCGCCACCCTCTACCTGGATTTCGGGAGTACGCACGTTGGCATCGAGTGAAGCATCTACCGCCTTGCGCACCAAAGCACCCTCTTCCTTGAGGTCGAAGTACTCAAACAACATGGCTACCGATAGGATCTGAGCCAGCGGATTGGCAATGTTCAGTCCCTTGGCTTGGGGCCATGAGCCATGAATGGGTTCAAATACCGGTGTACTCTCGCCCGTCGAAGCGGAGGGCAGCAATCCCATCGAACCGCTGATGCACGAACCCTCATCGGTCAGGATATCGCCAAAGGTGTTCTCAGTAACCATCACGTCGAAAAACTTCGGCTCCTGAATCATGCGCATGGCGGCATTATCCACGTACATGTAGTCGGTCTTCACCTCCGGATATTGCGGTGCCATCTCTTGAGCAATCTGACGCCACAAACGGCTAGATGCCAACACATTGGCCTTATCTACTACAGTCAGGTGCTTATTACGCTTCATGGCATACTCAAAGCCAACCTTCAGGATGCGCTCAATCTCGGGGCGCGTGTACATGTTGGTGTCGTAAGCCTTGTCATTGTCCTGATACTTCTCACCAAAGTACATACCACCCGTCAGTTCGCGGATACAGAGGAAGTCGGCACCCTCCACCAATTCAGCACGCAGGGGCGACTTGTGGAGCAGGCACTTGAATGTCTGCACCGGACGGATATTAGCAAAGAGTCCCAGCTTCTTGCGCATGGCCAGCAATCCCTGTTCGGGACGCACCTTAGCCGTAGGGTTGTTGTCGAACTTGGGGTCGCCAACAGCTGAGAAGAGTACGGCATCTGCCCCTTTGCACGCCTCGAAGGTAGCCTCGGGGAAGGGGTCGCCCACTTCATCGATGGCATGTGCACCACAGATGGCATGTTGGTAGCTCACCTGATGTCCAAACTTCTCACAAACGGCGGTCATTACATCTACGCCAACGGCAGATATTTCAGGGCCGATACCGTCACCGGCCAACACAGCAATTTTAAAATCCATGATGATTCTATTCTTAAATTATTCTATTCCAATTCATTTTTCGCATAGCCCTCCTCAATCAGATTGAGCAGTTTGATGGTGGCCTTCATGGCCGCCTCGGTTTGGTCGGCATCAAGGGCATGGGTGCGGTAGCTCTTCCCCTCGAAGGTCCATTCAATGGTGGTCTGCACCAAGGCATCGGTTCGTCCCCCGGGGGGGATGGAGACGTTGTAGTTGGCCAGCCAAGGAAACTTGCGCCCCAACTTGTCACGATAAATGTGACGGATAGCCCGAACGAAGGCATCATACTGACCGTCGCCAGCAGCATTCTCCTCATACACTTCACCGTTCACTTCCAGCCTTACGCAGGCCATAGGCTTCAGTCCGTAGGCAGTGCTCACCATGTAGCTGAGTAGCTTCACCTTTTCGTCGATGGAGGCATGCTTCAGCACGTCGCTCACGATGTAAGGCAGGTCCTCTTGCGTCACCAGCTCCTTCTTGTCGCCCAGTTCGATGATGCGTTCTGTCACCTTCTTCATCGCCTCCTCACTGAGCTGCAAGCCCAGCTCTTCGAGGTTCTTGCGGATATTGGCCTTGCCGCTCGCCTTACCCAGGGCATATTCGCGTTTCCGCCCAAAGCGTTCAGGCAGCAGGTCGTTGCAGTAGAGGTTATTCTTGTTGTCACCATCAGCATGTACGCCAGCTACTTGCGTGAATACGCTACTACCCACAATGGGTTTGTTGGGCGGAATAGCGATACCGCTGTAGCTCTCCACCAAGTGGCTCACTTCGTTGAGCTTCTCCTCGTTGATGTGGGTTTGGGCATGGAAGTGGTCCTTGAGGATGGCCTGCACACTAGCCAAGGGGGCGTTACCTGCACGCTCTCCCAGTCCGTTGATAGCCGTGTGGAGTCCTTTGCATCCACTGAGTACAGCAGCCAGCACATTGCTCACGGCCAAGTCGTAGTCGTTGTGGGCATGAAAATCGAAATGTACGTCGGGATATCTCTTCACCATCTTACGCATGTAACTGATGAGCTGCAGCGGGTTGAGCACCCCCAGGGTATCGGGCAGCATGATTCTTTTGATGCCGATGCCTTTCAACCCATCCATCAGTTGGAAAACGTAGTCAGGTGAGTCCTTCATCCCATTGCTCCAGTCCTCCAGATAGACATTGACGTCAAAGCCCCTCTCCAGCGCCATGCGCACGTTGGCTTGTACATCAGCCAGATGCTGCTCAGGCGATTTCTTAAGTTGCTGTGTACAATGTCGATACGAGCCTTTAGTCAAGAGATTAATGACTCGTCCACCTGCATCCTGAATCCACTGGATCGACTTGCCATCGTCCACGAATCCCAGCACCTCTACCCGGTCTAGATAGCCATGTTGCAAGGCCCAACGGCAGATGCTGCTTACTGCCTCAAACTCACCGTCCGACACACGTGCCGAAGCCACCTCTACCCGGTCCACTTGAAGTTCCTCCAAAAGCAGACGGGCAATCATCAGCTTCTCATGCGGAACAAACGACACCCCACTGGTCTGTTCCCCATCCCGAAGGGTGGTATCCATTATCTCAATTTGTGGTTGATTTCTATTCATATTGTTATGTGTTGTGATGACACACCCAGCTAAGCACTCATCTGCGTACATCCGTAAACATCAACATTATTTGTGGTTACGCTTTTCAAAGGCCTCGATGCGTGCTTTGTTTTCTACCAGGAAGTCGATATCGTCCAAACCATTCATGAGGCAGTGCTTCTTGTAGGCATTGATCTCGAAGTGTTCGCTGCGGCCAGTAGCTTTGTTGGTAACCGTCTGTTGGGGCAAGTTCACCTCCACCCCCATCTTGGGGTCGGCCTCGATGCTCGCAAAAAGCTCCTTCAAGAAATCCTCACTCACCACTACAGGCAGCACAAAGTTATTCAGCTCGTTGTTCTTGTGGATGTCGGCGAAGAAACTGCTGATGACCACACGGAAGCCGTAGCCAGCAATGGCCCAAGCAGCATGCTCTCGACTCGAACCCGATCCGAAGTTCTTGCCAGCCACCAGAATCTCGCCACCATAGAGCGGATTGTTCAACACGAAGTCGGGATTCAAGCTCCCGTCGGCCTTGTAGCGCCAATCACGGAAAAGGTTGTCGCCAAAAAACTTCTCTTCACGCGTTGTAGCCTTTAAGAAGCGAGCTGGGATTATCTGGTCGGTATCTACATTCTCCAGCGGAAGAGGAACACAGGTACTCTTTATGATGTCAAATTTCTGTTTCATAAGTTATTGCTATTAAATATTGAAGCGTTTATTTAATCTGTCATCAAGGTGCGAGGGTCGGTGATGACGCCCGTTACGGCAGCCGCAGCAGCCGTCAGCGGACTTGCCAACAAGGTGCGCGCCCCAGGACCTTGGCGTCCCTCAAAGTTACGGTTGCTGGTCGATACAGCATACTTGCCTGCAGGAATCTTGTCGTCGTTCATGGCCAGACAGGCGGAACATCCCGGTTGACGAATTTCGAAACCAGCCTCGGCCAGCACCTTGTCAATCCCCTCTTCGCGGATTTGTGCATCCACCATCCACGATCCTGGAACAAGCCAAGCCACCACATGATCGGCCTTCTTGCGTCCCTTGGCAATCGATGCAAAGGCTCGGAAGTCCTCAATGCGGCCGTTGGTGCAAGCACCCAGGAAGACGTAATCTACGGGCTTGCCAAGGAGCGACTCACCTGCTTCAAAGCCCATGTAGCCCAGTGACTTGCCAAACGAAGCCTTGGCAGCTTCGCCCATGCCCTCAGTGGTAGGAATCTGTTGCGTAATCCCCATGCCCATGCCTGGATTGGTACCATAGGTAATCATCGGTTCGATGTCGGCCGCATCGTAGCGCACCTCCTTGTCAAACACAGCATCATCCTCACTCTTCAGTGTCTTCCAGTAAGCCACAGCTTGATCCCACTCCTCTCCCTTGGGTGCATACTCGCGCCCCTTAATGTAGGCAAAGGTGGTTTCGTCGGGGGCTACCATCCCACCTCGGGCACCCATTTCGATAGAGAGGTTGCAGAGGGTCAGTCGGCCCTCCATCGTCAGCGAGCGAACAGCCTCCCCGGCATACTCCACAAAGTAGCCTGTGGCTCCACTGGTGGTCATCTTAGACATCATGTAGAGGGCCAGGTCCTTGGCCGTCACGCCCTTGCGCAAACATCCATCCACGGTGATGCGCATGGTTTTGGGTCGCGTCTGCAGGATGCATTGCGAGGCCATCACCATCTCCACCTCGCTGGTGCCGATACCAAAGGCAACGGCACCCATCGCGCCATGAGTAGAGGTGTGCGAGTCACCACAGACGATGGTCATCCCCGGTAAGGTAAGTCCGCGTTCAGGACCCACCACGTGAATGATGCCGTTCTTGGGGTTCATCATGCCGAAGTGAGTCAAGCCAAACTCCTCGGCGTTGCGTGCCAGCGTATCCACCTGCGTCTTGCTCACAGGGTCATCAATGGGCCGATCTTGATCGTGAGTGGGTGTATTGTGGTCAGGCATACAGTAGATCTTCTCAGGACGGAAGCACTTCAGCCCCCTTTTGCGCATCCCTTCGAAGGCCTGCGGACTAGTTACCTCGTGGCAATAGAGGCGGTCAATATAGAGTTGTGTGGGACCATCCTCCACCTGCTGAACCACGTGGGCATCCCAGATTTTATCAAATAATGTATTCATATTTAATCTCTTATTTATCAGTTCTTGAATTTGTTAATACAGTCGATGTAGGCCTCTACCGAAGCCGCAATGATATCGGTATTGGCACCGAATCCGTAGTAGATGTGTCCGTCGTACTCCACCTGCATGTGTACCTTACCCATATCATCGCTCCCCTTACTGATGGCTTGGATGGTGAACTCCTTGAGCGTCATGTGGCGGTCGATAATCTTCTTAAGAGCCTTGATGGCCGCATCCACCGGACCATTTCCGCTGGCACATGCCTCAAACTTCTCTCCAGCAATGTTCAGGCCGAGACTGGCCACCGACTGCACACCTACTCCACTGGTTACCTGCAGATACTCCAGCTTAATGCGGTGGTTCTGCGTGCGGTCAGCACCGGCCAACACCAAGATATCATCATCGTTGATATCCTTCTTCTTGTCGGCCAGCTTCAGGAACTCCTCGTAGATTTTGTCGAGTTTCTCCTGGTTGATCTCCACTCCCAGGGCGAGAAGGCGGCTCTTGAGGGCAGCACGTCCGCTGCGAGCCGTCAACACGATGGAGTTATCGTCAATACCCACATCGTGCGGATCGATAATTTCATAGGTCTGCACATTCTTCAGCACGCCATCCTGGTGGATACCCGATGAGTGTGCAAAGGCGTTGCGTCCCACGATGGCCTTATTGGGCTGCACAGGCATGTTCATCAGGCTCGACACCATGCGGCTGGTGGGATAGATTTTCTGCGTGTTGATGTTGGTCTCGATGTCGATATCCTTATGGCACTTGATAATCATGGCCACCTCTTCGAGCGAGGTATTGCCGGCACGTTCGCCAATGCCGTTGATGGTTACCTCCACCTGTCGCGCTCCGTTCAGCACACCGGCCATCGTGTTGGCCGTGGCCATACCTAGGTCATTATGGCAATGGGTAGAGAGAATGGCGTTGTGAATGCCATCCACATGCTCCATCAGGTACTTGATTTTGGCACCATACTCCGAAGGGAGACAATATCCCGTAGTGTCGGGGATGTTGACCACCGTGGCACCCGCCTTGATGACGGCCTCTACCACACGAGCCAAATACTCGTTCTCCGTGCGACCTGCATCCTCGGCATAGAACTCTACATCGTCCACAAACTGGCGTGCATACTTCACGGCAGCCACGGCCCGCTCAATGATCTCCTCGCGATTTGAGTTGAACTTGTAGCGGATGTGCGAGTCGGAAGTACCGATACCCGTATGGATGCGCTTGCGTTTGGCATACTGCAGGGCCTGAACGGCTACGTCGATATCCTTCTGCACCGCGCGCGTCAAAGCACAGATGGTGGGCCAAGTTACAGCCTTCGAGATTTCAATGACTGAATTGAAGTCACCGGGACTCGAGATGGGGAATCCCGCTTCAATCACGTCCACTCCGAGTAGTTCCAGTTGCTTGGCCACTTGAATTTTCTCAACGGTATTCAACTGACATCCAGGCACCTGCTCACCATCACGGAGCGTTGTGTCGAAAATAAATAATCTGTCACTCATGGTTATTATGTTTTATTTTTGTATTATTTCTAATCTGTTCATTTCAATCAAAAAAGCCTTTCACACAGGGAAGTGAGAAAGGCTTTTGTATGTTCGACGTGTTCCACATCTATTCATGCACACTGCTCACTTCCACTAAATTTGCTTAGTAGAATCGTAATGCCGCACAGCAGAATATCCGTAGAATACAAATACTTCATCTTCGTTCATTTTTCAAAAACGGTGCAAAGGTAAACATAAAATCGATGTCTGCAAACAAAATCGCACTTTTTTCTTGAAAAAAATTACATTTTATAATTTGGAAAGTCATGGAGACCCCTGCTTTGCGCCAACAAAAAAGGCATCCACAGTGAATGGATGCCTGTAAGTGGGGATTGTGCCGCAATTACTTCTTTTCGCAAGCCTTCTCGCACTGAGCTGAATCGCCCTTGCAGCAAGCCTTGGTTGAGTCACCCTGGCAGCAAGCCTTGGCTGAATCCTGGCAGCAAGCCTCGCCAGCTACACACTCTGTAGCAGCCTCTTCGGCAGGAGCCTGAGCAGCCTTCTTGTTACCACACGACATTACTGAGAATGCGAACATAGCTGCAAATGCAGCGATAAACATTTTCGTCTTCATAATTTTCAATTTGCTTTAAACGTTTAAATACTCATTTTCGGCTGCAAAATTAGCTCTTTTCTAATTAATATGTGTTCTTTTTTCCCTAAAAAACACAAAAAAATAGACTATTTCGAGTATTTCTTTCCCTTTTGCCCCCTAGTTTCAGAAAAATATGGTACTTTTGTCTTCTGTGTATAACCCAATAATACCTTATTAAACTGTCATGAGTCCAACCTACCAAGCCTCTTCGCTCCCCAACACACGAGTAGATGCGGCCGATATACTTCGCGGCATAGCCATCGGGGGCATCGTGATGCTCCACTTTATCGAACACATGAACTTCTACCGATTCCCACCCCTCACTACGCTCGACCGTGTGGTGTGGGACACCATGTTCTTCCTCTGCGGCGGAAAGATGTATGCCATCTTCTCGCTCCTCTTCGGCTTGAGTTTCTATATCCAGCACGATAATCAGGCGAAGAAGGGCAAAGACTTCCGCTTTCGCTTTGCTTGGCGCATGCTGCTACTCATGGGCTTCGGCCTGATTGACCTGCTCTTTTTCAATGGCGATATCCTTACAGTGTATGCCGTGGGTGGATTGCTGGTTCTGCCACTTATCCGACTGAGCAACAAGGCACTTGGCTGGATAGCAATCTTCTTGGCTTTGCAACCCATAGAGCTCTTCTATCTGGCATGGGGTACCATCAACCCATCAGTGGCTCCGCTCAGCCTGGGATCTGGCGAACTATTTGGTGCATTGATCGAACCGCAGAGCCACGGCACCCTTTTCGAGGTGGCCACAGCAGGCATCGTCTATGGCTTCCGCATCAACTTCTACTGGGCCATCGAGAACGGTCGCTTGACGCAGACACTCTTCCTCTTCATACTTGGTATTCTGATGGGACGTACGCGCTTTCTCTACCTGGAGGGCGATAATTCCCAACGCTGGGTGCGCACCATGGTGGCCTCGATCGTGGCGCTCTTCTTCATCCTACCCGTACAGCAGACGCTTCCGGCCTTGGTGGAGAACAGCTGCATAAGCCATTCGCTGCAGGTGATGCTCACCATGTGGCGCAATGCAGCAATGATGCTCTTCATGGTGTGTGCCGTAACGTGGACCTACCATTGCACGCAGTGGGGCAAACGACTCATCGCAATTGCGCCCTATGGAAAGATGAGCCTGACCAACTACCTAGGGCAATCGGTGATAGGTGGCTTCGTATTCTACGGCTGGGGTCTGGGCCTCTACCAATACAGCGGCCACACCTTGAGCCTGCTGTTGGGCATCCTCTGCGTGCTGCTACAGTACACCTTCAGCCGCTGGTGGCTGCACCACCACTCGCGCGGCCCCTTAGAAAGCCTATGGAAAAGACTGACATGGATTTGATATATCTATTTTTGCTAGATATACTCATCATGATTCATTGACTTCAGGTTTTACATTGAATACAGATTCTTAATTATAATAATATGAAAACTTTTCAATCGTTCTGCCGGCGGATGGTGCCGGTGTTGGGGCTCTCTTTAGGGCTCGCTGTTTCGCCTGCCTTAGCGCAGGATGTTGCTAAACCGTTTGTCGTCCCTGAACTGCAACAATGGACGGCTACCGACGGCTCGTTCCTTCCTTCAACTTCATCGCGTATCACCTTCATCGGTGGGGCAGACGCCCAACTAGTGGCCACTCGTTTTGCCGACTCTTATCAAGCTCTCACAGGAATGCAGCTACCCGTAGTCAAAGGCAAGGCTCGTCCAGGCGACTTCGCCTTCCAACTGCGTAAACTCAAGGGAGAGGCCGACGAAAGCTACTCCCTCCGCATCGGCAACAACGTGCTTGCTCAGGCTCACGACCTCCGCGGACTGCAATGGGCAGCAAGCACCCTGCTCCAGCTGACGCGCCAAGACAAAGCCCTCCCCTGTGGAGAGGCTAACGACGCACCTCGCTATGCCATGCGCGGTTTCATGATGGACTGCGGACGTAAGTTCATCCCCATGAGCTACCTGCGTAGTCTGGTCAAGACCATGGCCTACTACAAGATGAATACGCTGCAGATTCACCTCAACGACAACGGCTTCCGCCAGTTCTTCGGCAACGACTGGAGCAAGACGCAGGCCGCCTTCCGCCTGGAGTGCGACACCTATCCCGGCCTCACCGCTAAGGATGGATCCTACAGCAAAGCCGAGTTCATCGCCCTGCAAGCCCTGGCCGACAGCTGTGGTGTGGAGATTATCCCCGAAATCGATGTTCCGGCCCACACGCTCGCCTTCACACAGTACAAACCCGAGATTGGCTCTGAAGAGTACGGCATGGATCACCTCGACCTCTTCAAGCAGGAGACCTACGACTTCTGCGACGGCCTCTTCCGCGAATACCTCGAAGGTAAAGAGCCCGTATTCCGTGGCAAGCGTGTACACATAGGTACTGACGAGTACTCCAATGCCAAGAAAGAGGTGGTGGAGAAGTTCCGCTACTTTACCGACCGCTACATCCGCTTCGTCGAGCAGTATGGCAAGCAGGCCGTGCTCTGGGGCTCGCTGACCCATGCCAAGGGAGATACCCCCGTAAAGTCGGACAACGTGCTAATGCACAGCTGGTCGAACGATTATGCCAATCCGCTGGAGATGAAGGAACTGGGTTACCGCTTAATTAGCATCCCCGATGGATACGTCTATATCGTACCAGCCGCTGGCTACTATTACGACTATCTCAACTGCCAATACCTCTACGAACATTGGACCCCTGCCGTGGTAGGCCGCGAACGACTTGAAGAGGGCGATCCCTGCCTGGAGGGTGGCATGTTTGCCGTATGGAATGACCACTGCGGCAACGGCATCTCGGTAACCGATATCCACGACCGGCTCTTCCCTGCCCTGCAGACCATGGCCACCAAATGCTGGAGCGGAGCCTCCGTCACCCTGCCCTACGCCACCTACAACACACTGCGTGCAGCCCTAGGTGAAGCTCCTGGTGAAAACGAATCTGGTCGTGTACCTGGTGGATACACCCAGGCCGAAGTCAAGGCTGGCAGTCTGCTCCCCCTGGAGCAAGCAGGCTATGGCCATACCGTGAGCTTCACCATAGAGGCACAGCCCGAAGCCAAAGGCACTGAGCTCTTTCGCTCTGAGCGTGCCGTATTCTATCTCTCCGATCCCCGCAGCGGTCGCCTTGGTTTTGAGCGCGACGGCTACCTCAACACCTTTAACTACCGACTGCCTACTGAGGGGAAGGTAGAGATTGCCGTGGAGTGTACCAACCGTCAAACGGTACTCTACGTCAACGGCAAGAAGCGTGAAGTCCTGGCTCCCCTCACGCTGGTAGCTTTCCAAGAGAAGGACCTCATCGACTTCCAGACTGACCCCGCATCAGCAAAACCACAGATGTATAACCCCCGTGCCAAGATGTACTACCAGCGCACGCTCTCTTTCC
Organism: uncultured Mediterranea sp.; assembly: GCA_945879145.1. GTDB lineage: Bacteria > Bacteroidota > Bacteroidia > Bacteroidales > Bacteroidaceae > Bacteroides. The sequence continues at coordinate 24,650 of CAMCUZ010000019.1, forward strand.
CTCTGCGCCAAGCCGGTCCGTTCAAGAGCCGTATCACCCAGCTGCAAGTGAAGGAAAATCACGATTGACAAACAAAAAATGATTTGTGCTGCAACATGCACACCATAGGGTGTATCCTTTATTGTGATACACCCTATTATTTTATGTGAGTTAATCGAAAAGCAACTTTAGGGGTAAGGAGTCAGAGATTACGTAAGACATCTTGACATTTTAATTACTGCTCCCCTGAAGCTACTCGTACGTACCTCTAATCAAACTCTAATCTTTCTCTAATCAAACTCTAATCAAAGTCTAATCTGGAATTAGAGTTGGATTAGTGTTACCTTAGCGTAGGTATTGAGTTACTTTAGACTTACCTTAGACTTACTACCTTGTCACCTTTCCCTTATTCAAGCCCCCAGATGATACGAACTGAGACTTATTTGCGAACCGAGGAGCAACGTACGCAATGATACGTTTCGCAGAACAAAAGTCCGATTTTCTTATATTTTTACATATACTCAATGTATCCTGTTTCAGACAAACCAAATAAACACAGTGATTGGTGATTCTTCGGCTACGACTACTGGTGGGTCGGCTGCGGAGGAGCTTCCTAAGCTGGAGGATGGTACTACGGATTTTGATGCGCTGTTTGAGCAGAGCGTTGGACGATTCTATGCACAGAAAGAGCAAGCAGCACTCATGAAAAGTGAAGGAAAGTAGCTGCATGAACAAAGAGTCCGAGTAACAACAAAGATAAAACGATTAATCGGTTTATTTTGGCTTAATGGCATGAAAAAAGGCAGTCACTAAAATTGTAACTGCCTTTTATTCAGAGGAGCGGCAAGCGGGACTCGAACCCGTGACCCTCAGCTTGGGAAGCTGATGCTCTACCAACTGAGCTACTGCCGCATGGACTCTCTAAGAGTTTTGCGCGACAAAGTTAGTACCTTTTGTACACAATACCAAATTTTTTAAAGCTTTTTTCGCCTTATGACACCTGATAGATCCCCCACTCTACTGGCAATGGTTAATAATAGAAGCGGGTCTCGTAGGTAGCGCTGTTGCCACAGGCATCGGTGGCGATGAAACGGAGATGGTGCTGACGCCCCTTGGTGAAACGCTTAGCATCGAAGGTGCAGACGATACGACCACTGACAAGATTGGGCTTGCCAAACAGAGCATAGTCACCATCAATCTCGCCACGGTAACTACTGACACCAGTGGCTCCATCCTTGACACTGAACTCTATGCGACCTGTGCGACTCCACGAAGCCCGGTTGACAGGGGTTATAACTGGGGGCACGGTGTCGATAGCCACGGTATAGGTGCCCAACTGACGGATGTGTGCAACCAGCTCGCCTTGTTGGTAACGACCTCCTACGCTGGAGAGGGTTCCGTTACGCGCCACAGAGGCGACGTAGTACTTTGTACTGTCGAGCTGAGCCAACGACCTGCGCAAAGCAATCCGAAGCTCGCAACCACTATGCAGAGGAATAGGCTTGTCGTGCAACTGATAGGTGTAGGCTACAGAGGTGCTATCTGTGTGGAAGGCGGTGCGCAGCGGAACATCGTCATAGAGCATTCCTCGAGGAACGACAAGTTGCATCCCTGGCAGTTGCAAGACGTTAGTCTCATTCCAGCGGAAGAGGCGGTCTGAGGACGGGGCCTCAGGGATGGGACACGACTTGCCATGGACGGTAAAGCGCACTTGTGAATGGTTGCCCAAGGCATCGCTCAGGGTATAGACGAAATGATAGGGACGTTCTTCGTTAATCAGCACCCAGCCGCGGTTGACATCAGCGGCATGGAGCATACGGAGGCGATTGCCGGGATCGATGACCGACTTCATATAGGGGCCATCGGTCCAGGCATTGATGTAGCGTTGTTCTGCTTGCGAGAAGCGATCGACCACACTTCGGAACACTTCGCGCCCATCTACGCTGAGTACCACAGTATGTACACCGAAGCGGTTGTGAACTCCCTCCATGTAGTCGTAGGCACGTATGCCAGCACCGATCCATCCCCAAGCTGTGAGAGTCTGCTTGGGATGCGGAGGAAAGCGTTTGGCCTGGGTGCCACCCATCACACTGCCTCTACCCTGCCTAGGAAAAAGCATAATACCATCGGCACGAGGTGCGGTATGATCGTTGACCGATTCAGCAAAGTGGGGCAAGGGGTCGATATAGTCGCCCGTAGCGCTCTCAAACAGGTCAAGATGAAGATGGGGACCGAAAGAGTAGCCGGTGTTACCGCTCATTGCAATCACCTCACCAGCCTTTACAGGGTACTCTTCGGGGCTACAGGTGAGTTCAACCTCCCAGCTTTCGCTACTGTACTGCAGCTCCTCGATACGACGAGAAGCCTCGCCTACAAAGGCATTGAGGTGGCGATAGATGGCAGAGTAACCGTTGTGATAGACTACATCGAGCACGTAGCCTGAGCCATGGGTGACCCGGAAGCGCTGAATGTAGCCATCGGCCTGAGCACGAACGGGACGATTGACAGTGCCCTGGGTCTTGAAGTCGAGTCCGCCATGGAAATGGTTGGATCGGAGCTCACCGAAGTTGCCGGAGAGAGCGATGGGAAAGTCAAATGGGGGCACAAGTTGCTGTGCCTTTACGGGGGTGAGTAAAGCGCTGCAAAAGAGCAGCAGGAGCAATAGGTATGAAGTATTCTTCATCTTCGATAGGATTTTGTCGCTTGTTATCAGCCGGCGAAGATAGTACTTTTTTGTCAATCTCCTGCTACGGAAGGGGCAGAAAAAAAAGTCCCACCGGCAATCACTTGTCAGTGGGACCAACTAATCTCTATTGAAAACCCTTTTTACCTAATAAAAGAACTATTTACCATGTAATATACACACTACTTAATACTTCAATTTCTTCAGACTTTTCTTATCAGCAGGTGTGGCTTCTATCAGACTGAGCGCAAAGCCTCCACTGCGAGCCATGCGGATGTTCATCTTCGTCTTGCTACTAACCAAACCCTTATGGATCTGATAAGCAGTGGGGTTGCTCTGATAGTCGGCATCCTTGGCGTCGGCATAGAGTGTAGCGACATAGAGCTTCCCAGGTTCAAGAAAGTCAAGGGTGAACTGCGATGTGCGTGCGTTTTCGTCTGTGATGCCACCTACAAACCAGTTGCTGCTACCTTTAGCCTGACGTGCAATGGTGATGTAGTCACCCGGTTCTGCCTCAATATACTTACTCTGTTCCCAATCTACAGCTACATCTTTGATGAACTGGAATGCATCCAGATGCTTTTCGTAGTTCTCGGGGAGATCAGCTGCCATCTGCAGGGGGCTGTAAAGGGTAACGAAGAGGGCCATCTGTTTGCAGAGGGTGGTCTGCACCTGTCCGTGAGGCAAGTCGCCCATGAATTCGAGTTTGGTATCGAAGATGCCAGGAGTATAGTCCATCGGACCACCTATCAGACGGTTGAATGGGAGCAAGGTGGTGTGGAACGGCTTACTGCCTCCGAAAGCTTCATACTCCGTGCCGCGGGCTGACTCGTTACCAAGCATGTTGGGCCACGTACGGCAAAGACCAGTGGGACGTACAGCTTCGTGACCATTTACGCAGATTTTGTAATCAGCGGCCTTGCGCACGCAGTAGTTGTAGTGGTTGTTCATCCACTGGCCGTAGTGGTACTCGCCACGGGGAATGATATTGCCTACGTAACCACTCTTCACGGCATTATAGCCATTATCAACCATGAACTGGTAGGCCTTGTCGAGGTGACGCTCGTAGTTACGCACTGAAGCAGAGGTTTCGTGGTGCATCATCAAGCGGACTCCCTTGCTCTGGGCATAGGAGTTGAGCATTTTGACGTCAAAGTCGGGATAGGGAGTGACAAAATCGAAGACGTAATCCTTCGACTTACCAAACCAGTCTTCCCAACCTTCATTCCAGCCCTCAACGAGCACTTGGTCGAAGCCGTGTTCGGCTGCAAAGTCGATGTAGCGCTTCACCTTGTCATTGTTGGCGCTATGCTTGCCATTAGGCTTGGTCTGACTGTAGTCAGTCTCACCCAACTTGACAGAGGGGAGGTCGTCGGTATAGGCCCACGTCCCCTTACCGGCAATCATTTCCCACCATACACCGATATACTTTACGGGTTTAATCCACGAGGTATCATCGATAGCACAGGGATCGTTGAGGTTAAGCGTGATACGTGAGGCGAGTATATCGCGTGCATCATCACTGACTATGACGGTACGCCAAGGTGACTTGCAGGGGGCCTGCATATACCCTTTGTCACCATTGACATCGGGCGTGAGCCACGATTCAAAGATGAGATTCTTGTCATCGAGGTTGAGGTGCATGCAAGCGTAATCGAGCAGTGCAGCCTCGTGGAGGTTGATGTAGAGGCCATCGGCGGTCTTCATCTGGAGTGAAGTCTGTACGCCTGTGGGCGAGAACTGCGTCTGCGAGGAGTTCTCCGTAATGGCACCATCCATCAAACCACGAATCTCAGTAAGTTTCGACTCGGTGTAGTCGTACTCCTGGGTATCGTAATCACCTGGAATCCAGAAAGCGGTATGGTCGCCAGCCATAGCAAACTGGGTATGTTCCTCCTTGATGACAAAATAGTTGAGGTTCTGCTGCAAGGGGAACTCATAGCGGAATCCAAGACCATCATCAAAGAGACGGAATCGAATCTGGATGTTACGGTTGTGCGCCTCTTGGCGAAGGGTGACGAGCAGTTCGTTGTAGTGGTTACGGATGTTGCTCTCTTCACCCCATACGGGCTGCCACGTTTCGTCGAACGTAGTCTGCTGCTGCTCCACCAGTTTGAAGCCATCCATCAGCGAGGGAGCATCCTTGAGCTCAAGGCCCAGCTTCGAGGGTTTGATGACTGCTTTTCCTTTATAAGTCAGTTCGTAGAGAGGTTCGCCCTGCGGAGTGAGGGTGAAGTTCATTTCCAACTGGCCGTTGGGAGATGTCAATTTTTCGGCCTTCAGCGTACCAGCAGCTACAAAAGCCAAAACCAGACAGACGCCTTTCAGCCATAGAGTAATCATGTTTCTCATGCCAAATTATGATATTTAATAAGTTATCTTGCTGCAAAAATAGCAAAAGAATGAATTGGTGCAGATGGAAAGACAGATAAAAATATATAATAGAAGAGAGCAAACGATTGCGAAAGGATAAAAAAAAGCATCACTCCACAAAAGAGAGTGATGCTAAAGGATTGTAAGAAGAGCCTCTTGTCGGATTCGAACCAACGACCCCGAGATTACAAATCACGTGCTCTGGCCAACTGAGCTAAAGAGGCGGGTGGGTAAGCTATCTATATCGCGCCGCTACAACCAACTACCTTTGCTGCGATCAAGCCCTGGAGGATTCGAAGGGAGCTGGCCGTATAGGACTTACCCATGATTCTGTTTTGCGGGTGCAAAGGTACGGCTTTTTCCGGAATATGCAAACTTTTACTCTCTTTTTTTTCAAATTCAAAATAAAAGGGCCAACGTTTTGCAGTTAGCGCGCTTTGCATTAACTTTGCGCCGCAATTGACTCTATATATAATAAGGAATGAATAACGACAATTTGATAGCTCGCGCTGTAATGACGCGCTACGCCACCTTTTGCGGCACGCTGATGGGCCTCTTTTGGCTGGCCAAGTTCACCTTGATTCCCTTGGGGTTCTTCATGCCGATGCTGATGTTCATCTTCCTGGGGCTCAGCATCTGCGTGCCCTTTATAGCCTACGCCATGGCGCGCAACTTCCGCAACCGCTACCGTGGTGGAGTAATGAGCTTTGGCGAGGCTTGGATCTTCCTCTTCCTCACTTTTCTCTATGCCTCGCTCCTTACGGCTATGGGCTACTTTATTTACTTCCGCTTTATCGATGGGGGATTCATCCTCAACTCGATGGATGAGCTGGTGAATGAGTTTGTGGCCACGCTGCCCCAGATGCAGCGTGAACAGATGGGAACCCAGATGAGGGAATTGATCAATGCGCAGCGCAGTTTGTCCCCTATCACCATCGCCTTGGAACAGATGTCGCAAAACCTGATGTTAGGAGCTATCATGGCCCTAATCATTGCACCTTTCGTAAAAAAGAGCCCCCAACAGGGGAACCTATAATTTGGATAAAATTCTGAAGTAACATGGATATTTCAATTGTTATCCCCCTCTACAATGAGGCGGAATCGCTGCCGGAACTGTTTGAATGGATTGAACGCGTGACGAAGCAGCATGGACTGAGCCACGAGATCATCTTCGTAAACGATGGCAGTACGGACAACTCCTGGGAGGTAATCTGCAACCTAAAGAAGCAAGCGCCCGAGGTGGTGCATGGCATCAAGTTCAGACGGAACTATGGCAAATCGCCTGCCCTCTTCTGCGGCTTTGAACTGGCCCAGGGAGAGGTGGTCATCACGATGGATGCCGACTTGCAGGATAGCCCCGACGAAATCCCCGAGCTTTACCGCATGATCCGTGAAGAGGGATACGACTTGGTATCGGGATGGAAACAGAAGCGGTACGATCCGCTCTCGAAAACCTTACCGACTAAACTCTTCAACGCCACGGCGCGACGTGTATCGGGCATCAAGAATCTGCATGACTTTAACTGCGGCTTAAAGGCCTACCGACGTGAAGTAGTGAAGAACATTGAGGTGTATGGCGAGATGCACCGCTACATTCCCTATCTAGCCAAGAACGCGGGATTCAAGCGGATTGGCGAGAAGGTGGTACACCACCAAGCGCGCAAGTATGGCACCACGAAGTTTGGACTGAACCGCTTTGTAAATGGCTACCTCGACCTGATTTCGCTCTGGTTCCTCTCTACTTTTGGCGTAAAGCCGATGCACTTTTTTGGTCTGTTGGGCTCGCTGATGTTTATCCTGGGATTCATCGCAGTGGTGATTGTGGGCTTTGGCAAGCTCTATTCGATGCATGCAGGTATGCCCTATCGGCTGGTGACAGAGTCGCCCTACTTTTATCTGGCGCTCACCTCGATGATTATCGGTACACAACTCTTCGTGGCGGGTTTCCTTGGCGAGCTCATCTCGCGCAACGCCCCAGAACGCAACCGCTACCAGGTGGAAGAGAAACTTTAGTGTTTAGTGATTAGTGATTAATTTGACTTACTATGAGATTATGGACTATTTTGATGCTGGCGGTTGCGTGCTGCTTGCTGCAGAGCTGCGATGAGGAGGAGGACTGCTCGCTCAACGCTCGGCCAATGATGAACTGCAACATTCTGGCCATCAACGAGGAGACAGGGCACTATGAACAGGCGGCCATCAACCAGCTCACCATCACAGCCTTTGGAACAGACTCGGTCATCGTGAACCGCGAAACCAACGTAAAGAGCCTCTCACTGCCCCTTTGCTATACGGCCGACTCGACCTATCTCGTGCTGCACTACAGCGACGGGAAGCAGGATCAGGTCATCATCCGCCATAGCAATACCCCCTACTTCCTCTCCATGGAGTGCGGCTACCAGATGAAACAGCAAATCGAAAGCGTGAGCTATACTCGCACCGTACTCGACTCAATCGCCCTAACTTACAACGAAGCAGGTATCTATGGAAGAGAGAATCTCAAGCTCTATTATTGACCGACTGCCTAGACGAAGGCTGCTACGCGTAGTGCTACTATTGATGATGGCTTGCCCTCTCCTATCCCAACAGGCAGAGGGACAGACCACCTACGGACAGACTCCACAGGGCAATCGCGAACAGGTAAGGAAGCAAAAGAAAAAGGAGAAGAAACCCTCAGAGGTGGAGTATCCGCTCTATAACGGCTTCTCGGTAGGCATGGACCTCTGGGGGTTGGGAGGAAAGTTGTTTGGCAGCGACTTTGTCAGTTCGGAAGTGGCCGTAGATGTGGACCTGAAGCATCGCTTCTTCCCTGTGGCTGAGATTGGCTTTGGAGGTACAGATGCCTGGAGTGACCACGGCATTCATTATAAGAGCAGTGCCCCCTACCTGCGCATTGGCATGGATTACAACACCCTGTTCCGCAAGGCCCACGGAAACCAACTGCGTGTGGGATTGCGCTTTGCAACGAGTAGCTTCGACTATGATATCCACTCTCTGGGGGTGGACGACCCCATTTATGGCGGTACGCCCAACAACCCCAACCTTTCCGATGAGGTGTGGGGTACAACGGTACCCTTCAACCACGCCGGCCTGAAAGGGAGCATGCAATGGATGGAGTTCTGTGTAGGCATTCGGGCCAACGTGTGGGGCCCCATCGCCATGGGATGGGCCATGCGATTCAAATTCAAGTTGTCAGGAGGTGGTGATACGTACGGTGATCCGTGGTATGTACCAGGGTTTGGACAATATGGCTCAAACAGTTTGGGCATCACCTATACACTGGTGTATCAATTTGGCAAATCAAAACCTCAAACTAAGAAAAAGCAATGAGTCATTTAGAAATTTGGTTGCTGGCGGTAGCTTTGGCCATGGACTGCTTTGCCGTTTCGATTGCTACAGGCATCACCTTGAAGCAGGTGCATTGGAGACCGATGTTGGTCATGGCCTTCTTCTTTGGCCTCTTTCAGGCCATGATGCCGCTCATCGGCTGGATGGGGACCACCCTTTTCAGCCACCTGTTTGAGCAGATTGACCATTGGATTGCCTTCGGTATCCTCTGCTTCTTGGGCGGACGGATGGTGGTGGAGTCGTTCAAAGAGGAAGAGGAACGCCATACCTCAGACCCAACACGCCTACTTGTGGTGCTTACACTGGCCGTAGCGACCAGTATCGATGCTCTAGCCGTAGGAGTATCATTTGCCTGTTTGGGCATAGCCAGCTGGAGTCACATTCTCTACCCGATTGCCATCATCGGACTAGTGTCGTTCCTACTCTCCATCGCAGGGTTGCTCATAGGCATCTGCTTTGGCCACGGAGTGGCCCGCCATCTCAAAGCAGAACGTTGGGGAGGTCTCATCCTCATCCTCATAGGATGCAAAATCTTGGTAGAACATCTGAGCAACTAAGGAATCTCTCAAACCATAATCACTAAACACTAATCACTAAATACAATGGATAAGACAAAAAAGCAACGTAACTTTATGGCAGTGGGACTCCTGCTGCTGCTTTCAATCTGGATTATCAGCCGCAATAACCGACAGGTGCCTTTTCAGACGGATAACGGACTGATTTTTGGCACCATCTATCAGGTGAGCTACCAGTACCCCACCTCGCTTAAAACAGAGATAGAGGAAGCACTTCATCAATTTGACCACTCCCTCTCCCCCTTCAACAAGCAGTCGGTGATAACAGCCATCAACAACAACCAGTCGATGCAGACCGATTCCCTCTTTCGTGCCGTATTCCGCCGCAGTATGGAGATTTCAGCTCAGACGGATGGAGCATTCGACATCACTGTAGCTCCACTGGTCAACGCATGGGGATTCGGCTTCAAGAAAGGCATCTTCCCTGACTCAGCTCAAGTGGATAGCTTACGCCAACTGATTGGCTACACCAAGGTGCGTCTGGATACAACAAACTGTGTGCAGAAGGATGACGAACGCTTGATGCTGAACTGCAGTGCCGTGGCCAAAGGATATGCTGTGGATGTAGTGGCACGCCTTCTGCAACAGAAGGGCATCAACAACCTGATGGTGGATATCGGCGGCGAAGTAGTGGTAAAGGGAAGCAACCCGCAACAACGCCCTTGGCGCATTGGCATCAACAAACCTATTGATGACTCATTGGCCACCAACCAAGAGTTGCAAGCCATCGTCGAGCTACACGAAGGAGCCATAGCCACCAGTGGAAACTACCGCAACTACTACCATCGCAACGGCAAGAAGTACGCCCACACCATTGACCCCCGAACGGGATATCCTGTGCAACATGCTATCCTCTCCTCCACCGTACTAGCCCCCGACTGCATGAGTGCCGATGCCTACGCCACGGCCTTCATGGTGATGGGACTGGAAGAGGCAGAAGCCTTTGTTGAATCACATCCCGAACTGGCCGCCTACTTTATTTACAGTCAACCCGATGGCAGCTACGGCACCTTCACCTCAAAAAAGATGAAGCAACTCATCACTAATCACTAACCACTAATCACTAATAAAATGAAAGGCTTCTACACCATCTTACTTCTGATTGTATCGAATATCTTCATGACCTTTGCTTGGTACGGCCACTTGAAGCTACAGGAGATGAAGATTTCTACCCACTGGCCACTCTATGCGGTCATCCTCTTCTCATGGGCGATTGCACTCTTCGAGTATTCCTGCCAAGTGCCAGCCAACCGCATTGGATTTCAAGAAAATGGCGGTCCCTTCTCACTGATGCAGCTCAAGATTATCCAGGAAGTGATTACGCTGATCATCTTCACCATCTTTACCACAGTACTCTTCAAAGGCGAACAGCTCCATTGGAATCATCTAGCCGCTTTCGTCTGCTTGATTCTAGCCGTCTATTTCGTCTTCATGAAGTAAGAGATAGCTCACCCCCATGCTACCCAACGTCAGAGGGCAGCAACTCCCTCTGGATGTTGTTCATGCTACCCCATAGACTGTAACGCGCTTCGGGGTTCATGGCTTCGAGTTGGCGGAACAGCTCCTTCATCGCCGTACGGTGGGAATCGTGCTCGTAGGGACAATGCTTGATTTGCTGCCGATACTGATGCAGAAGGGCCAGCTGCTGCAGGTCGGCCTCGTGTACAAGACAGAGCGGACGAACAATGGTCATATCAAACTTCTGCATCACCAGTTTCGGAGGCATGGTGCTGAAAGCCCCTTGGAAAGTGAGGTTCATCAGCAAGGTTTGCAGGATGTCGTCCATGTGATGTCCAAGAGCAATCTTATTACATCCCTGCTCCTTGGCCACCGTAAAGAGAGCCTTTCGGCGATTCCACGAACAGAGAAAACAGGGCGACTTGCGGCTATCAGTCGAAGCATCGAAGGCCGTACGCTCCACCACAAAAGGCACTCCACGCGCTTCGGCAAACTGCTTAAGGTACTCCAAGTCACTTTGGTACGGAATGTTCTCCATCACCACATGAGCAGCCACCACCCGAAAGGCCGGCTTATGGATACGAGCCCGCTGGGCGAGGAGCTCGAGCAAGGCCAACGAATCCTTTCCTCCCGATAGACCGATGAGGATGGCATCACCCTCTTCAATCAATCCGTATTGCACCACCCCCTTGGCAAATCGCCGTTCAATGCGTCGCATCAAGCGAGCCTCTTCATCGTTTTTCTTCATAAATAAAGCATTTTTCGCGCTGCAAAGGTATAAAATATGGCTGTTAAAGAAGAATTAACACTATACTTTTTTATTCCATTTGTCCATTTGGAGAATAATTCCTACATTTGGGCGTCCGTACAAAACCGTTCCGGCAAGTTGGACACATTATATATAATGTATAGAGAAGCATGAAGAATCTATTTACAATATCCATCCTCCTCTTGGCGGCTAGCAGCCTCTTGCAGTCCGCCAGTGCGCAGAGTCTGGCCGAAGCCAAGGCGCTCTACGAGAAAGGAGCATACCAAGAGGCCAAACCCGCCTTTAAGCGACTGGTCAAGACACAGCCATCCAATGGCAACTACTGCCTATGGTACGGTGTCTGCTGTCTGGAGACCGGTGAAGCCCAGGAAGGATTGAAATACCTACAGACCGCTGTCAAGCGACGCACCCCCAGCGGACAATACCAGCTAGCTCGTTGCTACGACCGCCTCTATCGCTATGAGGAGAGCATCAGCGAACTGGAGGATTACATCGCTGAGTTGAAGCGCCGACGCCGCTCCACCGACAAAGCAGATAGTCTGCTCGAAGCCACCCGTACCCACCTTCGTATGCTGAAAGGTGTAGAACAGGTGGAAGTGATTGACAGCTTGGTGGTAGATAAGGCTCAACTATTGGAGCATTACAAGCTGAGCGAGGAGTCAGGCAAGCTATACAGCTACACCCACTACTTCGACCATCAAGACAAGGGAGGCAACATGGTGTACGAAACCGAATTGGGCAACAAGATCTACTTCAGCGAACGGCAGGAGGATGGCCATCTGCACATCCTCACTGCCACCAAGCAGATAAACAGTTGGAGCCGCCCCACCCTGCTCCCAGAGAACATCAACGGTCAGCAGAACGCCGACTACCCCTTTATTATGGCCGATGGATTCACCATCTACTACGCAGCCGATGGTGAGAAATCGATGGGTGGATACGACATCTTCGTGACCCGCTACCATACCGCCACCGACTCTTACCTCACGCCAGAGAACATTGGTATGCCCTTCAATTCGCCCTACAATGACTATCTCTACGCCATCGACGAGTACAACAACCTGGGTTGGTTTGCCTCCGACCGCTTTCAGCCCGAAGGCAAAGTATGCATCTACCTCTTCATCCCCAACACGACTAAGCAGGTCTATAACTACGAAGCAATGGACACCCAAGCCCTGATTCAGTTGGCTCAGCTCAATGCAATTCATCAGACGTGGAGAGATCAAGAGCGCGTAGCTTCAGCACGACAACGATTAGCACAGCTACTGAACAGCAACAGCAGCAACACCCCCCAACAAAAACAAGAGTTCACTTTTGTAGTCAACGACGAACAAATTTGTCACAAGATAGCCGACTTCCGCTCAACCGAGGCCAAGCAACTGTTCCACACCTACAGACAAGTAGATAACGCCTACAAGCAGCAAACCTACCAACTGGAGTCTATGCGCCAACGATACGCTACTGGCGATGAGCATGAGAAGCAACGCCTAAGAGACGCCATCCTCGACCTTGAGAAGCGAATAGAAGACCTCCGCATCTTGGTGGAACAGAAAGCTAACGAGGTACGCGCTGCTGAGATAGGAACCCGCTAACCCTGCAAAATCAACGCATAGCCATTTGAAACGTATAACCATTTGAAATTGATAAATTATGGATATTGTCATTATCACCTGTCTTATTCTGGCAGCCATCGTCCTGCTGTTGGTGGAACTCTTCGTAATTCCAGGAATTAGCCTAGCAGGACTGGCAGCTGGCGGTTGTCTGATTTATGCCAACTACTACGCGTTTGTCCATTTAGGTACGGTAGGTGGATGGATTACGCTGGCCGTCTCTGCCGTGGCCTCTATAGGTTCGCTGATAGCCTTTATGCGCTCTAAGACGCTCGACCGTGTCGCTCTGAAGAGTGAGATTGACTCCACAGCGCGCGACTACGAACAGCTGCAAGTCAACGTAGGCGACGAAGGCGTTACCACCACCCGTCTGGCGCTGATAGGCTATGCCGAAATCAAGGGTGAGATTGTAGAGGTGAAATCCACTGCCGAATTTTTAGATGCAAAAACACCCATACGCGTATGCCGCATTGTGGATGGCATCATCCTTGTAGAACGTAAATAATCTATTCATTCATAACAAGTTTTTATTATGGAGACAAATGCTTACTTCATTGCCTCAGTCTGTATCGGAGGTCTTATTTTCTTGGCCGTATTCTTCCACTACGTGCCATTCTTCCTTTGGCTAAGTGCCAAAGTGTCGGGTGTAAACATCTCATTGGTACAGCTCTTCATGATGCGGATCCGTAATGTGCCGCCCTACATCATCGTACCTGGACTCATTGAAGCCCACAAAGCCGGACTGAACACCATTACACGCGATGGTCTGGAAGCTCACTATCTGGCAGGAGGCCATGTAGAAAAGGTAGTTCACGCACTGGTATCCGCAGCCAAAGCCAACATCGAGCTCCCCTTCCAGATGGCTACAGCCATCGACCTGGCCGGACGCGACGTGTTCGAAGCCGTACAGATGTCGGTCAACCCCAAAGTGATTGACACTCCTCCTGTAACCGCCGTTGCCAAAGATGGTATTCAGCTGATTGCTAAAGCCCGCGTTACCGTACGCGCCAACATCCGTCAGTTGGTGGGTGGTGCAGGCGAAGACACCGTACTGGCCCGTGTAGGCGAAGGTATCGTCTCATCCATCGGTTCCAGCGAAAGCCACAAGACGGTACTCGAAAATCCCGACTCCATCTCCAAGTTAGTACTCCGCAAAGGGCTTGATGCAGGTACAGCCTTCGAAATTCTCTCCATCGACATTGCCGACATTGACATAGGTAAGAACATCGGTGCTGCCCTGCAAATGGACCAAGCTAATGCCGATAAGAACATTGCCCAGGCCAAAGCAGAAGAGCGTCGTGCCATGGCTGTAGCCAGTGAACAGGAGATGAGGGCCAAAGCACAAGAAGCCCGTGCCAAGGTGATTGAAGCCGAAGCAGAAGTGCCCAAGGCCATGGCCGAAGCCTTCCGCAATGGTAACCTCGGCATCATGGACTACTACCGCATGAAGAATATCGAGGCCGACACCCAGATGCGCGAAACCATTGCCAAGCCCTCACAGCCCAAGGCATAAAGTGGCCACTGACAAGCAATATGAGTGTAAGATAACTGCAGTATAACCAAAAGCCAGAGCGAATCATGAGCAAGTCAATCGCTTCATCCGAACTGATAATCAATCAAGACGGTTCTGTTTTCCACCTGCACGTCAAGCCCGAATGGCTGGCCGATAAGGTGATCGTAGTAGGTGACCCAGGTCGGGTTACACTGGCTGCTTCGCATTTTGAACAGAAGGAGTGCGAGGTAAGCAATCGGGAGTTTCATACCGTGACGGGGTGGTATCATGGAAAGCGCATCACCGTGCTCTCCACGGGAATAGGTTGCGACAACGTAGATATCGTGGTCAATGAACTAGACGCTCTGGCCAATATTGACTTTGATACCAGGGAGATCAAGCCTGTGCTTCGCCAATTGGATATCGTACGTATCGGTACTTGTGGAGGTCTGCAACCCTTCACTCCAGCCGGTACCTATATCTGCTCTGACATCAGCATCGGTTTGGATGGGCTCCTCAACTTCTATTCTGGGCGCAATGCCGTCTGTGACCTGCCGATGGAGCGTGCCCTGCTCAACCATTTGGGTTGGAGCGGCAACCTCTGCGCCCCCTACCCCTATGTCATTCATGCCGACAGCGAGCTCTGCAACCGCATAGCTGGCGACGATATGATACATGGCATTACGGTGGCATGTGGAGGATTCTACGGACCACAAGGACGCCAATTGCGCATCCCCTTGGCCGACCCACATCAGAATGAGAAGATAGAGAGCTTTGAATACCAGGGCCGTAAGATCACCAACTACGAGATGGAGAGTTCTGCCTTAGCCGGATTAAGCAAACTGCTGGGGCATAGAGCTACAACAGTCTGCTTGGTGATAGCCGACCGCCTGAACAAGCAAAGCAATACCAACTACAAGGAGAACATCAATCAGCTCATCCAGTTGGTGCTTGAGCGGATTTAGCCTCCCCTCGGCTTAGCATCTTGAGGGGTGGGTTCATTATTAACCCCCAAAACGTATCCATTTTGGAAACCAGTTTTTCTCTTAGTCCCGCGCTCACGAAAGAGGAGCGATATCAGCAATTCATTCCCCTGCTTACCGCTTATATAGCTGGTGAGACAGAGGCTATCAGCGTTCTAGCCAACGTCAGCGCTGCCCTTCACGAAGCCTTCCACCACTTCTGGGTAGGCTTCTATCTGGTCAAAGATGCCCACCAGCTGGTGCTCGGTCCCTTTCAGGGAAGTGCCGCTTGCTTCCGGATTCGCCGAGGACGTGGCGTATGCGGTACCGCATGGGCAGCATGTCGTACCCAAGTAGTGCCTGATGTGGAACAGTTTCCCGGACACATCGCCTGCAGTTCCCTCTCCCGTTCAGAGATTGTTGTGCCTCTTGTCCAAGAAGGAGAGGTGGTAGGCGTACTTGATATCGATAGTGACCAGCTCAATCAGTTTGACGAAACCGACCGACTCTACTTGGAACAGGTGGCACGACTCATCACACAAACCGTCAGCCTTCGCTGACCACTAGATAAGACATAGAAAACAGCTAAGATGAACAACCCAACAGATACCATCTGCGCCATAGCTACTGCACAAGGAGGAGCCATTGGCATTATCCGTCTCTCCGGCCCCTGCGCCATAGCCATAACCTCTACCCTCTTCCACCCGCATCAATCCGATGTCAAGTTGGCTGACCGCAAGGCATATACCTTGACCTTTGGACGTCTTATGGATGGAGAAGAAATCATCGACGAAGTGCTGGTCAGCCTGTTCCGCGCTCCTCATAGCTATACAGGCGAAGAGAGTGTAGAAATCTCTTGCCACGGTTCAGCCTACATCCTGCAACGAGTACTTCAACTGTTGATCTCTTCAGGAGCGCGGCTGGCCCACCCCGGAGAGTTTACTCAACGTGCCTTCCTCAATGGCAAGATGGATTTAAGCCAGGCCGAAGCCGTAGCCGACCTGATCGCCTCCACTTCGGCAGCTTCCCATCGGTTGGCCATGAATCAGATGAGGGGCGAGTTCAGCCACGAACTTTCCCTACTTCGCGAGCGTCTGCTCCATTTCACTTCACTTATCGAACTGGAGCTAGACTTCAGCGACCACGAAGAATTGGAGTTTGCCAACCGTGACGACCTCAAGCAGTTGGCTCAGGAGATAGAGAGCAAACTCTCCCGTCTGGTCCACTCCTTCCGCACGGGCAATGCGCTCAAGAACGGTGTACCCGTAGCCATTGTGGGCGAGACCAACGTAGGCAAATCCACACTCCTCAATACCCTGGTAGGTGATGAAAGAGCCATTGTGAGTGATATCCATGGCACGACACGTGACGTTATCGAAGATTGTATCACCCTCGGAGGCGTCCTCTTCCGTTTCATAGATACAGCCGGTATTCGCTCCACGAACGACACCATTGAGAGCATCGGCATAGCCCGTACTTTTAAAAAGATAGAACAAGCAGAGATTGTGCTTTGGATGATTGACTCCACCTGTGCTGAGGAGCAGATCAACCAACTCTCTTCCCAGATACTTCCGCTATGTGAAGAGAAGCAACTCCTCATTCTTTTCAACAAAGCCGACCTTGTACCCGATAGCTCCCTCACCACAATCCCTCTCCCCACAGGTACAAAGAGCCTGAACATCTCAGCCAAATCTCATCAAGGCATCTCTGAACTGGAGCAATGGCTGTTAGAAGCAGCCCAACAGCCACAACTTAGTCAAGAAGATGTCATAGTCAGCAATGTCCGCCATTATGAAGCCCTTCAATTCGCATTAGCCTCCATCCGCAGAGTGTCCCAAGGACTGGCCGATAATCTGAGTGGCGATTTCATTTCTCAGGATATCCGCGAATGTATTTTCCACTTAAGCGACATTGTCGGCGAGGTAACTTCAAACGAAATTCTAAACAATATATTTAAACATTTCTGCATTGGTAAATAGCCAGCCGGAACGGATAACTTTGATTGGGTTTAAGCGTTAGCTAAACAGATAAATCGGAATTTACTATGATGAAGACAAGCTATAAGGTAATTGACAGAGATAAATACTATAGGAAAGGTGTATTCCGTCACTTTTCAGAAGATTGTAAATGCTCTACTTCCATAACAGCGAGGATAGACGTAACAGAACTTGTTGAATCTTCCAAGAAAACAGGGACAAAGTTTTATATCAACTTCCTGTATGTCCTCTCGTTCATATCATGGCTAAGTTTGCGCATACGAATAAAAGAAAACATTTGAATATCTGAATCAACATGAACTACCATCAAATACTTGAGAATATTTACATGGACATCCGTCCATATGC
>CAMCUZ010000020.1 GCA_945879145.1 uncultured Mediterranea sp.
CGGCTCTCCCGAGTGGCCGGCTGGTCAATAATCTGTGATTCATGTTAACCTAATTCTAACCTTAAATAAATATTATAAAAAAACCTCTTGATTGATTTCATGCTATATTTCCGAGTGCAAAAATAGGGGTAGAATCGGTTACATCGTGTGTATAATTTGATGATTGTGGTGTATTTTTTGTCCTTTTGCATAAAAAGTTGCACACTTTTACCTAAAATATGCAATTTCTGCGTATCTTTGCACCCAAGTTTTAATAATATTTAGATTGAATAGGTATGAGTTACAATTTGTTGAAAGGTAAGAAAGGTATTGTTTTTGGTGCACTCAACGAGCAGTCCATCGCTTGGAAGGTGGCAGAAAAGGCCGTGGAAGAGGGCGCACAGATTACTCTGTCCAATACACCCGTAGCTGTACGCATGGGTGAAGTATCTGCCCTGGCAGAAAAGCTGCATTGCGAAGTAATTCCCGCTGATGCCACCAGTGTGGCTGACCTGGAGCAGGTGTTCAAGCGCTCCATGGAGGTGCTGGGTGGTCAGATTGACTTCGTGCTCCACTCCATCGGTATGTCGCCCAATGTGCGCAAGAAGCGTACCTACGATGACCTGGATTACGATATGCTCGACAAGACGCTCGACATCTCGGCCGTCTCTTTCCATAAGATGATTCAAAGTGCCAAGAAGCTGAATGCCATTGCAGACTATGGTTCGATTGTGGCCCTGAGCTATGTGGCTGCACAACGCACCTTCTACGGCTACAACGACATGGCCGATGCCAAGGCACTGCTGGAGTCTATCGCCCGCAGTTTTGGTTACATCTACGGACGCGAACACCACGTGCGTGTAAATACCATCTCGCAATCACCCACAATGACTACCGCCGGTTCGGGCGTGAAAGGTATGGACAAGCTGTTTGACTTTGCCAACCGCATGTCGCCCCTGGGTAATGCCAGCGCGGATGAGTGTGCCGACTACTGCATCGTGATGTTCTCTGATCTCACCCGTAAGGTAACCATGCAGAACCTCTACCACGATGGTGGTTTCTCTAGCGTGGGTATGAGCCTGCGTGCCATGGCTACCTACGAAAAGGGTCTGGATGAGTATAAGGACGAGAACGGTAACATCATCTACGGTTAACCCTCTGTCGTCATGGAGCTTGATACGCCTCTGCTCAATCCGGCTAAGCCTGCACTCTATCTGATTCCCGTTACGCTGGGCGAGACCCCTTTAGAGCAGGTCCTGCCTACCTATAACGGGGAGGTGATACACTCCATCCGCCACTTTATCGTGGAAGAGGTACGTACTGCTCGCCGCTTCCTTAAGAGAGTGGATAAGGAGATCGACATCGATACCTTGACCTTCTATCCACTCAACAAGCACACTTCGCCCGAGGCTATCTCGGGCTATCTCAAACCGCTGGAGCAAGGGGAGGCAATGGGCGTCATCTCAGAGGCTGGCTGTCCAGCCGTGGCCGATCCAGGAGCCGACGTGGTGGCGATTGCACAGCGCAAAGGGTTGGAGGTGGTGCCGCTAGTAGGCCCCTCGTCCATCATCCTGTCGGTGATGGCCTCGGGCTTCAATGGACAGAGCTTTGCCTTCAATGGCTACCTGCCTATTGAGCCCGATGAGCGGAGCCGGAAACTGAAAATGCTGGAACAACGGGTGTATAGTGAACAACAAACGCAACTCTTTATTGAGACCCCCTACCGCAACAACAAACTGGTGGAGGAGATTCTGCGCACCTGCAAACCGCATACCAAGCTCTGCATAGCGGCCAACCTGACCTGCCCTGATGCCTACGTGCACACGCGCACCGTCAGTGAATGGAAGGGGCATCTGCCCGACCTCAGCAAACGGCCTTGCATATTCCTGATATACAAATAAGAAAAGGGTGGCTCTCTGCAAGAGCCACCCTTTCTTATTATCTTACGTTGGGTTATTCGTCGCAATTCCCCTCGCAGCCGCAGCTGCCACAGCTGTCGCCACCGCATCCACCGCAGCTTCCGCAACCGCCACCACAGCCACCACTCATCATGCTCACCGCACGGCTATACTCTTCGGGTGTTGCTTCACGACTCTCTACTACATGGCCCACAAAGTTGAGCTCACAGCCAGCCATGGGATGGTTCAAATCCATCACCACAGCATCCTCCTTCACTTCCAGAACCACACCATTAAAGCGCTGCCCCTCGCTGTTCTGCAAAGGCAATACCGCATCGGGCACTACATGCTCGCTGTCGAACTTACCGTTGACCAAGAAACAATCCTTAGGCAGCTCGATGACGTAATCGTCGCTATAGGGGCCGTAAGCCTGATCCACACTGAGGGTAAAATCAAAGGTATCGCCCGTGTTCAGCGAAGCGATTTGCTTCTCAAAGTCATCCAGCGTCATACCCAAGCCGCTGATAAAGGCAAACGGCTGTTGCGCAGTGGCTTCTTCGGCGAAATCACGCTCGCCCTCGTCAATAGTGTATAGCTTATAGGCTACGGTAATGAATTTGTTCTCCATAAATTGTTGTTTTGCTATAGTTTACTAATTTGGGGGACAAAGATAGTGCAAGCCGAGCGAAATACAAAACGAAAGCTTGCTTTTCTTTCTATTTCCAAGGTAAAGCCTAGCCTCAAACCACCCCATCAAGTATGTCAAGATACTTGGCCAAGTATGTCAAGATAAAAGGCCAAGTATGTCAAGATACTTAGCCTTTTATCTTAAGAGCAATGAGTGATGAATCAGAGTTCGATAACCAAAGATTCGCGGGGCTGCATGGAAAGGGCCTCACCGAAGGCTACCTGCTTGCCAGTCAGCACATCCTTGCCTTGCTTCTTCTCACCCAGAATCTCACGATAGAACTTCAAGGGAACGGTTGTGGCCGCATCGGTGCCGTTGAGCATCACAAACACGGTCTTGCCTTCGTACTGACGAGCGTAGGCATAGACACCCTCCTGCACCATAAACTGCACCATCGAGCCTTTGGCAATCACCTCGTTGCCTTTTCGCCAGTTCAGAATGGTCTTGAAGAAATTATAGCATTCGTTTTGCAAAGGCGTACGACCTTCAGGGGTAAAGGCCGTTACTTTGTCACCCGGCCATCCACCGGGGAAATCCTTCCGCACATAACCGTCAGTCACCGCCTTTATACCGTTCATCATCACCTCCGTGCCGTAGTAGAGCTGCGGGATACGACGCGTAGTAAGCAACAGGGTGACTGCCTGCTTCAGCATCGGCAGGTTCTCCCCCTCGCCCAAGAAGCGGTCAGTGTCATGGTTCTCGATGAAGGCCAGTACCGATGCGGGATTGGGATAGAGGAAGTCATAGACAAAGTTGTTGTACACGCGGTCAAGACCCTTGAACCAGGTCTCGGTTTGCTCATTCTTGGCGATGTTGATTTTGTCGAAGAAACTGAAGTCCATCACCGTCTTGAGGTTGCTGTTCTTAGGAGCGGAGAGTTTGCTATCCTTCTGCCACCAGGCCGTGTAAGCGGGCTCAGTCACCCAGGTTTCGCCCACCGTATTGTAGTTGGGATATTCATCGTTGAGTTCGGCCATCCAACGGCTCATGCCATCGTAATCGGCATAGGGATAGGTGTCCATGCGGATGCCGTCGATATCGGCATATTCAATCCACCAGAAGCTATTCTGAATCAGGTAACGCATCACGTGTGGGTTCTTCTGATTGAGGTCGGGCATGGCGCTGACAAACCAACCATCATTCATCTGGTCGAAGTCATACTTCGAAGTGTAGGGATCGACATGCGAAGTGAGCTTGAAACTGGTCTGCACAAAGTTGTTCTGATAGTCGTGATTGTTGAACCAATCCTTGGAGGGCATATCCTTAATCCAGCGGTGATCCACGCCGCAGTGATTAAAAATCATATCCATCACCATCTTGATACCACGCTGGTGGGCTGAACGAATCAACTGGCAATACTCTTCGTTGGTACCAAAACGAGGATCTACACGGTAATAATCGGTCGTGGCATAACCATGATAGGAGCCACCCTGCATGTTATTCTCCAGCACAGGTGTAAACCAAAGAGCCGTAATACCCAAGTCGCTGAAGTAGTCGAGATGCTGTTCAATACCTGCCAAGTCACCTCCGTGACGAGCGTTGGGATCATTTCGGTCCACTTTATATTCCTGCATACCAGGCAGGTTGTCATTCTCAGGCTTGCCATTGGCAAAGCGGTCGGGCATCAACAGATAGAGTGCATCAGAAGCATCAAAACCCAGATGTTCGCATCCCTTCTTGGCACGTGCCTTGAGTTCGTAAGGCTGGGTGAATTTCTTCTTTCCCAAAGTAAAATTGAGCTGCATGGTACCTGGTTGCGCCTGTTGATCCAAGTGCAAATAGAGCAGGAGGTAGTTTTCACTCTCTAACTTGACGATACTACTTACCTGTACACCAGGGTAATCCACTGTAACGCGTGCGTTCCCAATACCTGGGCCATAAATCATCAGCTGTAATTCCGGATTCTTCATACCCACATACCAGAAGGGTGGGTCAATTTTTTCTACATTCATTGCTGCAAAAGCACTCAGCGAAAGGAGCAGAGCTCCAATCATGGTAAAGATTTTCTTCATAACCTGTTTTCTGTTAACAATTTCTGTGCGAAGATAAGAAAAAAAGGGCGTATCGCAGAGATACGCCCTTCTATTTTCACAAAGATTGATTATGCAAACGATTACGACAGGAATCCCAACAGGATACCAGCAGCAACAGCCGAGCCAATCACGCCAGCCACATTGGGACCCATGGCATGCATCAGCAGGTAGTTGCTGGGATCGTACTTCAGACCAACGACCTGGGAGATACGGGCTGAGTCGGGCACTGCAGATACACCAGCATTACCAATGAGGGGATTAATTTTGTTATCCTTACCCAAGAAGAGGTTGAACAGCTTGACGAAGAGTACACCCGAAGCCGTGGCAATGACAAACGAGAGGGCACCGAGGAAGAAAATCAAGATAGAATCCCAAGTAAGGAACTCGGAAGCCTGCGTCGAAGCACCTACGGTCAGCCCCAACAGAATGGTAATGGTATCAATCAACGGACCGCTGGCTGTAGTAGCCAAACGACGTGTAACGCCACTCTCCTTCAACAGGTTACCAAAGAAGAGCATACCCAACAGTGGCAGACCAGAAGGTACGAGGAAGGTGGTAAGCAACAGACCGATGATGGGGAACATCACCTTTTCGGTATGCGACACGGCACGGGGAGGTTTCATACGGATAACACGCTCCTTTGAGTTGGTGAGCAGTCGCATGATAGGAGGCTGAATGACCGGTACAAGAGCCATGTAGGAGTAGGCCGACACAGCAATTGCACCCATCAGGTTGGGAGCCAACTTGGAGGAGAGGAAAATAGCCGTAGGACCATCAGCACCACCAATGATACCGATAGCACCAGCCTGCATGGGATCAAAGCCCAGTGCCAAGGCAATCATATAGGCACCAAAGATACCAAACTGGGCAGCAGCACCCACCAACATCAGTTTGGGGTTGGATATCAAGGCTGAAAAGTCGGTCATCGCACCAATACCTAAGAAGATAAGCGGCGGATACCATCCAGAGGTCACACCATTGTAGAGGATATTGAGTACGGAGCCCTCTTCGTAAATACCTACTTTGAGGCCTGCATCCATGTTGAAGGGAATGTTACCTATCAGCATACCGAAACCAATAGGAATCAGCAGCATAGGCTCAAACTCCTTGGCTACAGCCAAGTAGATGAACACCAAGCCTACAAGGAGCATCACCAAGTGACCAACAGTAGCGTTGGCGAAACCGGTATAGGTCCAAAAGTCGGCCAGGTTATTGCCTAAGAAAGAAAAGAAGTCACCCATACGCTTATTCAATAATTACGAGATCCGTGCCTTCGAGCACCGAATCTCCATTCTTCACATTGATAGCCGTCACCTTACCATCGCGGTCGGCAACGATGCTGTTTTCCATCTTCATCGCCTCAAGGATGAGCAGAAGATCACCCTTGGCAACTGTATCACCCACGTTGACCTTCACATCGAGAATGACACCAGGCAGCGGAGACTTCACGCCACCTTTACCAGCAGCAGGACGCGCAGGTGCTGCAGAAGCAGCAGGAGCAGGCTGGGCAGCAGCTACGGGACGTACTACAGGCTTCACAGGTTCCGGCTTGGGAGCTTCTTCCATTTCCACCTCGTAGGGTGTACCGTTCACCTCCAGGTGAGCTATGTTTTCATTGATTTCGCCTACGGTAACTTTATACTCATTACCGTTGATTTTGTATTTAAACTCTTTCATTGTTCTATCTGTCATTAATAGTTGAATTCTTTGGTGAAGTGATTACTTCCTCTTAGGCATCTGACGCAGTGTATTGGCCTTGTTAGCCCATGCTGAGGGAGTCGAACGCTTGATGGTGAGCACGTTGCTCTCCACATCGTGAACGTTGGCCTGCAGCTCGTAGAGTGCCATGGCAATGGCGGCATAGACCTCACTTTCGGGAACTTTACCACTGCTGGCAGGAGCTTTGGCAGCAGCAGCTGAAGATGAAGCGGCAGCAGCCTTGCGAGCCTCATGGGCAGCATGTTGTCTGCTCTTGTGGCGATGGTGCAGGTTCAAAGCAATGCGGCCAGCCAACATGAAGGAGACGAAAAGAATCAGCAGGCCACTGAATACTACACTCATTGCGGTGATGGCCATACCAATACCCGTTGAATCCTGCAACTTGAACTTATCACGTTTGATGTTGCTGTTGAGCGTCTGGTTGTTGGTGCTCGGCGTTACATACTTATCGGACGAAGCACCTTTCACTTCCCATTCTTCAGCGGCATCGTTGATGCGTGCATACGACTGGTCAGCAGCAAGGAGGCCGGCCTTAATCAACACCTGATCCACCAAACGGCCACCGCCGTCGTACAGACCAATCCAGTTGTTCTGGTCAGGATCAAGAATAAACGACGTATGGAAAGTACCCTTATTAGGATGCCCATCAGCCCAGAAAAGGGCATGCTGACGCGGCTTGACGAGGGTAAGTACATCGCCCTTGGGGATGAAGTAGCTCACCGTGTCAGCCTGCGCACCGCAGCTATGCTTCAAGTACCACCCGGCCAGGTCGGCACTGGTATAGGACTTGTTGAAAATCTCCACCCAGGCACTATGCTGACCGTAGTCATCCTGGTAGTTGCTCTCATTGCACACGAGTACCTCGTTGAGCAACAACTTACTGCCACTGGACTTCTCCCCACAAGAGGTGAAGAGTGCAAGCACCAGCGCCAAGGTGGCAAATAACATTGTTTTCTTCATTACAATTACCTTTATTATATATGGATAATTCAGAAATTACAGGGGAATATTGCCATGTTTCTTGGCCGGGTTGGTCAGACGTTTGGTACGCAACTGCTGTAAAGCGCGGATCACGCGGAAGCGGGTGTTGCGTGGTTCAATGACGTCGTCAATGTAACCATACTTGGCTGCATTATAGGGGTTGGCAAACAGCTTAGTGTATTCAGCCTCTTTGTCGGCCAGGAACTGAGCAGGATTCTCCTGTTCCTTCGCTTCACGGGCATAGAGCACCTCTACAGCACCTGCACCACCCATCACAGCAATCTCAGCCGTAGGCCATGCGTAGTTGGTATCACCACGCAGCTGCTTACAGCTCATCACAATGTGCGAACCACCATACGACTTGCGGAGCGTAACCGTTACCTTAGGCACAGTGGCTTCACCGTATGCATAGAGCAACTTGGCACCATGCAGAATGACACCGTTGTACTCCTGACCTGTACCAGGAAGGAATCCAGGCACATCGACCAGCGTCACAAGAGGAATATTGAAGGCATCACAGAAGCGCACAAAGCGAGCGCCCTTACGCGAAGCATTGCTGTCCAATACACCAGCAAGATACTTTGGCTGGTTGGCCACAATACCTACCGACTGGCCATTGAAGCGAGCAAAGCCCACAATGATATTCTTTGAATAGTCCTTCTGCACTTCGAGGAATTCACCGTTATCCACAATAGCACCAATAATCTGATACATATCGTAAGGCTTGTTGGGATTGTCAGGAATGATGTCGTTCAGGATATCTTCCATACGGTCGATGGGATCACTGCACTCCACCTCAGGAGCCTCTTCCATGTTATTCTGCGGAATGTAACTAAGCAGCTTACGAATCAAAGCTACAGCCTCCTCTTCTGTCTGAGCAGTAAAGTGCGTCACACCTGACTTGGTAGAGTGAACGCTGGCACCACCTAGGTTCTCCTGCGATACATCCTCGCCTGTCACAGTCTTCACCACCTTCGGTCCGGTAAGGAACATGTAGGAGGTACCCTCCATCATCAGCGTGAAATCGGTCAAGGCAGGTGAATAAACGGCACCACCCGCACACGGACCAAAGATACCCGAAATCTGCGGAATTACACCTGATGCCATGATGTTACGCTGGAAAATCTCAGCATAACCGGCCAAGGCGTTAATACCCTCTTGGATACGCGCACCACCTGAGTCATTTAATCCAATACAGGGACATCCCATCTTCATCGCTTTATCCATGATGTGACAGATTTTGAGCGACACCGTCTCAGAGAGTGAGCCGGCCGACACCGTAAAGTCCTGAGCAAAGATATAGACCAGACGGCCATCGATGGTACCGCAACCTGTCACCACACCATCTCCCGGGTAGTGTTTCTTCTCCATGCCGAAGTTGGTGCAGCGATGCTCCACGAACATGTCCATCTCCTCAAAGCTACCTTCATCCAGCAGCATCGTGATACGCTCACGTGCAGTGTATTTACCCTTATCATGCTGTTTGGCGATGGCCTTTTCACCACCACCCAAACGTGCCGTAGCACGACGCTCAATCAATTCCTTTATTTTTTCTAATTGATTACTCATGTTTTTCTGTCTTCTTTATATTATAATAATGAATATACTGTTCTGCAAAGATAGCATAGCCTCAAGGCTTCTCGCACAATTCGGTCAGTACACCCAACGTTGATTTGGGATGCAGAAATGCGATGTTCAATCCTTCAGCGCCCTTACGGGGAGCCTTGTCAATCAAGCGGATGCCTGCAGTCTCTGCCTCAGTCAGGGCATTGGCCACGCCATCCTCTACAGCAAAGGCCAAGTGGTGCATGCCACCATTGCCGTTGTTCTTCTCAATAAACTTTGCGATGGTACTATCGGGAGAAGTGGGTTCAAGGAGTTCAATCTTCACGTCGCCCACCTTAAGAAAGGCGGTCTTCACTTTCTGGTCTTCAACGACCTCAATGTTATAGCACTTCAGACCTAAAACGTTCTCGTAATATGGCAGGGCCTCTTCAATACTCTTAACGGCGATGCCCAGATGTTCAATGTGTGAAATCTTCATGACTGTACAGTTTTGTTTATGATTCTTGTTGTTTCACCTATGGAAATGCGCCTCTCAAGGCGCAAAACACAAGGCAAAGATAGGGATTTATACTACGCAAATCACCATTACCACCCTTTTTTTTTACTTTTGAACCGCAAAAACTGCACATTTTCCAAAAAAAAGCGCAATTTTGCTCACTTGAGAGAGCAAAATTACGGCTCACAACCCTACTGCCGTTTCCAAAAATCGGGACTCAAAATCAGCAAGACGCTGAAAAGCTCCAAACGACCAATCAACATCAGGAAAGAGAGTAGCCACTTGGCCGCATCGGGCATGGAAGCCCAGGTAAACATAGGGCCATAATCGCCAAAGGCAGGACCCACATTACTGATGGCCGAAATGGCTGTACTCATAGCCTCGACCATACCTAATCCCATCGTCAAGAGAAGGGTCCACCCGATAAGGATGCAAAGTACATAGAAAAGAACGAAGGTGGTAACGGCCGAGACCACGTTGGTGGGCAGCACCCGTCCATCAGCCTTGACAGGCAATACGGCATTGGGGTGTAACTTGCGACGGAACTCCAGCTTGATACTGCGCAGCAGGATGAGCAGACGCATGTTCTTCAGTCCACCCGACGTGGAACCAGTACATCCACCCGCCATCATGGCAAAGAGCAGCAGCATCCAGGTAAACGAGGGCCACAACAAATAGTCATCAGTAATAAAACCCGTAGTCGTAATGATGGAAACAACCTGAAAGAAAGCACTACGGAAAGCTGGCTCTAGCCCATACTGATTGCAGACCACTAACGAGAAGGTAATAACCAGGGTAATGACAACGACGGTACGAAGGTAGAAGCGCAACTCATCGTCTTGCAGCAGACGCTTCACACGGCCCCGTAGGCAGAGGCAATAGAGGGAAAAGTTGACTCCTGAGAGGAGGACAAAGATGGCTACTACATATTGGATAAAGGGAGAATCCCAATAGGCTACACTGTCCTGTTTGGTGGAGTATCCACCAGTAGCCGTACTGGTTAGTGCATGATTGATGGCGTCGAACCAGTCCATGCCACCCCAGCGCAACAGCAAAGCCTCAGAGACGGAGAGCAGTAAATAGACCATGGCTATCCACTTGACAGTCACGGAGATTTTGGGCAGGATACGTTCTTTCTTTACTCCCGTGGATTCAGCAGAGAAGAGTTGCAGACTCTCGCCGCCAAAGAAGGGGAAGATAGCAATGGTGAAGAAGACGATGCCTACACCGCCCACCCACTGGGTAAGGCTACGCCAAAAGAGCATGCCGTGAGAGAGCGACTCGATGTGGTTAAGGATGGAGGCTCCCGTGGTGGTGAACCCCGACACCGTTTCGAAGAAGGCATCGGCCACCCGTTCGATACTTCCACTCAGCAGGAAAGGGAGCATACCCGATAAGGAAAAGAGAATCCAACTGAATGTAACGATACAATAGGCATCGCGACGCGTCAGGTGGCGGTCGGCCTTATGGAAAACGGCCTGCAAGGTGCCACCTACCAACAGGTTCGAGGCGGCCACCTGCAAGAAGACCCAGCCATCAGCCTCACCATAAAAGAACGAAACCGCAGCGCATATCACGAACAGAATGGCCTCGAACAGCAACAAACCTCCAAGCAACCGGAAAATCATTTTCCAGTTGATTAGGCTATTACCACGTGTTTCTGCCGTGGAATTGGGAGAAAACAAATCGGCGTATATCATATCTACTCTACATCATCGCTACGAATCGCCTTCATCCGGTCATCGTGCGGATGCGAAGGCGAATTCCAGTTTAAAAAAAAGGGAAGTCTCACGACTTCCACATTTCTTCTAACCTTAAATCTAAATCTCTATGAAAAAAACGTGGGGCAAAGGTAATTGGTTTTGCGGAAATAACCTAATTTTTTCGGATTTATTAAAAAAGGAAACTTTCCTTTCTCTTTAAAATAGCGTTATTTGCGGTTTGCGTGGGTGATTGAAGACACCCACGCAAACACTTACTTATTCACGCATTCTGCTGACAGAAAACTTGGTATTACCGCTATGCACCATCATCGGCCCTTTAGGGCGGCGATACTCTCCTTCAACGAGCGGATGATACTCTCGGCATCAGCTTGCTTCTTGCGCTCCAGTTCGATAACGGCAGCAGGGGCATTGTTCACAAACTTTTCGTTGCTCAGCTTTTTCAATACACCAGCCAAGAAGCCCTCTTTATGTTTCAGTTCGGCCTCCATACGGGCTATCTCAGCCTCAACGTCAATCAGATTACCCAGAGGCACGGCATACTCAGTGGTGCCAACCATGAAGGCGGCGGCTCCCTCAGCCTTACCTGCAACCACACTCACCTCGCTCAAGTTGCACATCTTCTCTAATATGGGGTTGTAAGCCTCAACGGGGTTGGCACCTACCACCTGTAACTGCAGGCTCTCCTTTTGGGCGATGTTCTTCTGCAAGCGGATGGTGCGAATATTGCTCACCACCTCTTTCACCACCTCAAACTCGGCGAGCAGCGTGGTGTCAGCAGGGGTGACCGGCTGCATAGGGCTCACCATCAGGCTCTCTCCCTCACGACGCTCGGCCAAGTGCTGCCAAAGTTCCTCGGTGATGAAGGGCATGAAGGGATGCAACTGGTGGAGCAGACTATCGAAGAAACGGATGGTGGCGTCATAGACCTCGCGGGCAATAGGCTGACCATAAGCCGGCTTCACCATTTCGAGATACCAAGCCGAGAACTCGTCCCAGAAGAGTTTATAGACGGCCATCAAGGCCTCACTCAAGCGGTACTTACCAAAAAGGTCGGCCACCTCGGCAGCCACGGCACTCTGCTTGGCGTCAAACCACTTCACGGCCAGACGGGCTGACTCAGGTACGGGTACCTTGTCGCTCACCTGCCAGCCGCTTACCAGGCGGAAAGCATTCCATATCTTGTTATTGAAGTTACGTCCCTGCTCGCAGAGGCTCTCATCGAAGAGGATATCGTTGCCTGCTGGTGCAGAGAGCATCATACCCATGCGCACGCCATCCGCACCATACTCCTCGATGAGTTTGAGGGGGTCGGGCGAGTTACCGAGCGACTTCGACATCTTACGGCCCAGTTTGTCACGCACAATACCGGTAAAATAGACGCTACGGAAAGGCACCTCCTTCATATACTCTTCGCCAGCCATGATCATGCGAGCCACCCAGAAGAAGATGATGTCGGGGGCCGTGACCAGATCGGTCGTAGGATAGTAGTAGTTAATCTCTTCGTTGCCAGGGTTGTTGATGCCGTCGAATAGGGAGACAGGCCAGAGCCACGATGAGAACCAGGTGTCGAGGGCATCCTCATCGTGGGTCAGTTCCTCGGCGGTGACGTTTTCATAGCCAGGCAGTTTGCGAGCCTCTTGGAGAGCCTCATCCAGAGTGAGAGCCACAACGAACTTCTCTTCCTCGCCTTCGGGGGTAGGCAGGAAGTAAGCGGGTATGCGATGTCCCCACCACAGCTGACGAGAAATACACCAGTCCTGAATCTCCTCCAACCAATTGCGATAGATGGTGACGTACTTTGTAGGATAAAACTTGATCTTTCCTTCAAGTACAGGGGGCAGGGCGATGTCGGCAAAGTGCTTCATCGAGAGGAACCATTGCTTGCAGAGGCGAGGCTCTACAGCGGTGTCTTGGTTACGCTCAGAGTAGCCCACCTTATTGTCGTAATTCTCCACCTTCTCCATCAGGTTAGCCTCCTGCAGGTCAATGGCAATCTGTCTCCGCACCTCCATACGGTCCATACCTACGTAGAGTCCAGCAGCTTCGGAGAGCGTACCGTCAGGATTGAAAATGTCGATGGTTTGGAGGTTGTGTGCTTTACCCAGGGCATAGTCGTTCACGTCGTGAGCCGGGGTCACCTTCAGACAGCCCGTACCGAACTCAACATCCACGTAGCGGTCTTCTATGACAGGGATAACGCGACCCACCAGAGGCACCACCACCTTGTGGCCGCGCAGCCACTGGTTCTTGGGGTCCTTGGGGTTAATGCACATAGCGGTATCGCCCATGATAGTTTCGGGACGTGTGGTAGCTACAACGGCGTAGTAACGTCCGTTCTCGTCGCGGTGTAACACCTCTCCCTCCTCGCCTGTGGGTTGGACGGGGTTGGTGTCGGCATCGGCCACGTAGTAACGCAGGTAGTATAGGTGACTCTTCTCTTCACGGTAGATGACCTCTTCGGTAGAGAGCACAGTTTGCGCCTTAGGATCCCAGTTCACCATGCGCAATCCGCGGTAGATAAGTCCTTTTTTATAGAGATCGACAAATACCTTGAGTACGCTTTCACTGCGTTTCTCGTCCATGGTGAAGGCTGTACGATCCCAGTCGCACGACGCACCAAGCTTACGAAGTTGTTTCAAAATGATGCCACCATGTTCATGGGTCCAATCCCAGGCATGTTGCAGGAACTCCTCGCGCGTCAGGTCGCGTTTTTTGATGCCCTGTGCAGCCAATTTGTTCACTACCTTAGCCTCAGTAGCGATACTGGCATGGTCTGTTCCAGGTACCCAGCAGGCGTTCTTGCCCTCCATACGCGCACGGCGCACCAGGATATCCTGAATGGTATTGTTGAGCATGTGCCCCATGTGGAGCACTCCCGTAACGTTGGGTGGGGGGATGACGACGGTATAAGGTTCTCTTCCATCGGGTTTCGAACTGAACAGTTTGTGGTCCAGCCAATACTGATACCACTTGGCCTCCACCTCAGCGGGGTTGTACTTACTAGCTAATTCCATATTGTCGATTGATTTTGATAATCATTTTCATTTTCAGCCCGCAAAGGTAGTCATTTTCTGGGAAAAACCATTTAAAATTAAAAATTTATAATGTAAAACGGCTACTCATCTACCTGTAGGGTAGGTGTATCATCAACCTGGATGCTATTCTTCCGGGGCCATACCTACATTCATTCTTGTTTATCAAGACATTGTTCCAGGTCGTGGCAAACGCGTTGATAGAGGTCCAGATTTTTGTAGCGATCGTTCTTGCGAAGCATCAGCTCAGGCGAGGCCAAGCAGTTTTCATAGCCGGTCAACTCATTGCGGAACTGCTCCTCGTGACGAGCCAGACGTTTGATTTCCTGCTCGCGCTCTCGACGCAGCTGAGTACAAATGGGGATGAGGAGTTTAAGCACCACGTTGTCCATCAGGTGATGGCCCTGCACAAAGAGATAGGTGTTCTGAGGGCGGAGGCCTAAACTGCCCAGCTGTAGTCCCAAGAGTTCTACACCGCGACGCTGGCTGTGGTACTTACTTTTGAGCCAATTGAGTTTCTTGCGCACTCTCGTTGCCAGCTGCTCTAGTGCTCGTTCGGGATGGGCAGCGCTCACATCCTGCAAACGAGTCACACCATTGAAGTCGGCCATCGGGAACGTGTGGGTGTCGTGATTCCGGTAAAACCAGATGTTCCACAAAAAGAGAGGGTAGATCGTCTCAGAGTAACGGCGCAGGAAATCAGCAAAGTCGATGACCTGACGGTCGTTGAGAGTGGCTAGCACACACACCTCATGCAATCCTTCGGCGTAACATTGATAGTTCTCGATGGCGTATGCGTAAGTCTGCAGAATGTAGGGGTTGCTGTTGAGCTTACGGGAGGTAGTGGTGGCATCCTGTAGCAGATAGTCGTAGTCGCTATCCACGCAGGCAAGGAGGCTGCTGCCCAATGCTTGCGAGTCCAGGGCGTTCATCAGCACCATCTTCTTCCCCTTGGAGAGGGTAGTCTGCGAAGGGAGCATCACCTGAAAGTAGCGTTCATCATTCTCATAGGAAGAGAGGATGGAGCGCCAGAAGGCGATATCATCGTAGCTCTCCACGTAGGCCACGATGCGCTTGCGTGCCTTCTTGGGAGCAAGGTGGTTGGCCGCGTCGATATAGGCCGAGGTCAGGTTATTGCGGAGCGTAGTAGGCATGGAGAAGGTCACTTAGTTATGAATGGCTTGTTTCCCGACCCCGCAAGAGATGTCACTTACTTCGGTCACAGCATCCATCCAACCCTCCATGATAACGGCAGGCGAATGGGTGGTGAGGATGAGCTGTACTTGAGGATTGAGGCGACGAATCATGCCGATGAGTTTCTGCTGCCAGTCGATGTGAAGCGAGGCCTCAGGCTCGTCCATAAAGAGCACGCAATGCTGCCCGTTGCGCACGAGTGCGGTGAGCAGAATCACCAGCATCTGCTTCTCGCCCGATGAGAGTTGGTATGGCAACAGGCGTTCGTCATCCTGGATAAAGGCGATTTCGTTACTCAAGCGGTCAATGCGCTTGCCCGTGTAGCTGAAGAGCTGGTCTATAAGCTCTTGGAAGAGGCGTTTGGGAGCCGAGAGGGCACCAGCTCGTTGATTATCTTCGGGGTTAGGCGAGCTGAGTAAGTCAATCATACGGTTGCCCACGTTCACCTGGTAATCCAGGTAACGGCGCTGCAACAGATAGAGCTGCCAGTCGAGCTCAGAGCGCACATACGGGTCGGCCATGCGTGCAGTAAAGTCACCCTGCACCAGAGGGCGGTCGTAGCTGCGTATCACGTCGTAAGGGATATAGGTAGCCTGTGGGTTATCGAAAAAGAGGTGAACACCATTCTTCTCGTCGCTCTTCACCTCTCCTGTCGTTTGCTCCAAATAGGTCACAGAGCGGTTAAGGATGGTACTCTTCCCCACCCCATTGATGCCTGAGAGGATGTTGACATCAGGTCTGAGATCCCAAGCAATATTAAATCGGTTCCATAGCGCATGAATCTCGATACGCTTGATGTAGTTGGCTTGTATTTCCATAGCAACAAGTGTTAGTTCTTGGCCTACAAAGGTAGCGGTTTCTTTTGAAAGGAGCAATTTAAAATAGGATATTTAGAATTAATAAACGCTGTGCTTGCTGGATTCATCAGAAAACAATATCTTTGCGCAGAAAAATTCCATTACAATAATAATTATGAAACGATACTGCCAAACTTTGACGCTCGTAGATAATCCCGAGCTGATTAAACAATATCTGGAGGCCCATGCACATGTATGGCCTGAAATCATTGAGGGACAACATGAAGTAGGCATCCGCTCCATGCAAATCTATGCCCTTGGTAATGTACTCTTTATGATTGTGGACACCGTGGACGAATTCAATTGGGAACGCGATATGGCCCGCTTGGCCACCCTACCCCGGCAAGCAGAATGGGAGGCCTACGTAAGTCAGTTCCAGGGTTGCAGCGCCAACGCCACCTCAGCTGAAAAGTGGCAGATGATGACGAAAATCTTCGACTCAGAGAACTAATATTCTTCCACTACATGGCCAACAAGAAAGTATTTGTGAGCGGTTGCTACGACCTGTTGCATAGTGGACATATTGAGTTCTTCCAACAAGCTGCACGCTTTGGTGACCTCTATGTGGGAATCGGATCAGATGCCACCTACTTGGAGTACAAACACCGCAAGCCCATGTTCCCCGAAGAGGAACGGCTCTTCATGGTGCAGAACATCAAATCAGTGAAGGAGGCATACATCAACGAGGGTCAAGGAGTGATTGACTTTCTCCCCACCCTCGACAAAGTGAAGCCTGACTTTTTCGTGGTGAACGCAGAAGGGGGCAGCGCGGAGAAACGACAAATCTGTGCGGAACGAGGCATAACCTACATCGAACTGCAACGTACACCGCATGAGGGACTTCCGGCTCGCAGTTCCAGCTCGCTCAAAGCCAGCCTCAGCCAACAAAGCGAGACAGCGGCTGATTGCTCATCCACCCTATCTTCATCCCTCGCTGGCATCCCTATCCGACTCGACCTGGCTGGCACCTGGATTGACCAGCCTTGCGTGAGCGAGCATCATCCTGGATGGGCACTCACCATCTCCCTAGAGCCCACATTCGAAATCCAGGAGCGCAGCGGACTCTCTACCTCGACACGCAAGATCATCCAGAAGATCTGGCCCATCAAACTGCCGAAGATGGATCCAGAGATGCTGGCCCGACTGGTGTTCTGCTTTGAGAATAACCCGGAACGTGAGGGAGGACATATCTCAGGGGCACAGGATGCCATCGGTATCTGCTTCCCTGGACTGGCGCGCCACTATTACAATGGCAACTTCTGGCCGGAACAAATTGAACATACTACCGATGAGATGACGCTGCGTTTTCTGGAAGCGCACTTGGTACTCATCGCTATGGCCCCCCGACGACCAGGATGCAACGTAACGGAGGGCAAAGAGATTACCTTGCCAAATGTAAGCGCACTGGCTCAAGCAGCAGATGCCTGTTGGCAGGCTATTCAACAGAAAAAATTAGAAGATTTTGCGACTGCCTTCAAGGCGTCGTTCAACGCACAAATCGCACTCTTCCCCGGAATGGTGAGTCCCACGGTAAATGGAGCTCCCTGTCCAGAGGCCAGCGTACAACCCTACATTGACCGATACAGTCGAATGGATGGAGTAATGGCCTGGAAAATGGCAGGAGCTGGAGGAGGTGGCTACCTAGCTCTAGTTGTAAACAATGCAGAGACCTTTTGCCTAATGCACCAAGAGGCCATTCCTATTCATATAAGACGAGAATAACAGGTACTGCAACCGCCTGTACAAACTTGCTATGGTGTGGTTTTTCGAAGGAAATGCAAGCTGCTCAGCTAGAGGCAGACTGCATTTTCTGTATCATGCACCATGCTGCGGGAAGCATCTCTATGAGGGATCCTGCTGTCATGCCAATCTCACCTAAACGTTTGGCGGCTATATCTCCTGCCAAACCGTGTACATAGACACCAAGACGGGCAGCGGTTAGCGTGTCGTAACCTTGGGCCAACAGAGCGAGCAAGACTCCTGTAAGCACATCGCCACTGCCAGCGGTAGCCATGCCACTGTTGCCGGTGGTATTGAACCAACAGTGGCCATCTGGGGCTATTAGGGCAGTATAAGCGCCTTTAAGCACAATATGAACCTGAGCGGTCTGTGCCAACTGGATGGACTTCTGCAGACGTTCAAAACTATTCTGACAGCTGCCGACCAGACGATCCATCTCACCTGGATGGGGCGTGAGTATGGAGCCCTTGGGCAACTGACCGAGCATACTGCGGTGAGTAGAGAGTAGATTGAGGGCATCGGCATCCACTACCATGGGACAGAGGGTGTTGTTGATTTGGTCAATGAGAGCATCTTCTGTCTCTTTATGCTGACCGAGACCTGGGCCAATGGCTACGGCTTGGAGTCCATCGCTCTCCTCCCACTCACTGAAGCAAGTATCACTGAAGTCAATCTGGGTGATGGCCTCGGGCACAGCTGTCTGCACGATGAGGTTGTTACAAAAAGGGACATGCACCTTAAGGAGGCCTATGCCTGAGTGGAGAGCAGCCTTAGCAGCGAGAATGGAGGCACCAGCCATGCCTTGTGAACCGGCAATGAGGAGAGCCTTCCCGAAAGTACCCTTATGAGCAAATCGACTACGGGGACGAAGCAGTGGAGCGACGTCATCCCACTCCTGGGTCTCCCAGTCAGTGGGAAGTTCGTCAATACCCTCTTCGCTCAGCCCAATGTCAAGCAGTTCCCACTGACCGACGTATGGCTCGTTTTCTGCAAAGAAGAAAGCGAGTTTGGGGAGCTGAATGGAAAGAGTCAAATGGGCCTTGATGATGCACGAGGGGTCATTGTAGCTATTATCCTCACCCATCAGGCCTGAAGGGATGTCGATGGCTACCACCGTGGCACGCGAGGCGTTGATGTAGCGCACCACGGTGGCAAATCCACCCGAAAGAGGTTTGTTGAGCCCTGAACCGAAGAGACCATCTACCACAATATGATGCGAGGTGAGCTCCGGGGGAGTGAATTGACGGGTCACCATTTGAAAGCGCACCTCAGGCACACCTATCAAGCGATCGACATTGGTTTGGCAGTCGGGTGAGAGGGTACCCTTAGGATTGAAGAGCACCGCTTGCAACTGCCGATAACCACGTTGG
Source organism: uncultured Mediterranea sp. (assembly GCA_945879145.1). Lineage (GTDB taxonomy): Bacteria > Bacteroidota > Bacteroidia > Bacteroidales > Bacteroidaceae > Bacteroides. The sequence continues at coordinate 19,278 of CAMCUZ010000020.1, forward strand.
GCCATCAGGCGAGCCACAGCTAGGGCATCGCCACCATTGTTGCCAGGTCCGGCAAAAAACACAAAGGGAGTGTTCTTATCGCTCCAACGCTCAGTGAGGGCATCAGTCAATGCTTCGGCAGCCCGTTCCATCAGTTCAATGGAAGCAATGGGTTCCTGTTCAATCGTATAAGCATCAAGCTCCTTGATGCGATAGGTAGGGAAAATCTTCATCGCTCAACAACTAGTTCAACATCGACAGGGTGAGATTAAACCAAACGGCCAATCCATTGGTCACGGTCACCCGGCAGCAGATCTATGACAGGAATCTCAACCATGGTGTAGCAACCAGGCTGCTGGCGCATGGCGGCACGCGCAACACAAACCAACACCTGGCCAGTCAAGGCGGGGTTGTTGATACGCATATTGAACTCAAAGAGTTGGTTCTGCGTTTTACCTGATACGCCCTTGCGGGTGAGATTGACACCGTGACCCATGTCAAGCAGGGCATCGACCGAGGGGACCAGGTGAACGTGGGTCTCATCATGAGCAAAGTAGGGGTCAGCCTTAATGGCAGCTGCCACTTTGTCAAAATCATAGCCTTCGTTAAGCTCCACATAAACCATACGGCGATGGATGCCTGTACCTGTAGGAATGGTCATGGAGAGGGCTGCCTTCACCCCTTCAATCGCTTTGACGGCTACGGTATGGCCCATGCTCATGCCAGGACCGAAGTTGGTGTAGGTAATTCCCTTGGGAGCGATAGCCTCAAGCAAGGTACGTACCACTGAGTCGCTGCCCGGATCCCATCCGGCAGAGATAATCGAAACAGTCTGGTGCTCACGTGCAACCTTACCCAATTCGCTACGTAAAGCAGGAATCTGGGTGTGAATGTCGAAGCTATCTACAGTATGGATACCCAGGGATAGTGCCTCCTTGGCATACTCCTCCACTTTACGAGTGGGGGTACAAAGGATAGCTACATCGACCTGTTGCAACTCACTAACGTGCTTCACTACAGCATAGGTTTTAAGTTCTTCGGGACAGTCCTGTGCGCCATTACGACGTACCACGCCAGCTACTTCAAAATCGGGTGCGGCCTGCAGAGCCTGCAATACGTAATGTCCAATGTTGCCATACCCCACGATGGCAGCTCTGATTTTCTTCATATTCATTTCTTTATTTAATTGGTTTGAATTGTTTTTTTAATTGTCGCGACAAAAGTAGCAATTTTATTGGCTCATTTCACAAATAATGGTTATTTTCGTCGCGTTTTTTTTAATGAACGTTCATTATGATAGATTATGTGAAAGGCGAACTGACAGAATTGACCCCTGCCTTGGCCGTTGTAGAGTGCGGCGGTGTGGGCTATGCAGTCAACATTTCGCTCAATACCTACAGTGCCATTCAAGGCAAAAGTGTGTGCAAGCTCTATGTGTACGAGGCTATCCGCGAAGATGCGCACCTGCTATTCGGCTTTTCGGGAAAGCAAGAACGAGAGCTTTTTTTACTGCTCATATCGGTGTCTGGCATCGGGGGCAATACAGCCCGCACCATCCTTTCGTCGCTCTCGCCAGCAGAGCTGATCCATATCATCAGCACGGAGAGTGCCTCGCTGCTCCAGAGTGTAAAGGGAATCGGGCTGAAGACAGCACAGCGCATCATTGTGGAACTAAAGGATAAAATCCAAGGAAGTGCAGCTACTGGGGCACAAGACACCCTTCCTGGGCTGGCATCGGCAGTGAGCTTGGTACAAGAGGAAGCTATGGCTGCACTCACTGCTTTGGGCTTCGCACCTGCTCCTTCGCAGAAAGTGGTACTCAGCATCCTCAAGCAGCAACCGGATGCGACTGTGGAGGCGGTCATTAAGCAGGCACTGAAACATCTCTAGGCCATTGGTCAATCGACCAATACGGCCTTGAGTTCCTGATAGAGACGCTGCACAGGAAGCCCCATCACATTGAAATAGCTTCCAGCTATATACTCCACACCGATGTATCCAATCCACTCCTGCACACCGTAGGCACCGGCCTTATCGAAAGGGCGGAAGTGATCAACATAGTAGAGGATTTCATCATCGGTAAGTACCGCAAAGCGCACAGAGGTTTCGGCCACAAAAGAGCGTTGCCAGCAGTTGGTAGTGAGCGCTACACCGGTATAGACCTGGTGTGTTGAAGCAGAGAGGCTATGCAGCATGTCAATCGCCTCTTGGCGATTATGCGGCTTGCCGAGGAGTTGTCCGTTGTGCCAGACAATCGTGTCAGCAGTAATCATCAGTTCATCAGCCTGCAGCATGGAGCGATAGGCCTGTGCCTTTTCACGAGCAATATAAAGAGGTATGTCACCCCCCTTCAGCTCTGATGGATAGGATTCATCGACATCGGGCAGGGTACGCACCTCATACTCCACCCCAATACCCCGAAGCAGTTCCTTGCGCCTGGGCGAATTACTGGCTAATATGATACGATACATAAATCGTGTAATTTAACATTTCGTTTTGCACCCCGTTTTCCTACCAGCCGAAAGCCTTCTCATTGGCCATCCAAAGGCCTTGCACCTTGAGTACCTGCTCTACGATGTCGCGGCCACAGCCGTAGCCTCCCTCTGCATGCGAGATATAGCGGGAAATGGCCTTCACCTCGGGTGCGGCATCCTTTGGGCAACAGGGCAGGCCGCATTGACGCATCACCTCCACATCAGGGATATCATCACCCACATAAAGGATTTCTTCATCCTTCAGACCATAGCGGTCGCGAAAGTCAATGTAGTCACGAATCTTCACCGAGGAGCCGATATAGATATTCTCCTCCTTCAGACCGAGAGAGAGGAAGCGCTTGCGCACAGCCTCTGTACGTCCGCCAGTAATGATACCGACCAACAGTCCTAGTTTGGCTGCCAAATGAAGAGAGTAACCATCCTTGATATTCACTGTTCGCATTGGTTCACCCTCACTACTCATTGGGATGACATTGGCACTCAGCACGCCATCCACATCAAACAGCAAGGCCTTGATTTTCTTTAAGTCATAATTGATTGAACTCATATCTTATTGGTTTTTAAGTTTACTACATGTCATTCGCACACTCTTCGTGCCGCAATCCGTTCACTGAGCAGACGATAGACTGCTTGCAGATCGGGGGCCATGGAGAGCAGCTGGAGATGCTCGTCGATGATGTGGCTGTCTCCCCGTACGGCAGGACCCGTCTGAGCCATAGTAGGTTTCAGGTAATGGACTTTACGAGCAGTCTCGTCAATCAAGGGGAGCATCGCCTCAAAGGGAAGGCCCTGCTGCTCAAGCCAACACTGGGCCATGGCGTAACAATGGTTGACAAAGTTACAGGCCATAACAGCGGCCACATGGAGTGCCTTGCGCTGTTGACTGTCGGCCTCGTAAACGTGAGTAGTCAGCAACGAGGCCATCTGACTGATCTGTTGCAATGCCTCTCGGCTACTGCCCTCTACAAAGATGGAGAGCGACGGGAAATCCACTACCACCTCCTTGCTGAAGGTCTGCATGGGATAAATGACTCCGTACTGCTCGGCCCTTCCCTCAAAGAGCTGCATCGGAACGCTACCTGCAGTATGCACCCACAAAGCCTTTTCGCGCCCCTTGGTTAGTTGAGGAGCCAGAGCAAGCAGTGCCTCGTCAGTGAGCGACACCAGGTAGCAGTCGGCATCACAGCAAAGGGCTTCTAACGAATCAACAGCCTCTGCATCAAGCTTCTCTGCCAATAATTGGGCCGAGGCCATCGTGCGGCTATAGACCTGTACAAACTGTACACCATGTGCATGAAGCGCAGGAGCCAAATGCGAAGCTACACGTCCAGCGCCTATCATAACTACTTTTTGAAGAGGAAATGGAGTGGCGTTCAAAACATTCATCATAAAAAATTGTTGTTTGTGTGTGCAAAGATAGCTATTTTATTTCTAATTTTGCCCTCAGATGAAGCTTAAACTGACTACATATTATCACGCAGACGAGGTGCCTCCCCTTCCCAGCGAGAACACCTTTCACTCGACAGCCCTGTTTCGCATCTACGAAGCGACACCAGGCTACCGGCCTTTTCTTGTGGTAGCATCTGACGAGGGACACCCTGTGGGCAAACTTCTGGCTGTGGTGCGCCGAGGAGGACGAAGTAGGATACCCAACCTACTGCACCGCTGCGAGGTGTTTGGTACGGGAGACTATTTCAATGAAGATAGCAACTCTTCACAAGAGGAGATTTTTGAACAGCTGTTGAAGCGGGTCACTGATGAAGCGCTACCGGAGAGTTTCATGATAGAATTCCGCGACATCAGTCACCCGCTCTTTAGCTACGGAGCCTTCTGCCGCAACAACTACTTCCCCGTGAGCTGGCTACGGGTCTATAACTCGCTCCACAGCGTCTCGCAGGTGGAAGAGCGTTTCAGCAGTTCACGCATCAGGCAGGTCAAGCGGGGGCTGAAGAACGGAGCCACGGTAAGCGAGGCCCATACAGCTGAAGAGATAGAGGCATTCACTTCCATGCTCCATGCCAACTATTCGCTCAAGATACGACGCCACTTTCCTGATCGCCACTTCTTCAAGCAACTACTGATGACCGCTGGTGCCGAAGGAGAGAGCCGCATCTTCGTAGTGAAGTATCACGGACGCATTATTGGCGGGAGTGTATGTATTTACTCTGGTACTACAGCCTATCTTTGGTTCTCAGGTGGCCTGCGAAAGAGCTACGCCCTGCAATACCCTGGCGTCCTGTCTGTATGGAAGGCCATGAGCGATGCCAAGGCACGGGGTTATGAGCACTTTGAATTCATGGATGTAGGCCTCCCCTTCCAACGTCATGGCTACCGCGACTTTGTACTCCGCTTTGGCGGCAAGCAGGTCAGTACCCGCCGTTGGTTCCGCTTCCGCTGGTCATGGCTCAACCACCTGTTGCAACGCTGTTTCGACTAGCCCAGCATCTCTATAGAAGCATTTAGGGCAGAAAAATTCTGCCCTAAATGCCATAACACATCACCCTAGATTACTTCAGCAAATAAACCACCGAGCTACACGAACCCAGACGGAGCTTGGTGCTACCCTCCTTCACCTGCTGCGAAGCATCGCCCTGCAAAGCTACGGCCTTGTCAATAGTGTCGGTCAGCGACAATTCAACTGTGCTGCTGCCAAAGTTATGGATAACCAGCATCTTCTGGCTATCCTTCGTCATGTACCAAGCGGCAATGGATTTACCTGTGGTGGTGTTGCTCTCGTTATACACACTATGCTTACTCATCGTACCCTGAGCCAATGCAGGATAGGTGTTGCGCACCTGGGCAAACTGGATATAGACATTGAGCAGCGACTTCTCATCATTCTGCTGCTTACTTACAGAGGTTATGCTACTGGCTACATTCTTATCAATCTTATCCGTATATGCCGTTTCCGTATGATCACCCCACAGCATGGGACCTCGTACATATTCATCACCTTGCTCTTTGGTGCCATACATGCCCAGCTCTTCGCCGTAGTAGATGTAGGGCTCTCCAGCTGCAGTGAGCAGCACGGCTGCGGCCAGCTTCTCTTTAGCAGCCAATTTACCCAACTTAGAAGCCGTACGGTCTTCATCGTGGTTGCTCAACTTGGTAGCCTCGATATAGTTGGAGCGATTAGCTGCGTAGAGTTGCTGATAGCCCAGGATATCCTTGGCAAAGTAGCAACCGGTGCCGTTGTTGATAGCCCACTCCAAGCGATACCAAAAGTCAAACTCGAAAAGGGCGGGTAATCCTTTATAATAAGGTGCAACATCCTTAGCTTCTGAAAGCACCTCGCCCACCATGTAAAGCGGTTCGGTATGTCCCTTGCCCTGGTAGTAGCTGTTCAGCTCATCGTAGTAGGTTTTGAGGAAGGTGGGGTTCTCGTCTCCCGTGGCTTTGTGGTAGATGTGCTTTACGGCATCCAAGCGGAAACCATCTACTCCCCTGTCAATCCAGCCCTTGGCCGACTTCACCATCTTCTGGAAAGCAGCATTCTGCTTCAAATCTGCGAGCTTGCCATAGTTCAAGTCGGCAAAAGTGCCGGTATAGAAGTGAGAGTGGTAGTACCACGCCTGCATAAAGCTGAACTTAATGTCGGCAGCCGTACTGTTATTGAGCACAAATGCTTCACCCAACTTAAGGGTACTTCCCGCTGCAGCACCATACTTCGTACCACCATCCCAAGTCGTATTGCTGGTACGAATCAGGAAACCCCAATCGGTATCAAGGTTTACAGTAAGCTGATATTTTCCATTCCCCTTATCGTAGAACTTTTTGCAGACATCCTTACCATACCAAATATATTTGGCATCCTTAGTACCGGTATCTGGGTTGTCAGCATCCACTGTTCCCCCTTCAGTCACGGTGACAGTTGGCTTCGAAGGATTGGACCAATCAAGTACAAAGGTATATACACCCGTCACGCGGTCAGAATTCAAACTATACCATTCACCACTATTGTAACCACTAGCCCCTTCACTAGCAATCATCTCAATCTTACCGTCAGCAATATCCTTGGCCGGATCTGTTGAGAAGGAGTAATAATTGATATAGGGGCTTTCTGTGTCGTTGGCCAATGCCTCTTTGGCAGCCAGGAACCAAGGATGCTCCGTGCTGGTGTGGTTGAGCACAAAGTCCAGATAGATTTTGATACCCTTGTTGTGGGCCTCCGTAATGAGGCGGTCGAAGTCTGCAGCAGTACCAAATTTGGGGTTCACGGCATCATAGTCCTTCACATCATAACCATGATACTTGGGTGATGGATGGATGGGCGATAGCCAAATGGCCTTGATGCCAAGGGACTGAATGTAATCCAGTTTCGAAATCAAGCCATTGATGTCGCCATAGCCGTCGCCGTTACTGTCAGCAAACGAATAGACCAACAATTGATAGCTGATCGCTGCACGCTTCTCGCCATCCCACTTGTCGGGATTGGCACTCACAGCCACCCACTCAGGGGTTGGTTCAGGCGTAGGGTCCGGATCCGGTTTCGGGTCGGGCGTCGGTTCATCGGCAATGCCATTACCATCACTACACGCTGCAGCTACAAGCATCAGCAAACAAAAGAGGAGAAAAGAGAACTGTTTTAAAATCTTCATACGCTTAACAATCATGATACTAAATTAAGTGCGACAATAAATCCAGCCACAAAGTTACGCAATAATCCATTGCGCAGGCTTTGGGAAAGGAATAATTCACACCTTATAGACGCAAACGATTGCAGCTAACAAAGTTCCGGTTCATTGTACCATAACAGAACAGAGAACAGCTTTGGGGAGAAGATAAATAAAAGCAAGTCACCCTAAACAACCGTTCAAGGTGACTTGCTATATATCCTACGCTACGGTCATACAGACCATGGAGATAGCACAGCGTGACTACGCTTCGCTGAGCAGGATCTCGAGAATCTGACAGGCTGAATGAGCCACATTGGTACCAGGACCAAAGATAGCGGCTACACCAGCCTTATAAAGGAAGTCATAATCCTGTGCGGGAATCACACCTCCAGCAATCACAATGATGTCTTCGCGGCCCAGACGCTTCAGCTCTTCGATAATCTGCGGTACAAGGGTCTTGTGACCAGCAGCCAGCGAAGAGACACCTACTACGTGCACATCATTCTCAACAGCCTCGCGAGCGGCCTCAGCAGGAGTCTGGAAGAGCGGCCCCATATCCACGTCGAATCCACAGTCGGCATAACCCGTAGCTACCACCTTGGCACCACGGTCATGGCCATCCTGACCCATTTTAGCTATCATGATACGGGGCTGACGGCCCTCCTTCTTTGCGAACTCTTCGCACAACTTGCAGGCCTTCTCGAAGTCGGCATCTGCTTTACTTTCTGATGAATACACGCCTGATATCGTTCTAATTACTGCTTTATAACGTCCTACTACCTTCTCACAAGCCATGGAGATTTCACCCAAGGTGGCCCTTACATGAGCTGCCTCTACGGCCAGCTCAAGCAGGTTACCCTTACCGCTCTTTACGCACTCTGTAATGGCTTCAAGAGCCTTATCCACCTCAGCCTGATTGCGGCCTTCGCGGATACGACGGAGGTTCTCAATCTGCTCCTGACGCACAGCGGTATTATCGATTTCGAGGATGTCGATGGGGGCCTCTTTCTCCAAGCGATACTTATTCACGCCAACGATAGTCTGTGCACCGCTGTCAATACGAGCCTGCGTACGAGCCGCAGCCTCTTCGATGCGCATCTTGGGTATGCCGGTTTCAATAGCCTTGGCCATGCCGCCCAGCTTTTCAATCTCTTGAATGTGCTCCCACGCCTTGTGGGCAATCTCATGGGTAAGTGACTCTACGTAATACGAACCACCCCAGGGATCCACGTTCTTGCAGATATTGGTCTCTTCCTGGATGTAAATCTGCGTATTACGCGCAATACGAGCCGAGAAGTCGGTAGGCAGGGCGATGGCCTCATCGAGTGCATTCGTATGAAGCGACTGGGTATGACCCAGGGCGGCAGCCATAGCCTCGATACAGGTGCGTCCTACATTGTTGAAGGGGTCCTGTTCAGTGAGCGACCAGCCTGAGGTCTGCGAGTGGGTACGCAAAGCCAACGACTTGGGGTTCTTGGGATTGAACTGCTTCACAATCTTGGCCCACAACATACGAGCGGCACGCATCTTGGCAATCTCCATGAAATGATTGGTTCCAATGGCCCAGAAGAAAGAGAGTCGGGGTGCAAAAGCATCGATGTCTAGTCCTGCAGCCACACCGGCACGCAGATATTCCAGACCATCGCTCAACGTATAGGCCAACTCAATGTCGGCCGTAGCGCCAGCCTCCTGCATGTGATAGCCGGAGATGGAGATGCTGTTGAACTTGGGCATCTTCTGCGAGGTATATTCAAAGATGTCGCTAATAATCTTCATCGAGAACGAAGGAGGATAGATGTAGGTGTTACGCACCATGAACTCCTTGAGGATGTCATTCTGTATGGTTCCTGCCATCTCTTCGAGCTTAGCTCCCTGCTCCAGTCCGGCGTTGATGTAGAAGGCCATCACAGGCAGTACGGCTCCGTTCATCGTCATAGATACCGACATCTTGTTCAAGGGAATACCATCGAAAAGCACCTTCATATTCTCAAGCGAGCAGATGGATACGCCCGCTTTACCCACATCACCTACCACACGCTCATTGTCGGGGTCGTAACCACGGTGAGTAGGCAGGTCGAAGGCCACAGAGAGTCCTTTCTGACCGCTAGCCAGGTTACGGCGATAGAATGCGTTTGACTCTTCGGCCGTAGAGAATCCAGCATACTGACGGATAGTCCAAGGACGAAGGGTGTACATCACGGAGTAGGGACCACGGAGGTAGGGCGGAATACCAGCAGCAAAGTCCAGGTGCTCCATTCCTTCGAGGTCTTCCTTGGTATAAACCGGCTTCACTTCAATGTGTTCGGGCGTCTTCCAGTTGGGCTGGATGCCGTTGGCTTTCTGCCACTCCACACCATCAGTGGGCTGGAAGGCAGCATAGATATCGAGATTTTTAAAATTCTGTCTCATGGTTTCTGCGATTATAATAAAATCTTATTGTATGCTTTCAAGGTCTCCAGAACGTTAACGCGGACATGGATGAAGTGTTCAATACCTGCGGCTTGCAGTTCAGGCATGCAAGCAGGAGCACCGGCCACCACAAACATGGCACGGCCAGCCAGGGACTGGAAAGCAGGGATAGCATATTCGGCATACTCATCGTCGCTCGAGCAGAGCACCACGATGTCTGCCTTGGCAGCCAGAGCGGCTTCGATACCCTCTTCCACCGTGGCAAATCCCAAGTTGTCCACTACCTCATAGCCTGCACAGGCCAGGAAATTGCACGAGAACTGGGCACGAGCCTGCCGCATAGCCAGATTACCAATGGTCAGCATGAAGGCCTTGGGCCGCTTACCACTCTGCTCCGTCTCTAGACGCAGCGCCTCAAACTCGCTGGCAGCACGACTGGAGTCGAGCACCTTGGTGTCTTTCTCGCAGGAATGCTCCTTGCCACCGCAACAGCAGGTTGCCTCAACAGGCTGTTTGCCATCAGCCTTCTCCGTAAAGTTGGGGAACTGGTTGGTGCCCAACAGAATCTCCTTACGCTTAGCTACAGCAGCATGGCGAGCGGCATTACTCTCGTTCACCGCATCTTGTACCTTGCCTGCCTTGACGGCGGCATACATGCCACCTTCGTCTTCAACTGCCAAGAAGAGTTTCCAAGCCTGGTCAGCAATGCTTACGGTAAGGTTTTCAATGTAATAAGAGCCTGCTGCAGGATCGACCACTTTGTCAAAATGCGACTCCTCCTTGAGGAGCAACTGCTGATTGCGTGCCAAGCGCTCACTGAAGTCGTCTGGGGTCTGGTAGGCCTTGTCAAAGGGTACTACCGTCATTGAATCCACTCCGGCCAGCGCTGCACTCATCGCCTCGGTCTGCGTACGGAGCAGATTGACGTAGGCATCAAACAGGGTCAGGTTGAACGTAGAGGTCTCAGCATGAATCTGCATCTTGGCTGCACAGCGACATTCACCCTCAGGCCCCTTGTTAGGACAGTCGCGCAGGCACTTGGGCTGATAGGTAGCCACGATATTGGCCCACAGCATACGGGCTGCACGGAATTTGGCCATTTCGAGGAAGTAATTGCTGCTGATACCGAAGTTGAACTTTATCTTCTTGGCTACAAGAGCGGCAGGTAGGCCTGCATCGGTGAGCTGCTGCAGGTATTCATTACCCCAGGCCAAAGCATAACCCAACTCTTGGTAGATATATGCGCCAGCATTGTTGAGTGCCAGGGCATTGACGTTGATTACACGATACTTGGGCAGTTCAGCTGTAGCCTCAATCAGGGCCTTGGCCGTAGCCACCAGATCCCCCTTCTCTTTGCCGCGAGTGAGCATCTTGCCTATGTAGTCGAAGCCGATGGAGCCACGGAGCTTAGTCAGGTCGTAGTCGTGACGCTTAAAGTAGGCAGCCAGCAGTTGGGCCAGCTCCACCACGTGTCCCTGACAGGTAGAGAAATTGAGTTCTACACACTCGGCACAGATGCCATCGAGCAGCGTTTCGAGATAGGCTTCGCACAGCTCTTTGGCCTTGATGTGGAAGGAGAGGGAATCTACCCCCTTGTTGAGGATATCCTTTGCCTTGGCGTTGGCCTCAGCAGGAGACTCTACACGAATTTCCTGACGCACGAGCCATTCGTTGCCATCCTTCTTCGTTCCACGGAGATAAGGGAATACGCCAGGAAGCGCCTCTGTGGTCTTAAGCCCTTTAAGGTCCTCCATGCGATAGAAGGGTTTCACTTTAAAACCTTCGTTTGTTTTCCAAACGAGTTTCTTCTCATAATCAGCGCCTTTAAGGTCGGCCGTCACTTTCTCCATCCACTGTTCAGTAGAGACGGGTTGAAAGTCGGAGAAGAGTTTTTCTTTTTTGTCTGCCATAGTTTATCTAAAATTAAAAAAGTGTAGTTGGATAAATACGCTTTCTGTCCCCATTCTGCTTAAGGACATGCAAATATATAAATAATGTATGAGATAGCACACAATTTAGATATTTTTATACCTACATCTTGCTCAGCTGCGACAGAATCTGTACCTTTGCAGGCATTTTCAAGAATAACTTCACTTTTAACTTTATTTTTATGGACTGGTTACAAACACTTCTTTGGGATCCTTCGTCTGTGGCCCATATTGTAGCGCTCTACGCCTTCGTGATTTCCGCAGGCGTGCTGCTGGGCAAAATCAAGATCTTCGGTGTGTCGTTGGGAGTGACCTTTGTGCTCTTCATGGGCATCTTGATGGGTCATTTCGGCTTTACGGGCGATACACACATTCTGCACTTTATCCGAGAGTTCGGACTGATACTTTTCGTATTCTGCATCGGTCTGCAAGTGGGCCCGTCGTTCTTCACCTCGTTCAAGAAGGGAGGCATGACACTCAACGCCCTGGCTTTGGGCATCGTTGTGCTCAACATTGCTACGGCACTCATCATCTACTTTGCCGACGGCACGATTCCCCTGCCGATGATTGTGGGCATTCTGTATGGTGCCGTGACAAACACCCCAGGTCTGGGTGCTGCCAATGAAGCGCTGAACCAGCTCAATTATACCGGTGATCCGATTGCTTTAGGCTATGCCTGTGCCTATCCGCTGGGTGTTGTGGGCATTATCGGCTCCATCATCGCCGTACGCTACATCTGCCGCGTAAACTTCAAGAAAGAAGAAGAAGAGCTGCATGCCAAGGAGAGCGGTAACAAACACAAGCCACACATCTTGCATCTGGAGGTTCGCAACGAGTCCATCTCAGGCAAGACACTCATCAAGGTCAAGGAGTTCCTGGGCCGTCCGTTTGTCTGTTCGCGCATCCGCCACGAAGGGCATGTCAGCATTCCGAATCATGAAACAACGTTCAACATCGGCGACCAGCTCTTCATCGTCTGCAGCGAAGAGGATGCACCAGCCGTAACGGCGTTTATCGGACGCGAGATTCAAGTGGATTGGGAGAAACAAGATATGCCGATGGTGTCTAGACGCATCTTGATTACGAAATCTGAAATCAACGGTAAGAAGCTGGGCGATATGCACTTCCGTAGCATGTATGGTGTCAACATCACCCGCGTCAACCGTTCGGGTATGGACCTGTTTGCCGATCCGAACCTGACCCTGCAAGTGGGCGACCGCGTGATGGTAGTCGGACAACAGGATGCCGTAGATCGTGTATCCAACGTGCTGGGCAACCAACTGAAACGACTCGACACACCGAACATTATCACCATCTTCGTAGGTATCTTCCTGGGTATCTTGTTTGGCAGTCTGCCGTTTGCCATCCCTGGCATGCCCACACCAGTCAAGCTGGGTCTGGCAGGTGGTCCGCTGGTAGTAGCCATCTTGATCGGCCGCTTTGGCTACAAGATGCACCTGGTGACCTACACCACGATGAGTGCCAACCTCATGCTGCGCGAAATCGGTATTGTACTTTTCCTGGCCAGTGTGGGTATTGAAGCAGGTGAGCACTTTGTGCAGACGGTGGTAGAGGGTAGCGGCTTGCTCTACGTGGGCTACGGTTTCCTGATTACAGTCATTCCCCTGCTCATCATTGGCTTGATTGCCCGCTGGTACTGCAAGATCAACTACTTCACCCTGATGGGTCTGATTGCTGGTAGCAACACCGACCCACCCGCCTTGGCTTACAGCAACCAAACAGCAGGCAACGATGCCCCCGCAGTAGGCTACTCTACGGTCTATCCGCTCACCATGTTCCTGCGTATTTTGGCTGGACAGATGATTCTGTTGACGATGTATTAATATAATAAGGAGATAAAGGGAGATAAATGAAACAATATCTCGACCTACTGAACCGCGTCCTCACCGAAGGTTGTGAGAAGAGCGACCGTACTGGAACAGGTACCATCAGTGTGTTTGGACACCAGATGCGCTTCAATCTGGAGGAGGGATTCCCCTGCCTCACCACGAAGAAGCTGCATCTGAAATCCATCATCTATGAACTGCTTTGGTTCCTTCAGGGCGACACTAACGTGAAGTACCTCCAGGAACATGGTGTGAGAATCTGGAATGAATGGGCAGATGCTAACGGCGACCTGGGACACATCTACGGCTACCAATGGCGCTCCTGGCCTACATACGACGGAGGTTTTATAGACCAAATCAGTGAGGCAGTAGAGACCATCAAGCATAACCCCGACTCGCGACGCATCATTGTGAGTGCATGGAATGTAGCCGACCTCGATCACATGAATCTGCCTCCATGTCACGCCTTCTTCCAGTTCTATGTAGCCAACGGACGGTTGAGCCTACAGCTCTATCAGCGGAGTGCCGACATTTTCCTCGGTGTACCGTTCAACATCGCATCGTATGCTCTTCTGCTTCAGATGATGGCACAGGTTACAGGACTGAAGGCCGGAGACTTTATCCACACCTTAGGTGATGCACACATCTACCTGAACCACTTGGAACAGGTGAAACTGCAACTGACCCGCGAACCGAGAGAGTTGCCACAGATGAAGCTTAACCCCGAGGTGAAAAACATCTTCGACTTCAAGTACGAAGACTTTGAGTTGGTAAACTACAACCCCCACCCTCACATCGCAGGCAAAGTATCTGTGTAGGAGCTATGAGCTACAAGCTATGAGCTACGAGCTACAAGCTACGAGTAAAAGATAAGAGCCACAGATTGCACGGATTATTCATTAACAATTTGAATTGAATATAGACTCTGTGCAATCTGTGTTTTTTATCACGAAACACTAATCACTAATCACTAAACACTAATCACTAAAAATATGCTCAGTATCATTGCTGCCATTGACCGCCACCGCGGCATCGGGTACCAGAACAAGTTACTCTTCTGGCTACCCAACGACCTGAAACGCTTCAAGGCCCTCACCACCGGACATACCATCTTGATGGGACGACGCACCTTTGAGTCACTACCTAAAGGGGCCCTGCCCAACCGACGCAACTTGGTACTGAGCAGTAACCCTGCTCTAGAATTTCCTGGAGCGGAACGCTATTCCTCGCTCAACGAAGCGCTGACCCACTGTGCTCCCGAAGAGCAGGTCTATATCATCGGTGGAGCCAGCCTTTACCAACAAGCCATACCCCTAGCCGATGAGCTCTGTCTGACCGAGATTGAAGCCGAAGCAACTCAGGTGGATACTTACTTCCCCGAGATTGACCCCAACGTATGGGTAGAAAAAGAGAGGGTGCCTCAACCGAAAGATGAGAAGCACCCCTACGAATATGCGTTTGTAACCTACCAACGCCGCTAAACTACACGCCGTATTTCGCTCTGCCAATCAACAGAAGTTACTCCTCTTCGTCATTGGTCAAGATGGGCATCTGACGCTTAATGGCCTCGTGGAAGGAGATAAGCGTCTCTGTGCGCGACAGGCCCAGCGGCTGCAACTTATCGTGAATAATGCTGAGCAGGTGATGGTTGTTGCGTGCATACAGCTTGATGAACATGTCATACTTGCCCGTAGTGAAATGACACTCCACTATCTCGGGAATCAGTTCCAACGCACGGGTCACCTCATCAAACGTAGAGGGGTCTTTCAGATAAATACCCACGTACGCACAGGTTTCATACCCTATCTTCTCAGGGTCAATCACATACTCCGATCCCTTAAGAATGCCTAATCCAGTAAGCTTCTGGATACGCTGATGGATAGCCGCTCCCGACACGTTACAGGCTCTGGCCACCTCCAGAAAAGGAATACGGGCATTACCCGCAATCATTTTTAATATCTGTTCGTCTAATGAATCCAACTGATGTCCCATTACTGTTACTGTTTAAAAGTTTAGTGCAGTTGCAAAGTTACGCAAAAATCCTCAATCCAGCACCATTTTCCAACTTTTCTTGAAAAAAAATTGCAGTTTCAGCTTTTTGTCGTATCTTCGCACCATATTAATAAATATGCAAATCCTATCCAAACTACATTTATGAAACGTCTATTTCTGATTCAATTCCTACTGGTTGCCCTCTGCATGAGCAACCATGCTCAAGAGTTCACGGCTTTCTTTGAGGAGAAAAGTCTGCGTATGGACTATCTGTTTACCGGCGATGCGACAACACAAGAAATCAGCCTTGACAAGCTCTCCAGCTGGGAGGGATGGGCTGGGCGCAAGCACCGCCTAGGCGAACTGCCCCTCGAAGGCAACGGTCAAGTAGAGGTGAGCGATGAAGCAACCGGCCAAATTATTTACCGCACCTCCTTCTCTTCACTCTTCAGTGAATGGCTCTCCACCGATGAGGCGCAGACCACTCGCCGTTCATTCGAGGCCACTTTCTTGGTGCCCTACCCCAAACAGCCGGTGAAAGTGAAGGTGTCGTTGCTCAACGCACGCCATGAGGTGATTAGCGCAATGACGCATCGTGTAGATCCCAAAGACATTCTGATTCATGCCATGGGCCAACGTATCACACCCCATAAGTACCTGCTCAAGAGCGGCAACCCCGACCGCTGTGTGGATGTAGCTATCTGTGCCGAAGGCTATACGGCCGACGAGATGGAACTCTTCTACAAGGATGCCCAGGTGGCTTGTGATGCCCTGTTCGACCACGAACCGTTCAAGAGCATGAAGAGCCGCTTCAACGTAGTAGCCGTGGCTTCCCCCTCACTCGATTCAGGTGTGAGCGTACCGCGGCTCGGTGAATGGAAGCAGACGGCCTTTGGGTCACACTTCAGCACCTTCTACTCTGACCGCTACCTCACTACACTACAGGTGAAGTCGATTCACGATGCTCTGGCGGGCATTGACTACGAGCACATCATCATTCTGGCCAACACCGATGAGTATGGTGGCGGTGGTATCTACAACTCCTATACCCTGACGACAGCCCATCATCCCATGTTCCGTCCCGTAGTGGTGCATGAATTCGGCCACAGCTTTGGCGGACTGGCTGATGAGTACTTCTACGACAACGACGTGATGACCGACACCTATCCCCTCGACATTGAGCCTTGGGAACAGAACATTACTACACAAGTCAATTTCGACTCCAAGTGGAAAGATATGCTGCCTAAAGGCACCCCCAATCCCACACCGATTAATCAGAAAGAGAAATACCCCGTAGGCGTATTTGAAGGTGGTGGCTACTCAGCCAAAGGCATCTACCGCCCCGCCTACAACTGCCGCATGCGTACTAATGAGAACCCCGAATTCTGCCCCGTATGCCAACGCGCCCTGCGCCGACTGATTGAGTTCTATACCGAATAATAGCCTTCGAAAAGTATCTTAAGATAAAAGGCAAAGTATGTTGAGATACTTTGCCTTTTATGTTGACATACCTGGCTCTTTATCTTGAGAGACAATTTTTATACCCCGATAACCTATCTCCCTTGTTTCAGATATGATGGAAATTAAACAGCTCGCCAGCAGCCACTCACCCTATTATCCTTTTGTAGAGCAGTTGCTCACCCTTTCCTTTCCCGCCGAAGAGTATCGCCCCTTGGCAGAATGGAAACGCTTTACCGACGAAAAGCAAGCCTTCCACAACCAGGTGATTCTGGACGATGGACAGCCCGTGGGATTAGTAACCCATTGGGACTTTGACCGCTTCTGCTACGTAGAGCATCTGGCCATTTCGCCCGATGCACGCAACGGAGGCTACGGTGGACACCTACTCCAACTACTGCAACACCAGCTCAAGCGTCCTATTGTGCTGGAGGTGGAAGAGCCCCAGGAAGAGATGGCTCGCCGGCGCATTGGATTCTACCAGCGCCATGGCTTTAAGCTCTGGACCACCCCTTACCTGCAGCCCCCCTATCGGCCAGGTGACTCCATGCTACCCATGCACCTCATGGTCTGGGGGGAACTTCACGAATCCGAAGCATACGAAGAGGTGAAAAGCACCCTCTACCGCGAAGTGTATGGTTATGAACAAAACAGACCCTGAGCCACCCTATTTGCACATCACGCCCATCCAAATCAGCTTCTGCTAGGTCCAAAAAGAGCAAAAACGAAAAAAAATTGCAGATTATTTGCAAAAAATTTTGGAGATTACCAACAAAATCGTAATTTTGTGTACAATTTTGGCTTAGAAATTGGTGTAACCATGACAGATGAGGAAAAGAAGCTATTAGAAACCTTTGAAACCAAACTGCGCCATTTGCTCTTTCTGCACGACCAACAGCAGAAGGAAAACGCGCAGCTCAGGCATCTTTTAAAGCAAAAAGATGAGGAATTAAGGCAACTGACAGCAGACAACAATCGATTGGAACGCCAATATTCCAATCTAAAATCAGCAATGACAATCAGCCTTGAAGGCAGCGACGTGAAAGAGACCAAACAGCGATTGTCAAAGTTAGTGCGTGAAGTCGATAAATGCATCGCCTTATTGAACCAATAAAATGAAGTGGATGTATGAACGATAAGATAAGAATCAACCTGCAAATGGCAGGCTCCAGCTTTCCGCTGACCATCAACAGGGAGGAGGAGGAAATCGTGAGGAGCGCCGCCAAGCAAGTGGAGACCCGTTTGAATGCGTATAGGAGTCACTTTCCTAACCAGAGTACTGTACAGCTCATCACCATGGTGGCCTATCAGTTTGCCCTGGAGAACCTGCAGAACAGTCAGCGCAACGACACGGCTCCCTTTGTACATCGAATTGCAGCGTTGAGCCAGATGTTGGACAGCTATTTTGACCAGCTCAACCGGCCCCAACCGGCCGCAGAGAACGACTCAGAAGAGTAATGCCAGGAAAAACATAACGCCTCGGCCCACCATAGCCGAAAGGTTTAAATAACGAAACTACACGCACTGTGAGAAAAGTGGCGTTCCGCAGCCCCAACAACAGCTACAGGACGACGCCTTTCCTGCGGTGCTTTTTTATTTATATACATTAATTAATTTAGTAAGATGAGTATGATCATAACAATTGGGTTATCAGCAGCTTGCTTCATCGTCGGTGGGTTGGCCTCATTCCTCTTCTTCAAAAAAGGATTGAAGAAGAAATGCGACGCCATCATCAAAGATGCTGAAGCCGAAGCCGAAGTAATAAAGAAGAATAAGTTACTGGAAGTCAAGGAGAAGTTCCTGAACAAAAAGGCTGATTTGGAGAAAGAAGTGGCCCTGCGCAATCAAAAGATTCAGCAGGCTGAAAACAAAATCAAGCAACGCGAACTGGTGCTCAACCAGCGCCAAGAGGAGCTGCAGCGCAAAAAGCAGGAGACCGAAGCCATCAAGGAAAACCTGGAGCAGCAAATCGCCATCGTAGATAAGAAGAAGGAGGAACTGGAACACCTGCAACGTCAAGAGATTGAGAAATTGGAAGCCATCTCTGGTCTTTCGGCCGAAGAGGCCAAGGAACGTATGGTGGAATCCCTCAAGGAGGAGGCCAAGACGCAAGCCCAGAGCTACATCAACGACATCATGGATGATGCCAAGCTGACTGCTGGTAAGGAGGCAAAGCGCATCGTCATCCAGAGCATCCAGCGAGTGGCAACAGAAACGGCCATCGAGAACAGCGTAACCGTATTCCATATCGAAAGCGATGAAATCAAGGGACGTATCATTGGCCGCGAAGGTAGAAACATCCGTGCCCTCGAAGCAGCTACTGGTGTGGAAATTGTAGTAGATGATACACCTGAAGCCATCGTGCTGTCCGCCTTTGACCCTGTTCGCCGCGAGATCGCTCGCCTGGCCCTGCATCAACTGGTAACCGATGGGCGTATCCACCCCGCTCGCATCGAAGAGGTGGTGGCCAAAGTACGCAAACAGGTGGAAGAAGAGATTATCGAGACGGGTAAACGTACCACCATCGACCTGGGCATCCACGGCCTGCATCCCGAACTGATTCGCATCATCGGTAAGATGAAGTATCGCTCGTCGTACGGTCAGAACCTGTTGCAACATGCTCGCGAAACGGCTAACCTCTGTGCCGTAATGGCCTCAGAACTGGGTCTAAACCCCAAGAAAGCCAAGCGTGCCGGTTTGCTGCACGATATAGGTAAGGTGCCTGATGAAGAACCCGAACTGCCGCACGCTCTCTACGGCATGAAGTTGGCTGAGAAGTTCAAGGAGAAACCTGATATCTGCAACGCCATCGGTGCGCACCACGACGAAGTGGAGATGAATACCCTGCTTGCCCCCATCGTTCAGGTGTGCGATGCTATCTCGGGCGCACGTCCGGGTGCACGTCGTGAGATTGTAGAAGCTTACATCAAACGCCTCAACGATCTGGAGCAGCTGGCCATGTCTTATCCTGGTGTAACAAAGACCTACGCCATCCAGGCCGGTCGCGAGTTGCGCGTTATTGTAGGTGCCGACAAGATTGACGATAAGCAGACCGAGAACCTCTCGGGTGAAATCGCCAAGAAGATACAGGACGAAATGACCTACCCTGGTCAGGTAAAGATTACCGTCATCCGCGAGACACGCGCCGTAAGCTACGCCAAGTAAGCAGCGAGACGGATTCAACCCCACATCACAGAAGAGGCCAATGCCACTACCAAGGCATTGGCCTCTTCTATTATACTTACTTGATCAAAGAAGTAGTACTTACTTTGCCGATGCAGTAGTACTTACTTTGGCAATGAAGTAGTACTTACTTTGCCGATGCAGAAGTACTTACTTTAGCAAGAAGTAGTAGCGCCTTGTCTTTTCCTGATTTCACTAGACACTTTTTCTCTTTATTAACTGGAACAGTAGACAGTGTTACAAGAGCCATT
>CAMCUZ010000021.1 GCA_945879145.1 uncultured Mediterranea sp.
ATCATCTTCTACCATTACCCCGATGCATAGTCCAAAAAACAAAACTGAAACTGAAACCTACTGAAACCACTCTCCTATCCAGCAAGCACACGCATATTTTGACATCCCGAAATGTGTGCATATCGATGAATTATGGTCCCAACCTACCCTCCCTCAGAGGAGACGATACGGCGCTGGAAATTTTCTGCCCAAACATTTGGCGCGAAACAATCTTTTGGCTATATTTGCCCGACCAATCGCGATTATCATAGCTTATGGAACTACTCATCTACAAAGCCTCGGCCGGTTCGGGCAAGACCTTCACCCTGGCCGTACAATATATCAAGCAGTTGCTGCTCAACCCGCGGGCCTATCGACAGATTTTGGCCGTCACCTTCACCAACAAGGCCACGGCCGAGATGAAGGAGCGCATCCTGAGCCAGCTCTACGGCATCAGCATGGGGCTGACCGACAGCGACCCCTACGTGCGCGTGCTGCAAAGCCTTCTCCCCGCCGAAATGAGCGAGCAGGAGATACGCCAGCGTGCATCACAGGCCCTTAACGCCCTGGTTCACGACTACAGCCGCTTCCGCGTGGAGACCATCGACAGCTTCTTTCAGTCGGTGATGCGCAACCTCAGCCGCGAGCTCGAGCTCAACCCGGGGCTGACCGTGGAGCTGGACAGCAACCGCGTGATGGCCGACGCCGTGGAGAGCATGATGCAGAAGCTCACCCCCGCCTCGCCCGTGCTCCACTGGCTGATGGAGTACATCGGCGAGCGCATCGAGCAGAACCGCCGCTGGAACGTGACGGCCGAGGTGGAGCAGTTTGGCCGCAACATCTTCAGCGAGGAGTATATCGAACGGGGCGAACAGCTGCGCCGCTGCCTGGCTACACCGGGCTACGTGAAGCAGTACAAGCAACTGCTTCAGGAGAAGCAGCGCACCTTGGCCAACGAGATGGCACACTACGCCACCCTGTTCAACGACCTGCTGCACCGCCACCAGCTGACCGCGGCCGACCTCAAGGGCGGTCAGCGCGGCGTGAGCAGCTACTTCCGTAAGATAGCCGAGGGCACACTCAGCGATGCCAAGGTGGCGAACGCCACGCTCACCAAATGCCTGGAGAGCGCCGACGAGTGGGTCACCAAGAGCTCGAAGCAGCGCGAACGGATTCAGCGTCTGGCCCAAGAGGAGCTCATCCCCCTGCTCACACAGGCCGAGAGCCGTCGCAAGGAGGCCGAGCGCACCATCAACAGCTGCCAGCTCTCGCTGCAGCACCTGGGCGAACTGCAGCTGCTCAACCACCTGGCCGAGGAGGTGCGCACCCTCAATGAGGAGCAGAACCGCTTCCTGCTGGCCGATACCACCGCCCTGCTCCACCGACTGACCCAAGCTGGCGACGCCTCGTTCATCTTCGAGAAGATGGGTGCTACGCTCAACCACGTGATGATTGACGAGTTCCAGGACACGAGCCGCATGCAATGGGACAATTTCCGCTTGCTGCTCGACGAGGGGCTGGCACAGGGCGCTGACAGCCTGATTGTGGGCGACGTGAAGCAGAGCATCTACCGCTGGCGCAACGGCGACTGGAACATCTTGAACAACCTGCGCGACAACCGGCAGAACCGGCGTGAGAGTGGCCTGCCCTACACCATCCACGTGGAGACGCTCAACACCAACCGACGCAGCATGAGCCGCATCATCCGCTTCAACAACAGCCTCTTCCCCCTGCTGGTGGAGCAGCTCAACGCCCACCATATCGAGCTGACAGGCACCCCCTGCAGCAACCTGCGCCAAGCCTATGCCGACGTGGAGCAACTCTCGCCCCGCGCCCTGGAGGAGGGCTACGTAGAGGTGAGCAGCTACAGCTGGCTGACCGAAGGGGAACAGGGGACCGCCTGGAGCTACGACGAGTGGACCACCGAACAGCTGGCCACCTCCATCCGCCGCTTGCTGAAGCAGGGCGCCACCCCCGACGAAATCGCCATCTTGGTGCGCAAGAACCGCGTGATACCCCAGTTGGCCAGCTTCATCGACCAGGAGCTGCAGCTGCCCGTGGTGAGCGACGAAGCCTTCCGCCTCGATGCCTCGCCAGCGGTGAGGTTCATCGTAGAGGCCCTGCGCTACCTGACCAACGCCGATGACGAGGTGACCCTGCGCACGCTGGTCTTGCAATACCAGCGCCTCGTAGTGGCAGGCCATCAGCGACCACATGCCGAGGCCACATCAGCCGCCATCGACTCCGACCAGCTTATGCGCGGAGAGGCCGCTCTGCTGCTCCCAGAGCGCTTCATCGCCCAGCGTGAGCAACTCAGCATGATGCCCCTCTACGAGCTGACAGAGACGCTCTACGAGCTCTTCAGCCTGCAGCAGATTCCCGACCAAGACGCCTATCTCTTTGCCTTTCTCGACACCATCAGCGAATACCTGACAGACCATTCGTCCGACCCTCTGGAGTTCCTTCAGTGCTGGGACGAGCGCCTCTCGGGCAAGACCATCGCCGCAGGCTCGCTCCACGGCATACGCATCTGCTCCATCCACAAGTCCAAGGGACTGGAGTTCAAGCACGTACTGATACCCTATTGCGACTGGAAGCTGGAGAATGAGACCTATACCCAGCTGGTGTGGTGCAAACCCCAGGAGGAGCCCTATAACCTACTGCCGCTTGTACCCGTGAACTACGGTACGGCCATGAGCCAGTCGGTCTATGCCGATGCCTACGGCGTAGAGCAGCAGCAGCTCTGGGTAGATAGCTTGAACCTGCTCTACGTGGCGCTGACCCGTGCCCGTTGCACCCTTTATCTCTTTACCCAAGGCAAGGGTGGCACCATCGGCGAGCTGCTGACGAATGGCGTTCACCAGCTGTTTTCTACCCACATCGGACACTACGACCAGAACCACTCCTACTACGCTTTAGGTCAGCTGAGCGACGCCTTTGCCCAGGAGTCTGACAAGGCGTCTGATAAGGCTGCCGCCCAGGCCGCTGATAAGGCCCCCGAAAAAGCCATTTTAAGCCCGCAGGAGCGCGTTTCTCCGCCTTCGCAAGGCAATCCCTTCAGTACGCCGCCCGAGCCGTTACAGGTCACCATGGAGATGCTCAAACACGAGGTGGAATTTCGTCAGTCCAACCGTTCGGCCGATTTCTTGCAGGGGCGTGACGAAGCGGAGAGTGCGATGCGCTACATCGACCGTGGTCTGCTGCTGCACGAACTGTTTCGGCAGGTGACCTGTGAGGCCGACATCCCCCAAGCCGTCAACCAGCTGCTGATGGAGGGTCTGACCACCCCCGACGAGGCCGACGAGCTACGGGAATTGGCCACCCACGCCCTGCACCACCCCCAGGTGCAGCCCTGGTTCGATGGCTCGTGGCGCCTGTTCAACGAGTGCACCATACTCTGGATGGAGCACGACAGCCTCTGCAACCGCCGCCCCGACCGCGTGCTGATGCGCGACGACGAGGTGGTGGTCATCGACTTCAAGTTCGGCCAGCCCCGCCCCAGCCACCAGCGTCAAGTCAATGGCTACATGCAGCTGCTCGCCGCCATGGGGTACCCCACTCACGCCATGAAGGGCTACCTGTGGTATGTAGATGCCGAACGCATCGAAGAGGTGCACTTTACGCCACAACCCCTTGACTAATGATTGAAAAACTTATACAAACAAGGTTTATAAATATCGAAATTATTTAACAAGATAAACTCTACGTCAAGCTATGAAGCCCTTTCTCGAAACAGTAGCCTCAGACCTCTTTCATAAGATAGGTACCGACCTGTCTCACACAGCCGTTGTCTTCCCCAACAAGCGTGCAGGCCTCTTCTTCAACGAATACCTGGCCCGTCAGAGCAGTCGCCCCGTATGGTCGCCCACCTACCTCACTATCAACGAGCTCTTCACCACCTATCCCCTGGAGCAAACCCTTACCCTGGCCGACCCCATCACACTGGTGTGTCGCCTTTACCAGGTCTTTATCCTACAGACTGGCCGCAACGAGAGCCTCGACGACTTCTACTTCTGGGGCGAACTGCTCATCAGCGACTTCGACGACCTCGACAAGAACCTGGTTGATGCCAGCCGCCTCTTCAGCAACCTGCAGGAGCTCCATGCCCTGAGCCAGGACAACAGCTTTCTCAGCCCTGAGCAGCAAGAGGCCATCAGCCAGTTTTTCAGCAACTTCTCGCCCGAGCGACGCACGCTGCTCAAGGAGCGGTTTATCTCGCTGTGGGAGCGCATGCTGCCCATCTACACCCAATTCAAGCAACGACTGAGTCAAGAGGGATTGGCCTATGAGGGCATGCTGGAGCGGCAGGTGATGGAGCAGTTTGATGTCAGCAAGATGCCCTACGACCGCTACGTGTTCGTGGGCTTCAACGTGCTCAACCGGGTGGAACAGCAGCTCTTCAGCGCCCTGCATCGTGCTGAAAAGGCGCTCTTCTACTGGGACTACGACCCGCACTACACCACGCTCTCGGCACAGCACGAAGCTGGGGAATTTATCTTGCGCAACCTCAAGGCATTCCCCAACCAGCTCGACGAAAGCTACTTCCACTGCATGAGCCAACCGAAGCAGATCGACTTTATCGAATCTCCTACTGAGAATGCCCAGGCCCGCTACCTGACGCGCTGGGTACGTAGCCTCTATGCCACCCGCACCGAGCACCCCTTCGCAGAGAAGGAGAACGCCGTTGTGCTCTGCAACGAATCGCTGCTGTTACCCGTGCTCCACGCCATACCCAACGAGGTGGAGAACGTCAACATCACCATGGGCTATCCCTTGGCACAGACCCCCGTCTTCAGCCTACTCAACGCACTCTGCACCCTGCAGATTGATGGCTACCGCCCCGACAGCGGCACCTACCTCTACGAGGCCGTGCGCCCTGTGCTCAACCACCCCTACGTGCGCCAACTCTCCCCCGCAGCCGAGCGACTGGAACGCGAGCTGACGGCACGCAATCGCTTCTTTCCCCTCCCCTCGGAGCTGCAAGCCGATGAACCCCTGAAGCAACTCTTCACTCCCGTGAGTGGCATAGCAGCTACCTGTAACTACTTGATCGATGCGCTGCGCCTGGTGAGCACCCTCTACCGTCAGTCTGATGACCACGAGCAGCTCTATGACCAGCTCTACCGCGAGGCCATCTTCAAGAGCTATACGCTGGTGAATCGCCTCTACGCCCTGGCCCAGGAGCAAGCCTTCGGCCGCGTCAATCCACTCACCTTCCGCCGCTTGCTCAACCGTCTGCTCAATGGCGCCACCATCCCCTTCCATGGCGAACCAGCCATCGGCATGCAGGTGATGGGAGTGCTCGAAACGCGCAATCTCGACTTCCGCAACCTACTGATGCTCAGCGTAAACGAGGGTAAACTGCCCCAGCACGAAGGCGATGCATCCTTTGTGCCTTATAACCTGCGCAAAGCCTTCGGCATGACTACCATCGACCACAAGAATTGCGTCTATGCCTACTACTTCTACCGGCTGCTGCAACGCGCTGAGCGCATCACCCTCTGCTACAACAGCTCGAGCGAGGGGCTCAATCGCGGCGAGATGTCGCGCTTCATGCTGCAACTGCTCGTCGAGAGTTCACACCCCATCCATCGCTACACCCTGCAGGCTGGTCAAGCACCAGGCCAACGGCCACGTATCTGCATCGACAAGACCCCCGAACTGGTCCATCTCTTGATGGAACGCTACAACGCCGACCTCCCGGGCCACACCCTGCTCTCGCCCACCGCCCTCAACCACTACTTGGACTGCCGACTGAAGTTCTACTTCCGCTTCGTGGCCCGTATCAAGCCAGCTCCCGAGGTGAGCACGGAGATTGACAGCATCACCTTCGGTAACATCTTTCACCGCGCTGCAGAGCTGATTTACCTTGACCTTACGGCCCATGGCAAGATGGTGCAAACCAGCGACCTGGAACAGCTGCTCTCCAACCCCCAACGCATCGAGCAGTACGTGGACCACGCCTTCAAGGAGCTCTTCTTCCAAGTAGCCCCCACCGAAAAACCTGCCTACAACGGACTGCAGCTCATCAACCGCGAAGTAATTGGCGGCTATCTGCACCAACTGCTCACCCACGACCTGCACTATGCTCCCTTCAGCATGGAGGGCATGGAAACCCCTGTGAGCGAAACCGTTACCGTACTCACCCCCCAAGGTCCGCTGCGCCTCACTCTGGGCGGTAAGGTGGACCGTATGGACCTCAAAGAGGGCACCCTGCGCATCATCGACTACAAGACGGGTGGTTCACCCAGCAACGTGCGCTCGATGCAGCAGCTCTTCACCCCTATCAAGGATCGCCCCGGCTATGCCCTGCAAGCCTTTCTCTACGCCTCGCTGATGGCCCACCGTCATCCCTCGTATCGCGTCTCGCCAGCCCTGCTCTACATCCACCGTGCCGCCAGCGACGACTATTCGCCCACCATCGTCATGGGTGAACGCAGCACCCTGGCCCCCGTAGAGGATTTCCGTCCCCTCGACGAGGAGTTCCGCAACCAGCTGCAAGAGCTGCTCGAAGAGCTATTCACCCCCGGCATCCCCTTCGACCAGACTGACGATGACACACGCTGCGCTTTCTGCGAATTTTCCTCGCTGTGCCACCGCTGACCCCCTTCGGATGGCGCTACAGCGCAGCAGTTTTGCGTCAAATAGTGTATAAAACGCTATTTTGTCTGATAGACGATAAAAAAGTTCAATATTTCTTTGCTGTTTCTTAAAGAACTATTATATTTGCACATTGTCTAACAAAATGTGCAATATTATGGAGCAGAGTTTTTTATCCTATATAGAGGAAAGCATAAAGAAGAATTGGGACCTGGACGCCTTGACCGACTACAAGGGAGCCACCCTGCAATACAAGGACGTAGCCCGCAAGATAGAGAAACTACATATCATCTTTGAAAGCAGCGGCATTCAGAAAGGCGATAAAATTGCCGTGTGCGGACGCAACAGTTCGCACTGGGGAGTCACCTTCTTGGCCACGCTGACTTACGGCGCCGTGGTGGTACCTATTCTGCACGAATTCAAAGCGGACAATGTGCACAACATCGTCAACCACTCCGAAGCCAAGCTGCTCTTTGTGGGTGACCAGGTCTGGGAGAACCTCAACGAGAGCGCCATGCCCCTGCTGCAAGGCATCTTCATGATGAACGACTTTACGCTGCTCGTTTCGCGCAACGACAAGGTCACCTACGCCCGCGAGCACCTCAACGCCATGTTTGGCCAGAAATACCCCAAGAATTTCCGCCGCGAACATGTAGCCTACCATAAAGATCAGCCCGAAGAGCTGGCCGTGCTCAATTATACCTCAGGCACCACGAGCTATTCTAAAGGCGTGATGCTACCCTACCGGAGCCTCTGGTCAAACACCAAGTTTGCCTTCGAGGTGCTCCCCATGCACCCTGGCGACCGACTGGTGAGCATGCTCCCCATGGCCCACATGTACGGACTGGCCTTTGAGTTTCTCTACGAGTTTGCGTGTGGTTGCCACATCTACTACTTGACCCGCACCCCGAGTCCGAAGATCATCTTCCAGGCCTTTGCCGAAGTCAAGCCCCACCTGGTGGTAGCTGTACCCCTCATCATTGAGAAGATTATTAAGAAAAACGTTCTCCCCAAGCTCGAAACGCCTACGATGAAGCTCCTCATGAAGCTCCCCATCATCAACGACAAAATCAAGACCACCATCCGCGAACAGGTGGTCAGCGCATTTGGTGGCAACTTCTACGAAATCATCATCGGCGGTGCTGCCTTCAACCAAGAGGTGGAGCAGTTCCTGCGCATGATTGACTTCCCTTACACCGTGGGCTACGGCATGACAGAGTGTGCACCCATCATCTGCTACGAAGACTGGAAGCGCTTCAAGCCCGGCTCCTGCGGTAAGGCAGCCCCCCGCATGGAGGTCAAGGTGCTCTCGCCCGACCCAGAAAATATCCCTGGCGAAATTGTGACCCGTGGCCCCAACGTGATGCTGGGCTACTATAAGAACGACGAAGCCACCGCTCAGGTGCTTGATGCCGACGGCTGGCTCCATACGGGCGACCTGGCACTGATGGATGCCGAAGGCAACGTGACCATCAAGGGCCGCAGCAAGAACATGCTCCTGGGCCCCAGCGGACAGAACATCTACCCCGAAGAGATTGAAGACAAGCTCAATAACATGCCCTACGTGGCCGAAAGCATCATCGTGCAGCAGAACGAGCGCCTCGTGGGTCTGGTTTACCCCGACTTCGACGACGCCTTTGCTCACGGCTTGACCAATGCCGATATCGAGCGCGTAATGGAAGAGAACCGCATAGCCCTCAACGCCGAACTGCCGGCCTACAGCCAGATTTCGAAAATGAAAATCTATCCCGAAGAGTTTGAGAAAACACCCAAGAAGAGCATCAAACGCTTCCTCTACCAAGAGGCTAAAGGTTGATGCTCATCCCCACAAAGATATACAATTAGGTATATATAATAGGTATTGTAAAACGAATAATGAAAAAGAATCATATCACACTCCTTGTGCTCCTGCTTACTGCAGGAGCACTTTCTGCTCAGAAGCCCCACCATCGTAACTCATGTGGCGGCATTAATCTCTCCATCTGGAAAGGCATCGCTACGCAGCGTATCGATACCGTGAGCTCCACTTGGCTGAACATTGGCCTCGTCTCATACATGAACCGACTCAACGGCCTTTCGGTCAACGTGCTAGCCAACGCTACACGTACCAATGCCATTGGCCTACAGGTCAGCGGAATAGCCAACGTAACAGGCGAAAGTATGCAAGGCATTCAGCTGGCTGGCATCACCAACATCAACGGCGACCATCTGCGTGGCATCAGCCTCTCCGGAGTGGTCAACATCAGCGGAGACAAGGCTCAAGGCCTGATGGCTGGTGGTCTGGTGAACATCTCGGGCGAAGCGATGCAAGGCATCAGTCTGGGTGGTTTACTCAACATCAGCGGCAACAAGAGTTGCGGTGTACAGATTGGAGGAATGGCCCAGATTACGGGTGGCAACTCCTCGGGCATCAGCCTTGGTGGATTGCTCAATGTGACTGGCGAATCGATGAATGGCGTGCAAATGGCTGGACTGCTCAACATCGCTGGCTTAAAAGTGAACGGCATTCAGCTGGCCCCGCTGGGCAACGTGACGGGTGAGAATCTGCACGGTCTGCAGCTGTCGGGCATTGGGAATCTCTGTGGAGGGACTGTGAAAGGTGTACAAGTAGCCCCCTTTAATGCTTCCAAACGGGTTACGGGCCTACAGATTGGCCTGGTGAACTACCGGAAAGATTCTTTGAGTCGCGGTGCACAGCTGGGACTGGTTAATCTCACACCGCGCACACGTTATCAGCTCATGATGGGGGTGGGTAACAACTCTACTTTCGACGTAGGAGCCCGTTTCAAGAACCACCGTTGGTTCACCATCCTTGGTATGGGCACCGGTTATCGCCATGTAGGCAGCAAGTTCAATGCTTCGGTCTTCTATCGAGCCGGTGTAGAATACCCCCTCGCAGGTGGGTTCAGCTTGAGCGGTGACCTGGGTTACAGGCACATTGAGAGCTTCAGCAACAAGCATCACGGCCACCCCAAGAGCCTCTATGCCCTGCAAGGCCGACTGCAACTCCATTACCAGCTCAATCCCCGTCTGTCGCTCTTTGCCGGTAGCGGTTACAGTCAGACGCGCCGTTACGATAGCGGTACCCCCTTCGACAAAAGTGCCTTGCTCGAAGCAGGAGTTGTGCTATTTTAGCCACCCATATTGCCCACCAAAACAACTCCTCCAACTCCCTATCTTCTATGCTGGTCGAACAGGGTGAATTTATAATAAACCAACAGGATATAATCGCATAAAAACAAAATCGAATGAATCAAGTATGGATCAGTGCTGCAGGGCTTTGCGGAGCTACCCTTATCGGCTCGTTGGCCGGTTTCTTCATTAAAGAATTGCCCCATAAATGGAACGACACTTTGCTGGGTTACTGTGCGGGTATTATGCTGGCAGCCTCCACCATTGGACTTATTGTACCCGCATTGGATCAAGTCGAAGGTTGCTGGTGGTGGATCGTGGCTCTAAGCACACTCTGCGGAGCTTTCTTTCTCAATCTACTCGACCTGCTCACTCCTCATTTGCACCACATTACCGGTTTGGAGCCCGAAACACACCACAACAACAGTCACCTGAATCGCATCCTGCTCTTCGTCATGGCCATTGCCCTGCACAAGCTACCCGAAGGGATTGCAGCAGGCGTAAGCATGAGCGGCTTTGCCACGAGCGACAACCCTTGGGCCGTGACACTGGGCATCTCGCTACAAAACGTGCCCGAAGGCATGGTCATCATTGCCCCGCTGCTATTGGCTGGAGTGACTCGCATGCGTACCTTATGGATATCGCTGGCCATCGGCTTGATTGAGGTGGTAGGAGTTTGGATAGGCTATGCCCTCGGAGCTGCCAGCGAACAGATGCTCCCCTTGATGCTCGGCTTTGCCGGAGGAGCCATGCTCTACGTGACCAGCGACGAGATGATACCCGAAACCCATGCTCACGGCTATGAGAAACAGGCTACCTACGCGCTGATAGCAGGCTTCATCACGCTGCTTGGCATGGAGGGTTTGGGCTGATGCATTTCCTCAGCTAAGTCTCTGGCTGCATACCTCCCCTTATTTCGGTGCACGCCGATAGAGGTAGAACGCAATGAATGCGTAGAGCACATTAGGAATCCACACCGCAATAAAAGGCGGCACATTGCCATTGACGGCAAACGTAGAAGCAATGGTCTGAAACAGAATATAGGAAAAACTCAAGGCCAGTCCCACACCCAAGTGAAGGCCCATGCCTCCTTTGCTCTTGCGCGACGAAAGCGAAACGCCAATCAGCGTTAAGATGAAGGAAGCAAACGACATGGCTATTCGCTTGTGATACTCAATCTCAAACTCCTTGATATTGGCAAAACCCCGCTGCTTCTGGTGGTCGATATAGACGCTGAGCTGCGGACTGGTGAGCATCTCTTGTTGATTCTTTGTAATCAGAAAGTCGGCTGGTTCCATAAAGAGCGTGGTATCGATACGGTCGCCCTTCGTGATGCTCTCTTTCATGCCATCCATCGTGCGAATCATGTAGTCCTTCACCGTCCAGCGATGAAGGGCCGTCGTATCGTAAGTAATCGAACGTGCCGTAAGGTGCGACACCAGCTGCTTCCCCTCAAACTTATCGAGCGAGAAACGGTAGCCCGTCTTGCTGAAATCCTCATAACGCTCCATGTAAGCGATTACGCCCGAATCCACTTCCAGCTGAATATTGCGTGCCGTACTCTTCTTGCGCGGTTTGTAGTACTTATCCTCAAAGTTGATACGTGTCACGCTGCCTCTCGGAATGACGTATGCACTCAAGCAGAAGGTGGTTACTGCAATAATCGCAGCCGAAATCATATAGGGCTTCAACATCCGCTTAAAGCTCATTCCCGTGGAGAACATGGCAATGATTTCAGAGTTTTCTGCCAGTTTGGAGGTAAAGAAAATCACCGAGATAAAGACAAACAGCGGACTGAATAGATTGGCAAAATAGGGAATGAAATTGAGGTAGTAATCAAAGATGATGGCACTCCAGGGTGCATTGTGCTGCATGAAACGGTCCATGCGCTCATTGAAGTCGAACACCACTGCGATGGAGATAATCAGTGCAATGGCAAAGACATAGGTGCCAAGGAATTTTTTGATGATATAGTAATCCAGTTTTTTCATAATCCAATTTCTTGATTCAGAGCCTCATGAGTTTGACAATCGTTTCATAGCCCCATCATCAGAGCCGCTGAGCCAGCTGCTTGACCATGCGAGCCTTCCAAGGAGTGAAGTCGCCTTCGATGATGTGGCGTCGAGCCTCACCGACCAACCAAAGGTAGAAGGCTAAATTATGAATAGAAGCGATCTGCAGCGCGAGCAACTCATCGGCATGAAACAAGTGGCGCAAGTACGCCCTGCTGTAGAGCGTATCGACCACCGATGCACCGTCGGCCTCGATGGGACTATAGTCCATCTCCCACTTCTTGTTGCGCATGTTCATGATGCCCTGCTTGGTGAAGAGCATGCCGTTGCGTCCGTTGCGCGTAGGCATGACGCAGTCAAACATATCGACACCTCGCTCAATGCCCTCCAGGATATTGACCGGAGTGCCCACTCCCATCAAATAGCGCGGCTTATCTTTGGGAAGAATGCCGTTGACCAGTTCGATCATCTCATACATTTTCTCCACCGGTTCGCCCACAGCCAGTCCGCCAATGGCATTGCCATCGGCCTCTTTCGAAGCGACAAACTCGGCCGACTGCGTACGCAAGTCACGATATACGCATCCCTGCACAATGGGGAAAAGTGACTGTTGATAGCCATACTTAGGCTCCGTCTCATTGAAGCGCTTTATGCAGCGGTCCAGCCAGCGGTGAGTGAGTCCAAGTGACTTCTTGGCATACTCGTATGTAGAATCCCCAGGGGGGCACTCGTCAAACGCCATCATGATGTCGGCTCCGATGGTGCGCTCAATATCCATTACCTTTTCGGGCGTAAAGATGTGCTTGCTCCCATCGATGTGGGATCGGAATTCAGCCCCTTCTTCTCGAAGTTTGCGGATTCCAGCCAGCGAAAAGACCTGGAAGCCACCGCTGTCAGTCAACATCGGACGGTCGAATCCATTGAATTTGTGCAATCCGCCAGCGCGCTCAATGACTTCCAAACCAGGGCGAAGATAGAGGTGGTACGTATTTCCCAGAATAATCTGTGCCTTGATATCCTCTTTCAATTCCGTCAAATGGACCCCCTTCACGGTGCCGAGGGTACCCACAGGCATAAAGATGGGGGTCTGTATCGTACCGTGGTCGGTTGTGATTTCACCCGCACGGGCATTGCTCAGCGGGTCAACGTGTTGCAGGGTGAACTTCATGCTTTATCCTCCTCTTTCTTCTTGATGGTAAAGTCGATGGGGTGGTCCACCAATTCACTGGTAAGGGCCAGACTGAATACCTCCTTCACATCGCTCACATAGTGGAACGTCATCCCCTTGATGTAGTCTGCATTGATTTCCTCGATATCCTTGCGGTTTTCCTGACAGAGAATGATTTCAGAGATTCCAGCCCGTTTAGCAGCCAAGATTTTCTCTTTGATGCCCCCTACAGGAAGTACCTTGCCACGCAGGGTAATCTCACCCGTCATGGCAATACCAGCCTTTACCTTGCGCTGCGTCAAGGCTGATGCCAGCGAGGTAGCCATGGTGATGCCAGCCGATGGGCCATCTTTAGGAATGGCTCCTTCGGGCACGTGAATGTGAATGTGCCAATGATCGAACAGCTCTTCGTTGATCTGGAGCAGCGAAGTATGCGCCTTGATGTATTCCAGGGCCAGCATAGCCGACTCTTTCATCACATCGCCCAGGTTACCAGTCAGCGTCAGTTGACCGCCCTTACCATGGCTCAAACTGGTCTCAACAAAGAGAATCTCGCCCCCTACAGCGGTCCAGGCTAAGCCTGTCACTACACCCGCATAATCATTGCCCTGATACTTGTCGCGGCTGAACTCCTTGACCCCAAGGAATTCCGTCAAATTCTCGGGTGTAACGTCCACCCGCTTGATCTCCTCTTCGCGAGCCATACGCACGGCTATCTTGCGCATCACCTTGCTCAATTTCTTTTCCAGCTCGCGCACCCCACTTTCACGGGTATAGTGCTCAATAATCAGTTCGATGGCCTTATCAGAAATCTTCACCCGCTTCTTATCGACTCCATTGGCTTTCAACTCCTTGGGAATCAGATGGCGGCGAGCAATCTCTATCTTCTCTTCCGTAACATAGCCACTCACCTCAATCAATTCCATGCGATCGAGCAACGGTGTGGGAATGGTGCCCAAATTGTTGGCTGTAGCAATAAACATCACCTTCGAAAGGTCATAATCCACGTCAAGGTAATTGTCATGGAACGCCATATTTTGTTCAGGGTCAAGCACTTCCAGTAGCGCAGCACTTGGGTCACCGTTGTGCGAAACACCAATCTTATCGATTTCATCGAGAATAAAGACGGGGTTTGAGGACTTGACTTTAGCAATTCCCTTGATGATACGCCCAGGCATAGCACCGATATAGGTGCGCCGATGACCGCGGATTTCCGACTCATCGTGAACGCCTCCAAGCGACACACGCACATATTCGCGCTTCAGCGCCTTGGCTATAGAGCGTCCAAGCGAGGTCTTACCCACCCCCGGAGGACCATACAAACAGAGAATGGGCGACTTCATGTCGTTCTTCAGCTTCAATACGGCAAGCTGTTCCAAGATACGTTCTTTCACCTTGTCCAAGCCATAATGGTCTTTGTTGAGCACTCGTTCTGCATTGTCCAAATTGTGATTGTCGCGGGTGTAGTGCTCCCATGGCAGAGAAAGCAGCGTATTGAGGTAGGTCAGTTGCATGCTGTAATCCCCGATCTGTGGATTCATCCGCTCCAGCTTCATCACCTCCTCCAAGAAATACTTGAGCATTTCTGCACTCCAGGGCTTCTGATGGCCCCTCTTCCTCAAATCACTGACCACCACGGATTGCTGCCCACCACCCAATTCATCTTGAATGGTCTTGAGTTGTTGCTGCAAGAAGTACTCACGTTGCTGCTTATCGATATCTTCGCGCGTACGCATTTGAATCGACTGCTTCAGCTCGTGATAATGAATCTCCCGATTGAGCATCTTTATCAACGTGAAGAATCGGCTTTCTATCGAGGGGCAACGCAGCAGTTCGTCCTTGAACTTTTTGTGAAACGAGATGTTGGTGCAGGTGTAGTTGATGGCAATCTCGGAATCGTTGAGGTTACGAATAGCAAAAGCCAATTCTTGCGGCACATCGATAGCCCTAAAGTATCGAGCCACGGTCTCGCGCAACGTACCGAGCATGACGTCTCCCTCCATTTTATCCTCTGGCTCGGGCACCTCTGGATCCAATTCAATCTCGCCAAGCAGATAGGGGCGTGATTTGGATATACCCTTGAGCTGAACACGGTCGAGCCCCTTCAGCAGCACGGTAGTACTGCCATCAGGGAGGTCGATGATACGAACCACACGTGCAGCCACACCACAGGTGTGTAAATCCTCGAATCCAGGATCCTCCACTTCGGCTGAACATTGGCAAAATGCACCTATCAGTTTTCCCTTCCGTTCGGCCTCGCGAACCAGCCGCATCGACGTATCACGCCCCACAATAATCGGGGCGATCACCTTTGGAAACAGCACCATATTGCGTAGCGGCAAAATGGGAACAAGGTTATTCAGCTCTTCCGGACGGATGGAAAAGTCTAATGGCATATCAAAGTCAGTTATCACAGAAAAGCTCTTGGATCCTGTATGTTCCTCATTCATATTGTATTCGTCACTATTTAAACAAAATAAATTTCTCATTATCAGTTATGTAAGCACTATTATCTTATCCTATTGTCGCCCATCTCTCTGTTAGAAGAGCACATAAATGGTTGCAAAATTACATATTTTCTTTGAAATTATGAAATTCCTTTTCTCTTTTTGCTTACTTTTGCATCGCAAAAGAGCTTCAAACATTCATTTTGACCAAAGATTTTTATGGCTAAAGATCATTTTCGATTCAAGCAATTCACCGTGTGGCACGACCGTTGCGCCATGAAGGTAGGTACGGATGGCGTGTTGCTTGGCGCTTGGGCTCCCGTTGAAGGAGTGAAGCGCGTACTCGATGTAGGTACTGGTAGCGGAGTGATTGCACTGCAAATTGCACAACGGGCTCCTCACGCTCGTATCATAGCCGTTGAAATTGACCCTGAAGCGGCACGTCAAGCTGCCAGCAATGTAGCAGCCTCGCCCTGGGCAGACCGCATCCAAGTGGCTTGTGCAGATTTTGCCCATTTTCTGGCCGAGGAGCCCTTCGACTTGATTGTTTCAAATCCGCCCTATTTTGTTCATTCACTGCACAATCCTGATGCCTCACGCACGCAGGCTCGTCACAACGATTCACTGCCCTACGACATACTCTTTCGGCATGCGACAACGATGTTGGCGCCAGAAGGTACATTCTGCCTCATTGCCCCCACCTCTCTCCATCTAGACATGATGGGGGCAGCCTTCGATAATCACTTAGGCATGGCATGCATCAACCACATTTTTACCAAACCGGGAATTTGCAAACGAGCTATTTATAGCTTTAAACGAAAGCCGCCAATGGGAATGCTCCCCGTGCATCGGGAAGAGCATATCACCATTCACGATGAAAAGGGTAATTATACCGAGGAGTATCGCCAACTAACCGCTCCTTTTTATCTCCACTTCTAGTTGATCTCCACTTCCAACAGGCGTCGGTTTCAAACCGCTGAGCTGTGGTTCGCATAGCTGCAGCGGCTCAAGCAGCAAGTTTTGAGGTGCTACCGCTTGTATTGACAAAGAAAAACCGTATCTTTGCCCCCAAATCGATAAAAGAAACAGATATTTAAACAATAACAAAGAAAAGACATGAAAACAATTCTTTTTGGTCTCCTGACGCTACTCAGCAGCCTCTCGATGGCCCAAGCTCAGGAGAAGGCAGAAATTAAATTCGAAACCACCTCACATGACTTTGGCACCTTTGCCGAGAACGAGGCGGTGGTTACTTATGTATTCAAATTTACCAATGTGGGCGATGCACCGCTCGTCATCCACCAAGCTGTAGCTTCGTGTGGCTGCACTGTTCCTGAATATACTGCCGAGCCTGTACTTCCAGGCAAAGGTGGCGAAGTGAAGGTAACCTATAATGGAAAGGGCCGCTACCCTGGACATTTCAAAAAGACCATCACCCTCAGAACCAATGCTACCACAGAGATGATGAGACTCACCATTGAGGGAAATATGACGAAGTAAATCAACTTTTTATATCTATTTATTAAATCATGAGTGAAACAAACAAGAACGTAGGATTGCCAGAGAATGCGTTCCGCGAATTGAAACCTGGCGAACAATATAAGCCGCTGATGAGTCCCGACCAAGCGTACCCAGAAGTCAACGTCTGGTCGGTTTCTTGGGGAATCTGCATGGCTATTCTCTTTTCAGCCGCAGCCGCTTACCTTGGGCTCAAAGTAGGGCAAGTGTTTGAGGCAGCCATCCCTATTGCCATCATTGCCGTGGGCGTTTCAGGTGCAGCTAAGCGAAAGAACGCATTGGGCGAAAACGTCATCATTCAGTCGATTGGTGCAAGTTCGGGCGTGATTGTCGCCGGGGCTATCTTCACCCTCCCCGCTCTCTATATTCTTCAGAAGGACTTTCCAGATATCTCGGTTTCGTTCCTTCAAGTGTTTGTCAGCTCACTGCTTGGCGGTGTGCTTGGCATACTCTTCTTGATCCCGTTCCGCAAGTATTTTGTCAGCAACATGCATGGCAAGTACCCCTTCCCCGAAGCTACAGCAACAACCCAGGTGTTGGTTTCGGGCGAAAAAGGAGGCAGCCAAGCCAAACCATTGCTGATTGCTGGAGCCATCGGCGGATTGTATGACTTCATTGTATCCACTTTTGGTTGGTGGGCTGAGAGCTTCACCACCCGAGCCTTTGCCTGGGGTGAAGTAGTGGCCGACAAAGCCAAACTACTCTTCAAGGTGAACACCAGTGCCGCAGTGCTTGGATTGGGCTATATCGTGGGATTGAAGTATGCCTCCATTATTACAGCTGGTTCGCTTGCGGTATGGTGGATCATCATCCCCGGTATCTCATTAATCTGGGGCGACAGCATTCTCAATCAGTGGAACCCGCAGATTACGCAAACTGTAGGAGAGATGTCGCCTGAGGCTATCTTCACGAACTATGCCAAGAGTATCGGTATCGGTGGCATTGCCATGGCAGGAATATTGGGTATCATCAAGTCGTGGGGCATTATCAAAAGTGCCGTAGGGCTTGCTGCCCAGGAAATGGGTGGTAAAAAGACGGCAGAAAGCGATGTGAAGCGCACTCAGCGCGATCTCTCCATGAAGATTGTAGCCATCGGATCGCTGATCACCCTCGTCGTTGTCACCCTCTTTTTCTATTTTGACATCATGCAGGGCAATCTGCTTCACACGGCTGTAGCTATCTTGCTCGTAGCTGCCATCTCGTTCCTATTCACTACGGTTGCCGCCAACGCCATTGCCATTGTTGGTACCAATCCGGTATCGGGAATGACGCTGATGACCTTGATTCTGGCCTCAGTCGTTATGGTAGCTGTAGGTTTAAAAGGGACTACCGGCATGGTGGCCGCACTCGTCATGGGTGGAGTGGTTTGTACTGCACTCTCCATGGCTGGCGGCTTTATTACTGACCTGAAGATTGGCTACTGGCTTGGTACAACCCCTGCCAAACAGCAGACTTGGAAGTTCCTCGGTACATTGGTTTCAGCTGCTACCGTAGGTGGCGTCATGATTATCCTCAACAAGACCTATGGCTTCACCACTGGTGCTCTGGCTGCACCTCAAGCCAGCGCTATGGCTGCAGTCATCAAGCCTTTGATGACGGGTGTGGGTGCCCCGTGGCTACTCTACGGCATAGGTGCAGTATTGGCCCTTGTACTCAACTATTTCAAGGTACCCGCACTGGCCTTCGCGCTGGGAATGTTCATTCCATTAGAACTGAACGTCCCTCTGGTAGTAGGTGGTACCATCAACTGGTACGTCACAACCCGTTCCAACGATAGCGAACTCAATGCAGCCCGTGGCGAAAAGGGCACTTTGCTGGCATCTGGTTTCATTGCCGGCGGTGCACTGATGGGCGTGGTAAGTGCAGCCATGCGCTTTGGAGGTATCAATCTGCTTCATCCTGAGTGGCAAGAGAGCAGCCCCAGCCAATGGCTTTCACTCCTTATGTATGCCCTTATCATCGGTTACCTGATAAAAGCTTCGATGAACCTCAAGAAACATTAAACCAATTAATAGTATATAATAAGATGAATTGTAAAGAAACAACGATTATTGCTGCACTGGGGTGTCTGCTCTGTGCCCCACTCCACCTGCAGGCCCAAGAAGAGAACCACCCGATGTTGCTTAACGGCATCCGTTATCTGGACACACCCTACGTAGCTCATACCCTTGAGGTAAACCCCACGGAAGAGTTGGTAGTGAACTGCGACGAAGTGGATTGTACCACCTTTGTAGAGTATGTATTGGCCGAATCGCTCTGCCCCAAGATGTCCAATGGTGACATCTCTGAGAGCACCTTTGGCGAGTATCTCCAAAAAATCCGCTACCGCAACGGTGAAATCAATGGTTATCCATCTCGTCTGCACTACATCGCAGAATGGGTAAACAACAGCGTGAAACAAGGTTTTCTGGAGGACGTGACAGCGTCACACAGCAAGCAGACTCAGAAGTTACAACTCTCCTACATGACCGACCATCCTGAACAGTATGCACAATTAGCCAGCTCACCTGCCAACGTTGCTACCATGAAGCAGATTGAAAAAGCGCTGAGTGGCTTTGATTTCCATTACGTGCCCCAGGATGCCCTTCCGGGTCGTGGTCTCTCTTGGATTCAGAATGGCGACATTATTGCCATCACCACGAACATCCCTGGTCTCGACGTAGCCCATCTGGGTATTGCCATGTACGTTGATGGTAAACTCACCCTGCTTCATGCTTCGTCGAAAGAGAAAAAAGTGGTCATCTCGAATGTTACCCTCTCTCAGATGCTCAAGAGCAACCCCTCTTGGACAGGCATTCGTGTTTTGCGCATGAAGCCACAGCAGTAAACGCTGAACAGCTTCCTTATCATAAAACCAACGGCAGTAATCCCTCCCACGTGAAGGATTGCTGCCGTTGCGTTATCTTACTGTTTCACCCACAGGGTAGATGCGCTTTCTTCCCCCAAAATAGAGTGACATCAGAAAGGCACTTCTCCATCGGGCATTGGAGCGCCAAGCGGATTATCTATAGGAGCATATCCATCGTCTCCACGCGTAGGCGCTGTATTCATTCTAGAGCCGTAACGTTTTCCGCCACTACCCGGTTCTCCAGGAGGAGGTGCAATCGCATCATCCTCTGGATTTTGGAATCGCGTGTATTCACCAATAAAACGCAAGCGGATATCGCCCACAGCACCGTTACGATGCTTAGCAATAATAATCTCAGCCATTCCGCGCAAGTCGTGTCCATCGGCTGAGGTATAAATCTTATAATACTCTGGTCGGTGAATAAAGCAGACCATATCTGCATCTTGCTCGATGGCTCCTGATTCACGCAAGTCACTGAGTTGAGGACGCTTACCTTCTTCACCCTCACGGTTCTCCACACCACGGTTCAACTGTGACAACGCAATAATGGGGATGTTCAACTCCTTAGCCAATCCCTTGAGTGATCGCGAGATAGTACTCACCTCTTCCTGACGGCTACCATAACTCATGCCACTTGCATTCATCAGCTGCAGGTAGTCAATAATGATGACCTTCACCCCATGCTCTCGCACCAATCGGCGCGCCTTGGTACGCAATTCGAAAACCGATAGTGAAGGCGTATCATCCACATAGAGTGGTGCATCAAGTAAGTCACGAAGTTTATAGTCCAGCTGTTGCCACTCATAGTCAGCCAGCTGACCGCTCTTGATTTTCTCGCTTGGAATCTCACAGACATTCGAAATCAAGCGGTTCACCAATTGCACATTACTCATTTCAAGCGAGAAGAGGGCCACGGGGTTGTGATAGTTTACGGCAATGTTCTTGGCCATAGAGAGCACAAAAGCCGTCTTACCCATGGCAGGACGTGCAGCAATGATGATTAAGTCAGAATTTTGCCATCCAGAGGTCATTTTATCCAGTTTCGTGAAACCGCTCTCCAGTCCGCTCAATCCATCGGTTCGTGCAGCAGCAATCTGTATCTGTTTGTACGCCTGTTCGATAACTGGATTAATCTGTGTGTAGTCTTTCTTCAGGTTCTGCTGTGAGATTTCAAAGAGCTTACCCTCTGCCTCTTGCATTAAGTCGTCCACATCGATCGTAGGGTCAAAAGCTTTGGTTTCAATCTGACTGGTAAAGGTTATCAGCTCCCGAGCCAGCGCCTTCTGCGCAATGATGCGGGCATGGTACTCCACGTGAGCCGATGAAGCCACCTTACTGCTCAACATAGTGATGTAAAACGGTCCACCGGCTTCCTCCAGGTCACCCCGCTTATCCAACTGGTCCTTCACAGTCAGTATATCTACTGGCTTTTGGTTCACAGCCAAATCGGTAATAGCCGAATAAATTAATTGATGCTTGCGGTCGTAAAACGACTCTGGACGGAGAATTTCGCTCACAAGTGAATAGGCGTCCTTCTCAATCATCAAAGCGCCGAGTACAGCCTCTTCCAGTTCGATAGCCTGCGGTTGCACTCGTCCATAGTCGTTTACTGGCTGCGGTGTGCGAGTCTTGCTCGTACGTGTATATTTCCTCTGTTCTGCCACAATTATTCTGTTTTATTAGTTTTTTGGGGCAACAAAGATAGCGAAGAAGATTGAAAAAACAGCTACTTTCAAGTTCTTTTTTTGCTCCTCAGCACAAGATGCAAAAGAAAAATCTTATCTTTGCAGCATCAATCCAAAGAAAAACAAGCTTATATGATAGCCTTTCCAAATGCCAAAATCAATCTGGGACTGCAGATTGTTGAACGCCGCCCCGACGGTTACCACAATTTAGAGACCATCTTCTATCCCATTCCGGTGGAAGATGCGCTGGAATTCTGTGTGCGGGCTGGTATGCCCACCAAGTGTCGCCTTAATGTCAGCGGAATTCCTGTTGAAGGGAACTGCGACGACAATCTGGTCTGCCGGGCCTACCACCTGTTGGACGAGCAGTTCGACCTCCCTCCCATTGAGATTTTCCTTCATAAGCACATCCCTACCGGCGCAGGTCTGGGGGGCGGTTCATCAGATGCTGCCTTCATGCTGCGCCTACTCAACAACACCTTTGATTTGCATCTCACTTATCAAGAGCTGGAGAATTATGCAGCCCTGTTGGGTGCTGACTGCGCTTTCTTTATCCAAAATCGCCCCACCTTTGCCCACGGTATAGGCAATCTATTCCGCCCTATTCAGCTCTCACTGAAAGATTATCAGCTTTGGCTCGTTAAACCAGACATTTTTGTATCTACCCGCGAAGCCTTTGCACAAATTACTCCACGCAAGCCTGAAGTTTCGCTCCAAGAACTGATTAATGAGCCTATCGAGTCTTGGCGCAATGCAATGGTCAACGATTTCGAGGCGAGTGTATTTCCTCAACACCCCGAACTGCAAGCCATTAAAGAGCGTCTTTATGCCCATGGTGCCCTCTACGCGGCCATGAGCGGTTCCGGCTCTTCGCTTTTCGGAATCTTTGCTCCTGACACCAATCTCCCTACTCAGGAAGATTTTGGTTCCAAAGCCTTCCAATGGCAGGGACAATTACGCTAGTCTATTTTTCCAGATACGACTCGTGGTCAATAGACGGAACCTATATCTTGCGCATGGTGGTGTCTGGGAACTCAGCTAAAGATCGCGCATATCGCTAAGTTTCTGGAGCAGCATCATGCGATCCTTATCAAGTTTCCCCTGCTTGACAAGTTTCTTGTTGTATTTCCACCAGTTGAGTAATCCTCGGAATTCCACCTTCTTTTTGTCTGGTAAATGGCGATGCTCCTCTATATATCGCTTTAGCTGCGCATAGTTCTCCTGCCATTTCTGTTCATTTTTTGTTGCCATAACATGAAGTCTTTATGTATATCGATTATTACGCAATTGGCTGGACTCAAAAAGGCTGACGCCATGTACAACCATTACGC
Organism: uncultured Mediterranea sp.; assembly: GCA_945879145.1. Taxonomy (GTDB): domain Bacteria; phylum Bacteroidota; class Bacteroidia; order Bacteroidales; family Bacteroidaceae; genus Bacteroides. The sequence continues at coordinate 22,721 of CAMCUZ010000021.1, forward strand.
CATTCCGAACATCCGTATGCTGTTTTACCTTTAACAATGAGGCCTTTGCCGCACAGAGGACAAGGTTTGCCAACCATCTCATCATGAGAATCCTTTGCATTATGATTAGATGTTGTAGTATCTTTTCCTTCCTCTTGAATTTCTTTCTTCTTTCGTTGCTTAACAGGCTTTGCAGAAGTTGACTCATCCGATAGCATCTGCTTATTTCCACGCGAACGTTTCTCCTTGACAGGTGGAGCAACATCTGGATCCATGATGGTGATGCGACGGTTCTCGTTATCACTTAACACTTTGAATACAATATCTTGTACCATGAGCTTCAGCTCCTCAATAAACTGTGGAGCTGTAAAAGTCTGACGTTCAATTTCGCGCAGCTTTTTCTCCCATTGGCCTGTCAGCTCAGCACTTTTCAGTAGCTCTTCGTGAATCAGTCCTATCAATTCCACACCTGTAGGCGTTGCAATCAAATTTTTCTTTTCCTTGCGGATGTAATTACGTTTGAAAAGTGTTTCAATAATGGCGGCCCGTGTAGAGGGGCGGCCTATACCATTCTCCTTCAGTGCATCACGCAGCTCATCATCCGTTACCAATTTGCCTGCCGTCTCCATCGCCCGCAACAGGGTAGCCTCGGTATAGGGGCGTGGCGGTTGTGTCCAACGCTCTGTCAACGTTGGTACATGAGGACCACTCTCTCCTTTCGTAAAGATGGGCAATGTTTTCTCCTCCTCCTGTTGTGTCTCCTCTTCGGCTTGGTTAGCCTGCTGCTGTGCCTGTTCACCGATGGCTGTCGAAAAGACTGTACGCCAACCAGCCTCCAGCACCTGACGGCCAGTAGCTTTGAACTCGATTTCACCCGCACGCCCCAAAACCGTAGTGGATGCAAAGCGGCAGTCGGGATAGAATGCGGCAATGAAACGACGCGCTACGAGATCGAACACTCGCTGTTCCATCTGAGTAAGACCCTGTGGCTGTCGTCCCGTGGGAATGATCGCATGGTGGTCGGTCACCTTCGAGTTGTCAAACACCTTCTTCGATTTAGGCAATGTCTGTCCCTCCAACGATGCAGTCAGCACATGGTAATCGCGTAGCCCCTTGAGGATAGATGGACATTTGGGATAGATATCATCGCTCAAGAAAGTCGTATCTACACGGGGATAAGTGGTAAACTTCTTTTCATAGAGTGACTGGATGGTTTTGAGGGTGTCATCGGCAGAAAAGGCAAACTTGCGGTTGCACTCCACCTGCAACGAAGTCAGGTCGAAGAGACGTGGGGGTGCCTCTTTTCCCTCCTTACGGGTCACCCCCGTGATGCAGAAAGGCAGCTCCCTAATTTGTTCCACCAGCTGTTCACCTACCGTTCGGTCGGTAATCAGGTCAATCCCCCTATTCTCTTCCTCTTTGGGTACCTTTTTCCCTGCAGCAAGGGCTTCCTTGCGTTTCTCCTCCTCCAAGGCCAACTCCTCGTCGCTCTTTTTAATCAGCGCTGAGAAGAGCGTATCGCGATACGTGGTCTTCAAATCCCAGTATTGTTTTGGGACAAAGTGTTCAATCTCCTGTTGACGACTTACGATAAGCGCCAGTGTAGGTGTCTGCACGCGTCCTACTGAGAGTACCTGACGGTTCTGACCATACTTGATGGTATAGAGACGTGTAGCGTTCATGCCAAGCAACCAATCGCCAATGGCGCGCGAAAGCCCTGCTTCGTAGAGCGACTGAAAATCAGCAGCAGGACGCAAGTGATCAAATCCTTCACGAATGGCCTCTTCAGTAAGCGACGAAATCCATAGCCGTTTGACGGGGCAGGTAGCCTGTGCCTTTTGCATCACCCAGCGTTGAATCAGTTCACCCTCTTGACCAGCATCACCGCAGTTTACAATCATCTCTGCTCGTTGCATGAGCTGCTCAATGACGTGGAACTGTCGCTCGTAGGTGGGATTACTAATCAACTTGATACCAAATCGTGGAGGAATCATCGGCAAAGCTCCCAGTGCCCACTGCTTCCATTGTGGCGCATAGTCGTGGGGCTCCTTCAAGGTGCATAGATGCCCGAAGGTCCAGGTCACCTGATAGCCGTTGCCCTCCATATATCCATCTTTCTTCTCGTTCGCCCCAAGTACTGCAGCGATATCCCGTGCTACTGAAGGCTTCTCAGCAATACATACTATCATGATTCAATTTTTGCTTTCTACTACAATCATTTCCTGCAACACACTTACCCCCTCGGCCACAGTGGGTACCTCCTTGATGATGACACTTCGTCGCCCGTTCTGCTCCTTCAGGTCACAGCGCCGGGTATGAGCCATCATGTAGGCAATCACATGGTCGAATGCCGCACTTTGGTAATAACGGCTCTCAGGGTTGGAGACCAAGATAAGCGTCATGCGTCCTCCCTTAAGCAGCACTTTCTCTACACCCAACTTAGCAGCCAGGCGGCGCAGCGGCACAATGCGCAGCAACTCCTCTGTCTCAGGTGGTACTGGACCAAAGCGGTCTTCCAGTCGGCTACGGAAAGCAGCCACATCAGCATCCAGCAGCAGCGAGTCTAGCTCGCGATAGAGAAGCATTCGCTCACTGCTCCCCGTCACATAATCAGCTGGCAAGAGCAATTCCATGTCGCTATCCACCTGACACTCTTCAACAAACTGCTCCCCAGAAATTTGGCCAGAGCCATCAGCCGCTTGTTCATTCTCAGCATAAAGCTGATCAAACTCTTCGTTCTTCAGTTCGTGTACTGCCTCGGCTAGGATTTTCTGATAAGTTTCGTAACCAAGGTCTGCAATGAAACCACTCTGTTCTGCACCGAGCAGGTTACCCGCTCCGCGAATATCCAAATCCTGCATGGCGATATGGATGCCACTTCCCAGGTCGGAGAAGTTTTCAATGGCTTGCAGACGCCTGCGTGCATCTGGAGTAAGAGATGAGAGTGGCGGAGCCAACAGATAACAGAATGCTTTTTTGTTACTGCGCCCCACCCGTCCACGCATCTGGTGTAGGTCACTCAACCCAAAGTTCTGTGCCTGGTTGATGATGATGGTGTTGGCATTAGGTATGTCTATTCCACTCTCGATGATGGTAGTAGCCAGCAGCACATCATAGTCGTAGTTTACAAATCCCAAAATGATACGCTCCAGTTCAGCCGGTTCCATCTGTCCATGACCAATGCAGACACGGCAATCGGGTATCTGTCGCTCGATGAGCGCTTTTAGCTCAGCCAGATTCTGTATGCGGTTGTTCACAAAGAACACCTGTCCGTTGCGACTCATCTCAAAATTGATGGCATCCGTAATAATCTCTTCGTTGAACGTATGCACCTCCGTCTGGATAGGATAGCGGTTAGGGGGAGGCGTCTGGATGACTGAGAGGTCGCGTGCACCCATGAGCGAGAACTGTAGCGTGCGAGGGATCGGTGTAGCTGTAAGGGTCAAAGTATCTACATTCACCTTCAGTTGACGAAGTTTCTCTTTGACAGATACGCCAAACTTCTGTTCCTCGTCAATGATAAGCAGTCCCAGGTCTTTAAACTTCACGTCTTTACCCAGAATACGATGAGTACCTATAAGGATATTCACTTCACCTCTCTGCACCCCTTTGAGGATGGCCTTCACTTGGGGTGCAGTACGTGCGCGGCTCAGGTACTCCACACGGCAGGGCATCCCCTTCAGTCGCTCGCTGAAGGTTTGAAAGTGCTGATAGGCCAGTACAGTAGTTGGCACCAGTACGGCCACCTGTTTATTGTCGGCCACGGCCTTGAAGGCCGCACGAATAGCAACCTCGGTCTTGCCGAATCCTACATCACCACATACCAGCCGGTCCATGGGCCGGCGACTCTCCATATCCGCTTTGACAGCTGCCGTAGCCTTGCTTTGGTCTGGGGTATCTTCATAGAGAAAGCTGGCCTCCAGCTCGTGCTGCATGAAACTGTCGGGGCTGAAGGCAAATCCTTGCTCCTGCTTGCGCTGGGAGTAAAGGCGAATCAAGTCGCGCGCGATATCCTTGATTTTTGTCTTAGTCCGATCTTTCAGTTTCTCCCAGGCACCAGTACCCAGTTTGTTGAGTCGAGGCATCTCTCCCTCTTTGCTTTTGTACTTCGACACCTTATGGAGCGAATGGATAGAGACAAACACCACATCGTCGTTCTGATAGACCAGCTTCATCATCTCCTGGGTCGTATTGCCATTGGGCATGCGCACCAACCCGGCAAAGCGACCTATACCATGGTCCGTATGCACCACATAGTCGCCTGGAGTGAACTGATTCAGTTCTTTCAGCGAGAGGGCCACCTTGCCACTGCGTGCCTTATCACTGCGTAAGTTGTATTTATGAAAGCGGTCAAAGATTTGGTGATCGGTAAACACACAGGCTTTCAGTGTATCGTCAGCAAAACCTTCGTGCAACGTACGCTCCACGGGGATAAACTGCAGCTGGTCGCCCCTGCTTTCGAAGATATCGCGCAGGCGGTCGGTCTGCTTTGTACTATCGCTGCAGATATAGATGGTGTAGCCTTGCTCCGTGTAGTCCCTTAGCGAGCTGGCCACGAGGTCGAAGTTCTTGTGGAAAATGGGCTGTGCAGTGGTATGGAAGTTCAGCGTAGCATCAGGGATACCCGTGGGCTTCGCCCCGAACTCCATCCGTTTGAACTCTAGCACGCTACGCATCAACGACGTGCCATCAATAAGTTTTCCATCCAAACTGAGAGCACCATTCTCCTCTGCCTCGCGCGCCTGTATGGCCTGTGGCGAAAGCGCTTCATCATGCACCTGCTGCACCCGTTCACTCAGCCAAAGCAAGTCACGCAGGGCCACAATGCTCTTCTTAGGCAAAAATTCGAAGAAGGAAACCATTCCTCCATCAGCCTGCTGATTGAGGTCCTTACTCAAATCGGGTACGATAAGAAGCTCCTTCATACGCTGCTTGGAGAGCTGGCTCTGTACCTCAAAGGTGCGCAAACTCTCCACCTCGTCACCAAAGAAGTCGATGCGGTAGGGATACTCCGAAGAGAAGGAGAAGACATCAATGATGCTTCCGCGCAAGGCATACTGTCCCGGCTCATAGACATAATCTACGCGTTCAAAGCCGTAGCTACGCAACACCTCGGTCACAAAGTCCATATCCACCTGCTCCCCCTCATGCAGTTTGAGCGTTTTCTGCTGTAGTTCACCCCGCGATACCACCTTCTCAGCCAAAGCCTCAGGGTAACTTACTAAAAAGAGGCCAGAAGCATCACTTCCCTTCTCCAGCCTACTAAGCACCTCGGTGCGCAGGATTTCGTTGGCAGCATCCTTCTGTCCATACTTTATGGCCCTGCGGAACGAAGAGGGGAAAAACATCACCTGCTCCTCACCAAGCAGTTGCACCAGGTCGTGATAAAAGTAGCCAGCCTCCTCCACATCGCCCAGCACGTAGAGCACATGTTGCCCTACCCTTCCCATGAGTGATGATGCAAAGAGTGGAGCAGCCGATCCACAGAGACCGCTCAAGAAGAGGTTACGTACCTGCTCGTCTTGCAGCAAATGCTGCGCCGCACTGACGTTGGGATGAAGGGTATATTGTTGTTGTAATTCAGATATCGTCATATAGAAACTCGTTTTCGCGCTGCAAAAATAGCGTTTTTTGCGAAAAGTTGGGCTAATATTTGTGCAAATGTAAAGAAGTTGCTACTTTTGTGGGGTATTTATCATATAAATTAAGGAATAAAGAAGAGAATCATCATGCAGCAAGCAGAACGCATCGTCATCATTCCCACCTACAATGAGCGGGAAAATATTGAGAACATCATCCGTGCCGTATTTAGCTTAGAGGGTGATTACCATATTCTGGTGGTGGAGGATGGCTCGCCCGATGGAACCGCAGCTATCGTGCGCACGCTGCAGGCTGAGTTTCCGGAGCAACTTCACATGCTGGAGCGCAGCGGTAAGCTGGGCCTTGGCACTGCTTACATCGCAGGCTTCCGCTGGGCCTTGGAGCGCAGCTACGAATACATCTTCGAGATGGATGCCGACTTCAGTCATAACCCGCAAGATCTACCCCGGCTCTATGCGGCCTGTGCCATTGAGGGGGCAGATGTAGCCATCGGCTCACGCTACGTGAGCGGTGTAAATGTAGTCAACTGGCCCATGGGACGTGTACTCATGTCCTACTTTGCCTCGAAGTACGTGCGGATTATCACGGGTCTCAATATCCACGATACCACAGCGGGGTTTGTATGCTACCGTCGCCGTGTACTCTCTACTATACCCTTAGAGCAGGTCCGCTTCAAGGGCTACGCCTTTCAGATTGAGATGAAGTTCACCGCCGTGCAGTGCGGATTCTCTGTGAAGGAAGTACCTGTCATCTTCGTGAACCGAGAATTGGGTACCTCGAAAATGAACAGTAGCATCTTTGGCGAAGCCATGTTTGGCGTGATGCGGCTCAAATGGGATAGCTGGTTCCGCCACTACCCCCACTGCAGCGACAAGGAGAGCCCTACCGCATCCCCCGCAGAGATTAATAAGAAGATAAAATAAAAAATATATAGAACTATGAGCAGAGTATTGATTCACAACGCAACCTTAGTGAACGAAGGAGAGATTACCCAAGGTTCACTGGTTATTGAAAACGGACGCATTGCAGAGATATTGACTCACGGCAAACCGCTTTCAGCACCCTGCGACGAACTGGTAGATGCTTCGGACTGCTACCTGCTACCCGGAGTGATTGATGACCACGTTCATTTCCGCGACCCCGGATTGACCCATAAGGCTGACATTCATACCGAGAGCTGTGCAGCAGCTGCCGGCGGTGTGACCTCCATCATGGACATGCCAAATACCCTTCCGCAAACCACTACCCTCGAAGCATTAGAACAAAAGCAGGAGTTGATGGCCGAGAAGAGCCTCGTTAATTACTCCTGCTATTTTGGGGCCACTGACAGCAACTACAAGCTGTTCCACGACCTAGATGTACGTCACGTATGCGGCATCAAGCTCTTCTTAGGCTCCAGCACGGGCAATATGCTGGTGTCACAGCACTCCAGCCTGATTCGCATCTTCACGTCTGCCCCCATGTTGATAGCTGCCCACTGCGAAAATCCCGCGATGATTGAGAAGAATGCCCAGATGATGCGGCATCAGATGGGCAATCAACCCATCCCCATCTTTCACCATGCCATGATACGCTCCGTAGAGGCCTGCTTAAGTTCCTCTCAAACGGCTATTGAACTGGCCCAAATGACTCATGCTCGCCTGCATCTGCTTCACATCAGTACCAGCAAGGAGCTCCGTCTGCTCAGCGCCTTACCCCTCGACCAAAAACATATTACGGCCGAAGCCTGTGTGGGTCATCTTTGGTTTGCACAGGGCGATCATCGCAAGCTAGGCACCCTGATCAAGGTGAACCCTGCCATCAAGAATACCACTCACCGCGATGCCCTGCGCAAGGCGGTCAATGAGGGACGAATTGATGTGATTGCCACTGACCATGCCCCCCATCTGCTGGCCGACAAAGAGGGTGACGCCCTGACCGCAGCCTCAGGTATGCCTATGGTGCAGTTCTCACTTCCGCTGATGCTTGAGATGGTGGATAAAGGCTACTTCACCCTTGAAACGATAGTAGAGAAGATGTGCCACGCGCCTGCACGACTCTTTCAAATCAGCGAGCGAGGCTACCTGCGCGAAGGCTACCGAGCAGACCTGGTACTGGTAAGCCACGGCAAAGAGCACAAGGTGACGCGCGGCGAAGTGCTGAGCAAATGCAAGTGGAGTCCCCTGGAAGGTACGTCCCTGCACTGGAGTGTAGAGAAAACGTGGGTTAACGGACAGATGGTATTCGATGGACAGCAGGTAGATACCTCTTGCCGAGGCGAAGCCCTGGAGTTTGACCGTTGATGCTCCTATTTTCATCATATATGCTGATTTATACAGGTTATGCTGATTGGAAACCATGGAACAGGAGGTAGGTACTGATGGAAGCCTGGTCGTAAGCTACGGCGTAGGCGAACTGGCACCCTATATTAACTGGATTTACTACCTGCATGCCTGGGGCATCAAGCCTCGGTTTGCAGGTGCAGCTTTTGTGCACGACTGTCCCGCTTGCCGAACCGCATGGGTCAAATCCTTCCCAGTTGCAGATCAAGCGCAAGCCTCTGAAGCACTACGTCTCTGTAGCGACTCGCGCCAACAACTCCTTACACTGGAGCAACAGCTGCAGGTTAAGGGGTGCTTCCATCTGGCTCGTGCCGCTAGCTGTGGCGATGACCTGTTGCTCGATGGAGTGCGTTTTCCTTTGCTTCGCCAGCAACAAGTTCGTGACGGAGAGCCTTGCCTCTGCTTAAGTGACTTTGTGCGCCCTTTGCGTGAAGATGAAGCGGTGGATTATGTCGGACTGTTTGCCACCTCAGTGACTCCATTGAACCAAACAGCAGAAGCAGGTGACGACCCCTACAGCCAACTGCTGGTGCAGACGCTCTCCGACCGATTAGCAGAAGCTGCCGTAGAATGCCTACATCTCTACGTGCGACGCCAAGCATGGGGGTATGCCCCTGAGGAGCAACTCACCATCCCAGAGCTGCTGAACGAGCAGTTCCAAGGTATCCGGCCAGCGGTAGGCTATCCCTCGCTGCCCGACCAGTCGGTTATTTTCCTCATAGATCATCTGCTTCACCTCCGCCAGATAGGGATCCGCCTTACTGAACGTGGCGCCATGCACCCCCATGCTTCCACCTGCGGACTGATGTTTGCTCATCCGTCATCACGCTACTTTGCCGTAGGACGGATTGACGAAGAACAGCTGGTTGACTATGCCTTACGCCGTGGCCTTCCGCTGGAGGAGATGCGCCGTTACCTGCAATCCAACCTCGGATAGTTTGCACTCAACGAAATGGGTCCTACAGCCCACATCCAATTTTATCCGCCTTCAATGGCTTGATTTTATTTGATAAGAACAATGAAGATACAATTTATATGCCTAGGCAGTGGAAGCAGCGGTAACTGCTTCTACCTGGGTACTGAGCGCTGCGGCGTGCTGATTGATGCCGGCATCGCAGCCCGAACCATTAAGAAACACCTTAAAGAGGCCGGCATCGACATAGAAAAACTTCGTGGCGTACTTGTCACCCACGACCATGCTGACCATATTAAGGCCTTGGGCAGTCTGGGCGAGAAGCTACACATTCCCATCTACACCACCTCGCTCGTTCATCAAGGTATCGCACGCAGCTACTGCATGACCGAGCGACTCATCACCTCAGCCCGTACCATCGAGAAGGAACAGCCTTTTGAACTGGGTGACTTCTACATTGAGTGCTTTGAGGTACCCCATGATGGCACCGACAACGTAGGCTACTGCATCCAGATCGGTCAGACCACGTTCACTTTCCTAACAGACCTGGGAGAGATTACCCCCACTGCTGCCCGCTACATCGACCGAGCCAACTACCTCATCATCGAGGCCAACTATGATACCGACATGTTGCACATGGGTCCTTACCCGCGCCACTTGAAGGAGCGCATCGCCAGCTCTACGGGTCACATGAGCAATGCCGATACTGCCCGCTATCTGGCCCATCACTTGCCACCTCATGTACACCACATCTGGCTTTGCCACTTGAGCAAAGACAACAACCATCCCGAGCTGGCCTTGAAAACCGTAGAACTAGCCTTGCGCGACCAAGGCATTCTGGTAGGCAAAGAGTTGGAAGTCAACGCATTGAAGCGTACCACTCCCAGTCCCCTCTATGAGATAGTCGAGTGATGAGAAGTAAAAATAGCAAGAATAACATCTTATCATGGATGAAAGAAAATTCCCAACAAGTAGCCTTTTGCCCTTCCAAAGCTACTTCGTTCAACCTCTAATCAATCTCTAATCGTTCTCTAATCAAACTCTAATCAATCTCTAATTGGGAATTAGAGTCAGATTAGTGTTACTTTAGACTTACTATTGAGTTACTTTAGACTTACCTTAGAGTTACTATAGCGCAGCTGTTGACCCAGCAATCATCCAAATAGAATAAAAAGAGCAGATAATTGTCCTATATTTCGTTTTTCCGTCTTATCAGCGTGCTTGGAACCAAAAAGTAAGGATTTCGGACAAATTAAAGCTGTAGCAGTGATTTAGGAGCGATTTGGTCTTTACGTACCATAAAAATTGCCCTTTCCATCGAAGATTTTGGCAAAATAGTTTGGTCATATCACAAAAAAGCTCTACCTTTGCACCGCTTTTAAGAAAGATGCCTGCACTCTTAGCTCAGTTGGTAGAGCAACTGACTCTTAATCAGTGGGTCCAGGGTTCGAATCCCTGAGAGTGTACCACTAATTCAAGTATTGAAACACATCCCCAAAAGGCTTTCAAACCTTTTTGGGGATGTGTTTTTTATCTGGCTAAGTATATAACGCCCCGTTGCCTATTTACTGTTGGCAACACCAAAAGGGATATGCACAGCTGGCACATTATGGAGATGATCCAGATGCACCATTTGGTCATCAAAGAAAATATGCGGTTTCCATATATTCAATATCCTAGATTTCTCAATGCCACCCAAGAAGAAGACATCGTCCACCTCGATATTCAGATTCTTCAGTGTAGTCACCATACGCTCGTGTGCAGGTGCACTGCGGGCTGTAATGATGGCCGTACTCAGAATCTTCCGATAGTTTGGGTTCTTCGCAGCCTGTTCACTCTCCAACTTCTGGAAGAATGAGATACGCTGCAGCAACTTGCCTATAGGGCCACCCTCCAACGGATTGGCGGCCAATTGCTGCTCATGCTGATGATATGCATTCATGTTCCCCTGATTCTGCTTATAAAACTGCTCAGCCGAGTCGTCGGCAATCACCCCGTCGAAGTCAAACCCCAGACGTAACTGCGTATCATTCTCATCATCCACCACCTTAGTCTCCAACACCGTACCCGCTGCATAACCTGCACGAATCGCATTGCTGGTATCCTCCGCATTGGCCGACAAGAAGAGCGAGGCATTGAAGGCTGGTAGATACTGAAAGTTACTCTTACCCGATGAAAAGTAAGCGCGAGAGATATTCAGATGATAATGTGCTATACTCCGAAAAGCCCTAAGACCTGTCTCGGGGCTATTCTTTGAAAAGACCACCACCTCTACCGGTTCTTCATTGGGAAAGGAGTTATTCAAACTCAGCAAACGCTTGATGAAAGGGAAGGCAACCCCCTTCTGTAACGGTTCGTCAATCTTCTCCTCCTGATACTTGCGATAAGCCTCGATGCCTCTGGAACGAAAGATGGAGTCAGACTCTTCCATGTCAAACAATGCACTTGTTGACACGGCGATAACTAGTTTTTTCTCAATAGGATAAGGCATAATCCATACATTTAGTTGATTTCGTGTAGCAAAAATAGTTCTTTTCTCGATAATAGCCAAACGAAAAATGAATGAATCGAGCTGTTCTTATCAAAATGGAAAATAACCTTTTCAAAATGAAAGTGTACAAATAGACTCCAATCTATCAGATTATCCCACTATTCACGTTTTATCGCAAGAAAGTTTCCTTCTGTCTTTCATTATCGCCGCAAAATTATCGATGGCCCAATCCACCATCGGGCGACACGCAGCCATAAAGGAATGTGCACGTGGAGTAAGCGTGTATTCGGTGTGAGGCGGCACTTCGGCATAAACCTTACGCACCAAGAAACCGTCGGCTTCAAGGTTTCTTAATGTTGAAGTCAACACCTTTTGAGATATGTCGGGAATGGCTTTTTTAATGTCAGAAAAGCGCATAGGCTCTTGGTGAAGTATCATTTGGTGCATCAGTAAAAGTGACCATTTGTCTCCTACCCTCGACAGGATATTGCGCACAGGACAATCGGGGAATAACGTCTCGCCTAAGAGAATAGTGTTGTTCTTATCCATATCGTATTAATTATTGCTCCACAACGCCATCGCCCATGGTATATTGTTCCAACGAGCCTGCTTTTGCTTGGATGCAAATATATACCAAAGGTACGCTGCCCGTGCATTTGGTATTGCGGCTTACCGATGGCGCAACCCTGACTATACTGCCCGAAGCGACAGGTTCTTCCTTTCCATCAAGAATGAATACCCCTTCTCCGCTCAACACCACATATACCTCCTCGTTCTGCTTGTGGTGATGGAAGAAGGGTACTGTGCATCCCGGTGCAAGTGTGCCGAACGACACTTCCATGGATGTTGCGTTAAGAATATCCTTCACAAATGCTTTTCCCTCAAAAGAGGCAAGGTCTCCGACAGTGGCGATGCTATAGCCCTCAGTCGATTTTTGTAATTCTGCTTGGTTCATAATACGAATTTCTTTATTGTTTTAACGCTGCAAAGTTACTTCTTTATCTTGATTTCAACAAGAGCTAACAGTTGAGACAGTTTGTAACCCTGAGGGAACTATTGCTGAAAACCAACATCTTGCAAAAAAATGATTTATGTATTGATAACTTCTGATTTACAGGCACGATGCATGCGGCATTGGCATACATTGGTACGGCCAGCACAACTGCTTACCAAAACTTTTACGTCTTTCATATATGATATTTTTTAAACGAATAATTCCTATTTATCGTTTATCGTAGAATAGCGATAAAACTACTGAAATGAATAGCGTATGCCGATGATTTCACTGAGGCATACGCTTAGTCCTACTTACAGGATACTCCCCTCCTGCCCTACGCCTTCCAAAATGAATACGTTATTTTCATTTTGAAAAGGTGTTTATTTACCATGCTTTTGTTTTCGATGTTTATATAGTACTGATGGACGTGCCTCGACTTCATGAAGCCGGTGGAACGTTGGATGTACAAATTGAGCGGTGTGAATCCTGACGAGGAGATGGACTGGAAGAAGTTCCTCCGTGCATTGCTCGTGGTTAACTTGTTTTGGTTTGTATGGGGTATGGTGCTCTTGGTAGCACAAGGTGTGTTGCCGCTCAACCCCGATGGCAATATTGGACAGACATGCCATCAGGAATTCAACACCTGTATCTCGTTTATGTGCCCGTGACAGATAAAGCGGGTGGCAGAAGCACGCAATATGGATGAGAAACAGGTGGAAGAATTGGTAGAAAAATCCATCGAGCGCCCATTTTTCGGTCTCTTCGGCCCGGAAAAGGTAAATGTACTGAAGCTGAATGTTGCTCTTAATAAACTGGATCCCGAATTTTAACAACGAACAATTATGAAGATAAGATTGATTATCGCATCTATTATGGGAGTGGCATTGACTCTGTCCTCAGCCACTTCCGCTCAAGAGAAAGTAACAGTGAATGGCAACATGGACTTGGTGAATAACTACGTATGGCGCGGTATGGACCAAAACTCTGGTTTTTCCGTGCAGCCAACGCTT
>CAMCUZ010000022.1 GCA_945879145.1 uncultured Mediterranea sp.
GCGGATGTTTTTTGTTCTGAAATCTGCGGACAAATCGCCTTAAAATCATGGTATGACCCTCAATGACCGTACCTCCTCCAAAGACCTTCATCCCCATTTTTTCCTGAGGAATTTCAGTTATTTCAGATTTCAGTTTTGTTTTTTGCCTATCCATTTGAAGTCAAAGCATGAATCCTTTTGTTGCTATCTCCTCCCCATTCACCCTCAGCAGCGTTATCCCCTTCAATTCCCCCGGCTTCATTTACGTTGATGCCTACGTTGTAGCCATCGGGGTGAAACTCCTCGTCAATGCGCTACTTCGCCTCGCGCTCGTGATTGGTCAGGTCGAAGTAGCTGGCTACGTGGCGCTTGGGTATGATAAGCACATGACCTTGTGATACGGGGTAACTTGCCGAACGAGAGTCGGAAAAAAGCCACGGGGTACCATGCGTTTGCTACCATTGAGACAATCATTTCCTTGATGCTGATGCGACTTTTGCCCTTTGCAATATATTCGAGCAGACCTAGCAGCCAGTAAAATTTATATGTGGCTGTGGTATCATTTTTTTTATTATAATACGCTTCCCTTGGCGCTGATTTCGCGGAGCCATTTCTCCAGCTCTTCGGTCCATTGGCGCTTGTAGGTGAAGCTGTCGCGGAAGCCCCAGCCGTGGCCACCGATGGGGTAGATGTGCATCGTGGCGGGTACGTTATGCTCCAGCAGGGCTTGGAAATAACCCAGGCTGTTGGCTGGTGGTACCGACTTGTCATCGGCGGAGAGCATCAGGAAGGCTTGCGGGGTGCGGCTGTTGACGCGACGCTCTAAGCAGTACTTCTCCTCCAGCGCTGCAGTGGGCTCACTGCCCAGCAGGTTGGTGCGCGAGCCGGCGTGCGTAATGCCTGGGCGCATGGAGATGACGGGGTAGAAGAGTACCTGGAAATCGGGACGTGTCTCTTCGCTTGTATAGAGCGTGGCTAACGAGGCTGCGAGGTGTCCGCCGGCTGAGGCTCCCATCACGCCTATGCACTGTGGGTTGATGCCCCACTCCTGGGTGTGCTGACGGATAAGGCGGATGGCTTGCTCGGCATCGCTCAGTGGCACTTCGTCATGGCCGTTGGGCATTCGGTACTTCAGTACGACGTAGGTGATGCCCAGGGCGTTCATCCAGGGAGCCATATCGTGCCCTTCGTGGTTCATGGCGAGACGGGCGTAACCGCCTCCTGGACACATCAGAATAGCCATGCCATTGGGCTTAGCAGGCCGATGGACGGTGATGGAGGGATTGACCACGTTGGCTACACGGCCTCCCTTGAGGTCCTCTTCCACACCTGTCAGACCGTTGGAGTTGGGGGCTTCATCGGGCCATAGGTTCATGACAATAGGTTCCTGAGCCTTCAGAAGCGAGAGACTCGTCAGCAGCATCAGCAGTAGTGAGATACGTTTCATAATTTGCATTGTTTTTGTTCCTGCAAGGGTAGGGATTGTTTTTTATAGGCGTAAAAGGTTCCTGGCTCTGTGAGGGTCACAGGGTTTCGATGGTTTCGGCGGTGAGGCCAGTAATCTCCATGATGAGCTCGGTAGAGAAGCCTTTGGCTTTCATCTTGCGGGCAGTGGATAATATCAAAGTCTCCATGTGTTTCAATACATAAATCCAACGTTCAAAATCATTCTTCGGGACAAAGATAGGGGGTTAGCTTGAGATATCAAAGTGTTTTTGTGATTTTGTTATGCTCAATCCTTGTCGATGATTTCTGCGAGGAGGCATTCATTCCACTATCAGTTCTACCGTTAGGGGGAGGTGGTCGCTGTAGCCGCCCAGATAGGTAGCGCCGTAGTAGGTACGCAGGGGGCATTGGCCACCGTAGTTGAGGTCAGCTGTGAGCAGGAAGGGGAGGGGAGCTACTTGAGCTGTTTCGGGCAAGAGATGGAGGTGACCCCTTGGGACGCTCTGCAGTGGGCCTTCGCTCGACGAGGAGCTACTTCGAGGGGCTTGCAGCAGAGCGCCTCCAGCCAGGAGGTGGTCGATGAGTTCCCAATGGCCTTGGTATTTGTAGCTGCCCTTGATGGCGGGGAGCGAAGAGGGATGGCGAGGGGAAAGCAACTGATAGAGCGGGGTGCTGGCCGAGGGGGTAGTGGCAGAGGAGTGAAGGTCGGTCCGTGAGGTGGTGGCGTGGCGGTGGCCCGGTAGGGGGCGAGCCTGGAGGGCTTGGGTGAGGGCAGGTCCTGTAGGCGTTTCGTTGAAGTCGCCCATCACGAGCAGATTGGGACGCCGACGGACGTGGCTGAGTGAGTCGATGGCTGTGCGAACTGCCTGGGCTACATGGAGCCGATAGGGCGTTGTCTCGTGCGTGCCGCCCATGCGCGAGGGAAGGTGAAGCATAAAGAGGTCGAGGGTGTCGCTGGTGGCTGATGGGGTGATGAAGGTGCCGCTCACGTGCAATACGTCGCGCGTAGGGCGCTGGCCAGGCAGGTTGGCCCGGATAGAGTGGACGGATAGTAAGCGGAAGCAGTCGGGGCGGTAGAGCAGGGCAATGTTGATGCCTCGCACATCGTCTGATGAGGTGATGACGTAGCGGTAGCCTACGTTGCGCAGAGGCGACTGTCGGGTCAGAGCGTGGATTACGGTGTCGTTCTCCACTTCGCAGAGGCCCACCAGGGCAGGTGCCTCACCGTCGTGGCCCAAAGCGAGCAGGGTTTTGGCCACTTCATTCAGTTTGTGGCGGTAGCGGCGGGGAGTCCAGTGGCGCAGGCCGTGGGGCAGGTACTCGTCATCGGCTCTTTGCGGATTGTCGGTGCAATCGAAGAAATTCTCCACATTGTAACTCACGATACAAAAACGCAACTGCTGTGCCCACCCCTGTATTGGACTCAGAAGTAGGCACAGCAGTAGAAAGGCCGACAGGCGGGTGAGCATCAGTCCACCATCTTGTTGAGGAAGTAGGGGGCCTGTTGGCGCCAGAAGGGCCAATCGTGGTCCACGTCGTAGCCCCAGTAGTCGAACCAGGCGTTGTTGACCCCTTTCTCCTTGAGGATGCGGTCCATCTCGCGGGTGCTCCACAGCAGGTCCTCTTCCCAACGACCCTGGCCTACGCAGAAGATAATTTTGCGCTCGCGATACTGTTGCATCCAGGGGTGGTCAGCGGGCATCTGCTGCAGGAAGTCTTGCGGAGAGTTGGCATAGACTAGGTCATCCATGTAGCCTTCAAAGCCGTATGCTGCATGGTAGAGGCCGCTCATGGCCAGCATGCCGTTGAAGAGGTCGGGGCGGCGGAAGAAGAAGTTGGCGGCATGGAATCCACCCATCGAGCAACCGGTGGTGATGAACTGCTGCCAGCTGTTGAAGCGCAGGTTGGGGAGCAACTCATCAACTACGTAGTGGAACCAGCGCTCGTGCTGCTCAATGCGCCAGCGTTTGTCTGCGCCGCGGTTCGACCAGGTCTCCCAGTCGATACCGTCCACGCAGATGATGCGGATGCGCCCGGCATCAATCATGGGGGCCAGCACGTTGATCATGCCGTAGTTCTCCCAGTCATAGAAGCGTCCGTCTTGACAGGGAAAGGCCAGCACAGCCTGTCCGTCGTGTCCAAAAATCTTATATTCCATCTCTCGGCAGAGGTTATAGCTCCACCATTTGTGATATTCTATGTGCATGAAGTGGTTAGTGGTTAGTGATTAGTGATTAGTGGCTTGCATCTATTTTCTGTTGCAGGCATCGTGGAGGAAGGCATCACGCTCTTCGGCGGTGCGGAAGCGAGCGATGTAGGCCTGGTCGCCCATGGCTCCTGAGAGGGCCTTGGCGATGCGGGGGCTCATCATCATGGCACCGCGGTACTTGTCGAGCATGGCCTGATGGTCGAGCACGTAGCTGCAGTTGTCGCGACGTCCGGCAAAGACGCAGAAGTAGTCATCGTGTGGATCGGGCGTGGTGCGACGGTCGAAGGCAATCATGTCGGCCCAGATCTTGAACATCGAGATGTTGTGGGCATAGTTGATCATGTCGGGCGTATAGCCACCGCCCGGACGCATGTTGACCTCCAGTGCTACGAAGTCGCCCACTTCACCTAAGCCACGGTGAGCCTTATTCAGACGGAAGAACTCCAGGTGAACAAAGCGTGACTTCACTCCGAAGGCCTCTACGGTGCGGCGGCCCCAGAAGCGCAGATTCTCGGACATGTGTTGCTCCACGAAGTAGGTGGAGTCGAGGTTGTAGTTGACGATGTCGGCAATGCTCGGCGGGCAGACGCACATCGACTCAACGAGCGGCTCGCCCTTGGAGTTGATCACGGCGTCGTAGGTGCAGATGTCGCCCGTGACGTACTCTTCAATCACGTAGCACTCCACCTGGGGCGTCTCGCGGAAGAAGCGCTCCAGTGCGGCTTCATCGTCAATCTTGTGGGCACCACCGGCACCCACGCCTACGTCTGGCTTGGCAAAGAGCGGGAAGCCTGCGTCCACTGAGAAACGCTGGGCTGCTTCCAGTCCCTCAGCGGCCTTCACCTGGCGCGCTGTGCGGATACCACCCTTGGCATAGTATTTCTTCATTTCTGATTTCTCCTTGAACGCCTCGATGCCATCCAGCTTTACACCCGTAGTGACATTGAAGTCGGTGCGCAGGCGGGCATCCATCTCCAACCAGAATTCGTTGTTTGATTCAATCCAGTCAATGTGGCCATAGCGCCAGGCATAGTAGCCTACGGCACGATACATCTGATTATAATCCCCCAGATTGCTCACGGGGTAATACTCTGTCAATGAGCGCTTCAGATCTTCGCTGAGCGATTCTTTCGGTGCGTCACCAATGCCCAGAACGCGCACGCCGTTCTTCTGCAGTTCGTCACAAAACTGCCAGTATTTCTCGGGGAAATTGGGCGAAATGAATACAAAATTTATCATAATGTTTCCTATTAATCCGTGTTTAGTTGCAAAAAGACTTTGCAAAACTAACAAGAAAAACTAACTTTGCAAAAAATTAGAAGAAAAAAACGCATGAAATACTTCCTTACCAGCAGTCCCAGTGTGGCGATGGATGGCGCCATTAATCCGGCCAATGGCTTTCTGGACAATCTACAGCAGGCTTTGACCCATCCTATCCGAGCCGTTTTTGTGACCACTCATCCCGATGATGTAGCTTTTAGTGAGCACTGCTCTGACTGTATGCGGCAGGCCTTTGAGGAGGTGGGGATGGAGTTTGAATGGTACGAGTTGCTCGACCGACGCACTGCTCCCTATGTAGAGGAGATGCTGGCCGACTGCAACTTCCTGATTCTGGGCGGTGGTCATGTGCCTACGCAGAACGCTTTTCTCCACGATCTGCAGCTGCCTCGCCTGATTCGCAACTTCCAGGGTGTGGTGCTTGGCATTTCTGCTGGGAGCATGAACTGTGCCCGCATTGTCTATGCTCAGCCAGAAGAACCGGGCGAGGCCATTGATGAGGGTTATCTGCGCTTCTTGCCTGGGTTGGGGCTGACCGAGGTGCAGATCTTGCCCCACTACTACCTCTGCAAGGATATGCTGGTGGATGGCTTCAAGGTGTACGAAGAGATCGCCATGCCCGACAGCCGCGAAGCGCTGCGCCGCTTTTACGTCTTCCCTGATGGTACCTACCTGCTGGGTGAGAACGGCATAGAAACCATCTATGGGGAATTTTTCATCATTGAAAATGGCGTCATGCGCAAGGTAGCTCACCGTGGCCAGCAGATGCGCCTGCCCTTTGTATAGGGCGTTGCGCCCCTACGGGCAAATAGGAGCAATGCTGCAATATAAAACAATACCCGAATCTAGCTTGAAAACTAAATTCGGGTATTGAACCGTTTGTAACCTAATAGTGCGGTGCGTACGGGACTCGAACCCGTGACCCCATGCGTGACAGGCATGTATTCTAACCAACTGAACTAACGCACCTTTTTGAAAGAACGCTCAGCAATCTTTCTCGATTGCGGGTGCAAAGGTACGCATTATTTTGGAATCTGCAAGCGATTGGCGGATTTTTTTTAAATTTTAAGAGTAAAAGTCCGCGAAGATATATTGATGATAGGGATTTTGAAGAGATGACCAGCTGTTTGCTATGGACTATCTGTGGCAGAAAACAGCAGTCATACAAAGAAAAATGCTATATGATTAGGTGGTTTTGCAATAAATCGTTATCTTTGCAGGCTGAAACGGCGGATTAAAGCTGTAAATTGAATGAATCATTTGACGATATGAATGTAGCTATTATCCAATATAACGCCGGCAATGTATGCAGCGTGGAGTATGCGCTCAGGCGTCTGGGCGTGGAGCCGGTGCTTACGGCTGACCCTGTACTGTTGCAGAAGGCGGATCGTGTCATCTTCCCTGGTGTGGGTGAGGCAGCCTATACGATGGACTACTTGCGCCGAAGTGGCCTGGATCGCCTGATTAAGGGATTGCAACAACCGCTGCTCGGCATCTGCCTGGGCATGCAGCTGATGTGTAGCCACAGTGAGGAGGGCAACGTGGACTGCCTTGACATATTCCACGTGCCTGTCAAACGATTCATCCCTTCAGTTGAAGGACATGAAAAGGTGCCTCACATGGGGTGGAACACCTTGGAACAGACCCGCTCGCCGCTATTCAAGGGTTTTGATGCGGAGGAGTATGTCTATTTTGTCCACAGCTACTACGTGCCGGTCAACGAGGCTACGGTAGCCGTAACACGCTATGTTCATCCCTTCAGCGCCGCCCTGCAGCAGGGTAACTTCTTTGCCACACAGTTCCATCCAGAGAAGAGTGGCAGTGTGGGGGAACGCATCTTGCGCAATTTTCTTGATGAGGCCCTTTGATGATGTGGCTACACCTTATTATATATAGCATAAAAACAACTTGTAACCCCAACAGCAACCGACGATGATACAACTGATTCCCGCCATTGATATCATAGATGGCAAGTGCGTACGCTTATCGCAAGGCGACTACGAGCAGAAGAAGGTTTATAGCGAAGATCCTGTAGAGGTGGCTCTGCAGTTGGAAGCGCATGGTATCAGCCGACTTCACGTGGTGGATTTGGATGGCGCTCGCTCACATCATATCGTGAATTACCACACCCTGAATGCCATCGCTACCCGCACCTCGCTGACCATCGACTTTGGCGGCGGAGTGAAGAGCGATGAGGATCTGCAGATAGCCTTTGACAATGGGGCACAGCTGGTGACGGGTGGTAGCATTGCAGTGACGAATCCGCAACGGTTCGTCAGCTGGATCGAACGCTATGGGGCGGAGAGAATCATTCTGGGCGCTGACGTGAAGGAGCGGCGTATTGCCGTGAATGGCTGGAAGGAGGAGACTGCTGAGCCGCTGATGCCCTTCTTGCAGCGCTACGTGGAGCAGGGGATTCGTCAGGTGATTTGTACGGACATCAGTTGCGATGGTATGCTGCAGGGTCCCTCGGTAGCGCTTTATCGCGAGATTCTGCAACTGCATCCCGATTTGCTGCTCGTGGCCAGTGGAGGGGTGAGCTGCATGGAGGATATTCGTACCTTGCACGAGGCTGGAGTGCCTGCCGTCATTTTTGGTAAGGCACTCTATGAAGGGCACATCACCCTCAAAGAGATAGAACAATTCATTTCACAATAATTTTAGAGTAACAACGTGTTAGCAAAACGAATCATACCCTGTTTGGATATCAAGGACGGACAGACCGTAAAGGGAACCAACTTTCTCAATCTGCGTCATGCCGGTGACCCCGTGGAGCTGGCTCGCGCTTACAGCGAACAGGGCGCTGACGAGCTGGTCTTTCTGGACATCACGGCCAGCTTTGAGGGACGCAAGACCTTTGCTGAGCTGGTGAAGCGTATTGCGGCCAATATCAGTATTCCCTTTACTGTGGGGGGAGGCATACATGAACTGGCTGATGTGGACCGTCTGCTTCATGCTGGAGCTGACAAAATATCCATCAACTCGTCGGCCATCAAGCGGCCCGAACTGATAGACGAGATTGCTTCGCACTTTGGATCACAGGTCTGCGTAGTGGCTATCGATGCCCGATGCAATGAGCAGGGCCACTGGCAGTGCTACTTGAATGGCGGTCGGGTGCCGGTGGATAAGGAGCTCTTCAGCTGGGCCCACGAAGCACAGGAGCGGGGAGCTGGTGAGATTCTCTTTACCAGTATGAACCACGACGGGGTAAAAACAGGGTTTGCGAATGAAGCCCTGGCGCAGCTGGCCACCGAGTGTGCTATTCCGGTCATTGCCTCGGGTGGGGCAGGGGCCAAAGAGCACTTCCTGGATGTCTTTACCCAGGGAAAAGCCGATGCTGCACTGGCTGCCAGCGTTTTTCACTTCGCTGAGATACGAATTCCCGAATTAAAATCGTATCTTTGCGCCCACGGAATTAGTGTAAGGAGATAAAACGCTTCAACTCCTTTATTCCTAATTGAATAACAATACAAGATAAAGATATGGATTTTGAAAAGATGAATGGGCTGGTGCCCGCGATTATTCAGGATGCTGCAACGCAGAAAGTGCTGATGCTGGGCTTCATGAACCGTGAAGCCTATCAGAAGACCGTGGAAACCGGTAAGGTGACCTTCTACAGCCGCACCAAGCAGCGCTTGTGGACTAAAGGGGAGGAGAGTGGAAACTTCCTCAACGTAGTGGATATCAAGTCGGACTGTGATGACGATACCCTCCTGATTCAGGTGCACCCTGTGGGCCCCGTATGTCATACGGGCACGGACACCTGCTGGGGCGAGGAAAACCGGCAGCCTGTGATGTTCCTTAAGGAACTGCAGGAGTTCATCAGTCGCCGTCATGCTGAGATGCCCGAAGGTTCTTATACGACCTCGCTCTTCCAAAGCGGCGTCAACAAGATGGCTCAGAAGGTGGGTGAGGAGGCCGTTGAGGCGGTGATCGAGGCTTGCAACGGCACCAACGAACGTCTGATCTACGAGGGAGCTGACCTGCTCTACCACCTTATCGTGCTCCTGACCAGCAAGGGACTCAGCATTGAGGACTTGGCCAATGAACTGATTGAACGACATAGCGCCACATGGAAGAAGCACTGATACGCTATCGCAACGTCTCCGTCTATCAGCAGGAGCTCTGTGTGCTCGACGAGGTGAACCTAGAATTTCACCCCGGTGAGTTTGTCTATCTGATCGGTAAGGTGGGCTCGGGAAAAACAAGCCTGCTCAAGACCATCTACTGCGAACTGGATATCTCACAAGGTGATGCTCGCGTGCTGGATTACGACCTGATGCGCATCAAGCAGCGCCACATCCCCCAGCTTCGCCGGAGATTGGGTATTGTGTTTCAGGACTTCCAATTGCTTACCGATCGCACTGTGGCCGCAAATCTCGCTTTCGTACTGAAGGCTACGGGCTGGAAGAATAAGGCGGAGATAGAGGAACGTATCAATCAGGTGCTTCGCCTGGTGGGTATGGAGAACAAAGGGTATAAGATGCCCGTAGAACTCTCAGGTGGTGAACAGCAGCGTATCGTCATCGCTCGCGCCATGCTCAATTCACCACAGATTATCTTGGCCGATGAGCCTACTGGTAATCTGGATGTGGAGACTGGACGGCGTATCGTGAAGTTGCTTCAAGATATCAGTGCTGCAGGGTCGCTTGTGCTGATGACCACCCATAATCTCCACCTACTGCAAGAATTTCCTGGTCGCGTGTTCCGCTGCGAGGATCATCGCCTGACCGAGGTGACCGACGAGTTCATTGATCCCACTCGCCTGAACAGCCCCACCCAGGAGGATGGAGATGCGGAGGATGTAGAAGAGGAAGATGCAGATGTGGAGGATGAGGAAAATGGCTCAGATGCCCAAGAAGAATAAATCATAATAACACTATAATAACCGAATGAAGAAATGAAAGTTTTAAAGTTTGGAGGAACTTCGGTGGGTTCAGCCCAGCGAATGAAAGATGTAGCCCAGCTAATCAATGATGGGGAGAGAAAAATTGTGGTCCTATCGGCCATGTCGGGAACAACCAATACACTGGTTGAAATCTCGGAATACCTCTATCGTAAGAATACGGAGGGGGCCAATGATATCATCAACCGACTGGAGGCCAAATACCGTCGGCACGTGGATGAACTGTATGCTACAGACGAATACAAAAAGAAGGGACTGGAACTGATCCGATTCCACTTCGATGAACTGCGTGCCCATACCAAGGATATCTTCACCCTCTTTGACGAGAAGGCCGTGCTGGCTCAGGGTGAACTGATCTCTACAGGTATGGTCAACCTCTACTTGCAGGAGTGCGGTGTCAACTCAGTACTGCTGCCCGCTTTAGAGTTCATGCGCACCGATAAGAATGCAGAACCTGATGCGGCCTATATCCGTGAAAAGCTGGATGAACAGTTGGAACAGCAGCCCGATGCAGCTATCTACATCACGCAGGGCTTTATCTGCCGCAACGCTTATGGCGAAATTGATAACCTGCAGCGGGGTGGCAGTGATTATACTGCTTCGTTGATTGGCGCCGCTATCAAGGCGGATGAAATCCAAATCTGGACCGACATCGACGGCATGCACAACAACGACCCCCGCTTTGTGGATCACACGGCTCCCGTGCGTAACCTTCATTTCGAGGAGGCCGCCGAACTAGCCTATTTTGGGGCAAAAATCCTGCACCCCACCTGTATTCAGCCGGCTAAGTTTGCGCATATTCCTGTGCGTCTGCTCAATACCATGGACCCCAAAGCGCCTGGTACCCTCATCTCCAATGAGACGGAACTTCATAAAATCAAAGCGGTAGCAGCCAAAGACAATATCACGGCCATCAAGATTAAGTCGGGACGTATGCTGCTGGCTTACGGGTTCTTGCGCAAGGTGTTCGAGATATTTGAGAGCTTCCACACCTCCATCGACATGATCTGTACTTCTGAGGTAGGTGTATCGGTTACCATCGACAACACCAGCCACCTGGCCGAAATCCTGGACGAACTGCGCAAGTTCGGCACGGTGACCGTGGACAGCAACATGTGTATTATCTGCGTGGTAGGTGACTTGGATTGGGAGAATGTGGGCTTCGAGGCCAAGGCGCTGGATGCCATGCGCGAAATCCCCGTGCGCATGATCTCATTCGGTGGAAGTAACTACAACATCTCTTTCTTGGTTCGCCAGGAGGATAAAAAGCGTGCCCTACAGGCGCTGAGTGATGAACTCTTTTCATAATACTACCAAATACCTATGAACACAATTACATTCCCTACTGCGGAACAACTAAACAAGATGCAGACACCATGCTATTACTACGACATGGATTTGCTGCAGGGTACGCTCGATGCCATCAAGCAGGAAGCGGCTCATTATGAACATTTTGATGTACACTACGCAGTGAAGGCCAACGCCAATTCGCGTGTGCTGCAGACCATCTGCCAGGCTGGATTGGGTGCCGACTGCGTGAGTGGAGGCGAGATAAAGGCGGCCATCGAGGCGGGATTTCCGGCCGATAAGGTGGTTTTTGCTGGTGTGGGAAAGGCGGACTGGGAAATCCGTCTGGGACTGGAGAAGGAGATTTTCTGCTTCAACGTCGAGTCAGTACCCGAACTGGAGGTAATCAACGCACTGGCTGCCGAGGCTGGAAAGATGGCTCGTGTGGCCTTTCGTATCAACCCAGATGTAGGGGCTCATACCCATGCCAACATCACTACCGGACTGGCAGAGAACAAGTTTGGTATTTCCATGCGCGACATGGAGATGGTCATCCGTTTGGCTCAGCAGATGGAGCACGTCACCTTCATCGGTTTACACTTCCATATCGGATCGCAAATCTTGGAGATGGACGACTTTGTGGCCTTGAGCCATCGTATCAACGAGTTGCAGGATAAACTGGAAGCTGCGGGCATTACCGTGCCTCACATTAACGTGGGTGGTGGACTGGGTATTAACTACCAGCAGCCTGAGGCTTTCCCTGTGCCAGACTTTAAGGCGTACTTCGCTACTTACGCTCAGCATCTGAAGCTGCGTCCAGGGCAACACCTTCACTTTGAACTGGGACGCTCGGTAGTGGGGCAGTGTGGTATGCTGATTTCGCGTGTACTCTACGTGAAGCAGGGTACGAACAAGCAGTTTGCTATCTTGGATGCTGGTATGACGGACCTGATTCGCCCGGCGCTCTACCAGGCACATCACGCCATTCGCAATCTGACTTCTGCTGCTCCTGCAGAAACGTACGATGTGGTTGGCCCCATCTGTGAGTCATCTGACGTGTTTGATAAGGGCGTGGAGCTTCCCCGAGCGCAGCGTGGTGACCTATTCGCCCTGCTCTCTGCGGGTGCCTATGGTGAAATCATGGCCTCGCGCTACAACTGCCGCACCTTGCCTGGTAGCTACTACAGTGAATAATGAACTACATCAGGAGTAACTCGTAGCTTGTAGCTCGAAACGGAATCACCGCTCGCAGTTACTTTGGCACAGTTATTGCTGGAAGTATAACAGATTAGTTGAATTTTTAATCGGATAAGTTGAACTTTTAAATAGTAAAGATTATGGTACTTACTGAAAAATTAGAAAAAGCATTGAATGAGCAGATCACGGCTGAACTGTGGTCTTCGAATCTCTATCTGGCCATGTCATTCTACATGGCTCGTGAAGGTTGGAATGGAATGGCTACCTGGCTGAACAAGCAGGCTGCCGAAGAGTGGAGTCACGCCAACATGCTGGCTAACTGGACCATCAAGCGTGGTGGCAAGGCTCTGGTTGATAAGCTGGACGTAGTGCCCAATGATTTTGGTACTCCCGTTGAGGTCTTCACGCAGGTGTATGAACACGAATGCCGCGTGTCGAAGATGATTGACGAACTGGTTGACGTAGCTTCTGAAGCCCGTGACAAAGCTTCGCAGGACTTCCTTTGGGGCTTTGTTCGCGAACAGGTCGAGGAGGAAGAAACGGCTCAGGGCATCGTTGATATGCTGAAGAAGGCCGGTGAGGTTGGTATCTATATGGTTGATGCTAAGCTGGGTGAACGCAAGTAATCCATGTAGCTCCCCCAGCCGATAGGCTATAATAAAATCCGCTATCCTACGCTGTTTACAGCATGAGGGTAGCGGATTTTTAGTTTATACTATGATGCGGTCAATACAGGGAACTTACTTGATGACGCCCAGCTCCTTGCCCACTTTGATAAAGGCGGAAATGCAGCGATCGAGGTGTTCGCGCTCGTGCCCAGCAGAGAGCTGTACGCGGATGCGAGCCTGGCCTTTCGGTACCACGGGATAGTAGAAACCTGTCACGTAGATACCCTCTTCCTGCATTTTGGCAGCAAACACTTGTGACAATTTGGCATCATAGAGCATGACAGCACAGATGGCACTCTGTGTGGGCTTGATGTCGAAGCCTGCTGCCAGCATCTTTTCGCGGAAGTAGGCTACGTTCTCCACCAGTTTGTCGTGCAGCGCGTTGCTCTCCTTCAGCATCTTGAATACCTCCAGGCTGGCACCGATAACGGCGGGAGCTACCGAGTTGCTGAACAGGTAGGGGCGGCTACGCTGACGCAGCAGGTCGATGATCTCCTTACGACCCGTGGTGAAACCACCCATGGCACCACCGAAGGCCTTACCCAGCGTACCGGTGTAGATATCTACACGACCGTAGGTCTGGTACAGCTCGCTCACACCATGACCCGTAGCGCCCACTACACCGGCAGAGTGTGATTCGTCCACCATCACCAGGGCATCATACTTCTCAGCCAAGTCGCAGATTTTGTCCATCGGGGCCACGTTGCCGTCCATGGAGAAGACACCATCGGTCACCACGATGCGGAAGCGCTGAGCCTGAGCTTCTTTGAGGCACTGTTCCAGCTCCTCCATGTTGGCATTGGCATAGCGGTAACGCTTGGCTTTGCAGAGGCGTACCCCATCAATGATCGAAGCGTGGTTGAGCGCATCCGAGATGATGGCATCTTCGTCGGTAAGCAGCGGCTCAAATACACCCCCGTTAGCATCGAAGCAGGCTGCATAGAGGATGGTGTCTTCCGTGTGGAAGTAATCGCTGATGGCCGCTTCAAGCTCCTTGTGAATATCCTGCGTACCGCAGATGAAGCGTACTGACGACATACCATAGCCACGGCGGTCCATCATCTGCTGAGCAGCTGCAATCAAGCGCGGATGGTTCGACAGGCCAAGATAGTTGTTGGCACAAAAGTTAAGCACTTCGCCGCCCTTCACTGTTATGGCAGCTTGTTGGGGGCTCTCAATCAGGCGTTCCTCTTTGTAGAGGCCAGCCTCTTTAATCTCTGCTAATGTCTGGCAGAGATGGTCTTTCATTTTTCCGTACATAAATATACAATTTGTAATCTTAAATAAGGTTTAGAATCCTATTTTTTTCTTTGACTCTGCAAATTACACCATTTTTTTTGAAATAAACAATAGCAAAGTGGTAGATTATGAAAAAAAAAGTGCGTATCTTTGCGCTCCGTAAATAGAAATGTTATCTACCTAACAACATGAACTTATGAAAAAGATTCTCGTAATTGGTGCTACCGGACAGATTGGTTCGGAGTTGACAATGGAATTGCGCCAGCGTTATGGCGGAGCAAACGTCGTAGCTGGATATATCCAAGGTGCTGAGCCTAAGGGCGAACTGAGAGAGAGTGGCCCGATGGAATTGGCTGATGTGACTGATGCTAATGTTTTGGCGCAGGTCGTTAAAGCGCATCAGATTGATACGATCTACAATTTGGCAGCTCTCCTTTCTGTCGTAGCTGAAAACAAGCCTAAACTGGCATGGAAAATCGGTATTGATGGATTGTGGAATGTGCTCGAAGTGGCCCGTGAAGCTGGCTGTGCTGTCTTTACGCCCAGTTCCATCGGTTCGTTTGGTGCTTCTACGCCCCACGTGATGACTCCGCAGGATACCGTGCAGCGGCCACGTACCATGTATGGTGTGACTAAAGTTACTACTGAGTTGTTGAGTGATTACTACAGCTTGAAGTACGGTGTGGATACCCGCTCGGTACGCTTCCCCGGCATCATCTCCAATGTGACTCCTCCGGGTGGTGGTACGACTGACTATGCTGTGGATATCTACTATTCGGCTGTACGTGGTGAAGATTTTGTCTGCCCCATTCAGGCTGGTACCTATATGGATATGATGTACATGCCCGATGCGCTGCATGCTGCCATCTCGCTGATGGAGGCCGATCCTACGCGTCTGATTCACCGCAATGGATTCAACGTGACGGCTATGAGTTTTGATCCCGAAGGTATCTATGCGGCCATCCGTAAGGTGGTGCCTGACTTCAAGATGAGCTACCAGGTGGATCCGCTCAAGCAGTCGATTGCCAGCAGCTGGCCCGATTCGCTCGATGACAGCTGTGCACGCAATGAGTGTGACTGGAAACCCCAGTATGATCTCGATAAGATGACTGTGGATATGATTGAAAAACTTAAGGCCCGTCTCTGATAACCTCTCTTTCTCGGGCTCTCCATTTCAATGAGAAAAACTATACTTTGGGCTCTTGCAGCCCTTGCGGTATCGGCTTGTGGACAGAAAAAAACGACCGTTGACCCCTTTGAACAGCTGACGTCTATGGTCGATTCGGCTGCCCATAAGGCCGATACCGTACCTTTACCCGTCGTAGAGGAGATTAAGCCCATCGAGGCAGATGAACTCTTCGACGACTTTATCTTCAACTACGCCCAAGACCACGAACTGCAATTACAACGTACCAAGTTCCCCCTACCATATTATAAAGAAGACTCGCCGCTCAAGATCGAGAAAGCTTTTTGGAAGCACGATGATCTCTTCAGCAAGGAGAATGCCTATACACTGCTTTTTGACAACGAGGAGCAGATGGATTTGGTGGGCGATACAACCCTTATGTCGGTGCAGGTAGAGTGGATTTACCTCAAGACACGCACCATCAAAAAGTACTACTTTGAGAAACTGAAGGGGGTGTGGATGCTTGAGGCCATCAATCTGCGCAAGATGGCCACCGATGAGCCGGCCGACTTTATCGCGTTCTATACCCGGTTTGCAACCGATTCACTCTTTCAGCAGAAGCACATTGCCCCCCGACTGCAGTTTGTTACGATTGATCCCGATGATGAGTTCTCGATTCTGGAGACCACCCTTGATGCCGGGCAATGGACAGCCTTTAGCCCGCAATTGCCTAAGGAGCGCCTCTCCAACATCGATTACGGGCAACACATCTCGCCCCAATCCCATACCCGTATCCTCAAGATTAACGGCATAGGTAATGGCTATTCCAACCTCTTCTACTTCCGCCGTCAAGGTGAGTCGTGGGAACTTTATCGATACGAGGATACCAGTATGTAATGGCATGAACTACAAATCTCTAAACGCTCTGAATTGAACATGGAAAAACCAACTATTACCCTCACCTTTCTGGGTACGGGTACCTCTACTGGGGTGCCTGAAGTGGGGTGTTGCTGTGAGGTGTGCCACTCTACCGATCCTCGCGATAAACGACTGCGCTGCTCGGCACTGATTGATGTGGGTGACACCCGCCTACTGATTGATTGTGGACCAGACTTCCGCCAGCAACTGATGCCCTTCCCATTAAGAGCCATTGATGCTGTGCTCGTAACCCATGAGCATTACGACCATGTGGGCGGATTAGACGACTTGCGCCCCTTCTGCCGCTTTGGTGAGATACCGGTTTATGCTAACGAGCTTACAGCCGATCACCTGCGCATGCGCATGCCCTACTGCTTTGTGGATAAATCCTATCCAGGCATTCCGCGCATGGACTTGCGTATCGCCTCGCCTGGCGTGCCCTTCGCTGTGAAGAAGGTTGAGGTGATGCCGCTGGAGGTGATGCATGGTAAATTGTCTATTCTGGGCTATCGCATTGGCCAGAGCGTGGGCTACGTGACCGATATGCTCACTATGCCTGAGGCTTCATACCAACTGCTCGAAGGGGTAGAGCTACTCGTACTCAATGCTTTGCGCGAAAAACCGCACCCTACGCACCAGACCGTTAGCGAAGCGCTGAGGGTGGTGGAACGGCTCAAGCCTAGAGAGACTTACCTGATTCATCCTTCGCACCACATTGGGCTGCATGCCTGTGTGGAGCAACAGCTTCCGCCCCATGTCCACTTGGCATACGATGGGCTTTGCGTCCAACTTTCTGGGGATGTAACAAAAATTTAATCGCTTCGACCTAAACTTTTATAAATTTTCTTTTGCTTTGTTAGAAATTAGTGCTATATTTGCACCAAACTTTAACAATACGCACTATGAAGCTGAAACTCATCATACGTCTGGCCATCGTAATCAGTGTGGTCTTGCTGTGTACGGGTTTTGGGGTCTATTCCTTCTTTCGCCTGAATGCCGAAGAACACCGTCAGGATTTTGACCTCTACTCCTTAGTACCGCAGGATGTAGTGGCTGTGCTTGAAACGGATCATCTCGGTGAGTTCGTTAGTTCTATTGATCAGATGAAGTGTAGCCGTGATGGGCGCTTCCTCTATGCTTCCGACCTTTTTGTCTTGCTCAAGGATGGACTGCATGCTTTGATTGACGAGTCGCCTCATGGCTTAAGCGTGCAGATGGATAAGATGCTGCTCAGCTTTCATCAGCCCGATGAACCGGCCAATCAGGTGCTCTATTGTGCTATGGGTCGTGGGGATTACGACCTGATGGAGCAGTTTATTAATAAATTCAGCTCCGCCTCTTTCCCTTCGAAGTTCATCGATTATCGGGGTGAAGAGATTCGGGTCTATCCCTTAGCCGACGGACGTTTTCTCTCGGTTTGCCTAACCCGTAACTTTTTGGTGGCCAGTTTTCAGAAACGTCTTATTGAGCAGGTGATTGATACTCATCGGGCTAAGAAAACACTCAGTCACCTGAAAAGTTTCAGTCGCTTGCCAGAAGAGGAGAAGCCCCATGCCGAAGCACGCCTCTTTGTTCGGATGCAAACGGTTGGTCTGGGTGCCGACTCCCTGCATACGCGTGCTGATGTAGGGGGATGGACGGCCTATGAGCTTCGCTTGGAGGAGGAGGCTATCTATTGCTCCGGCGTATGCCGCGACGATGGAGATACGGCTTCGTTTATTCATACCATGAAGCAGCAGCAGCCGATGCAGGTCTCGTCGGGTGCCGATATTCCAGCTACTACCCTGTTTTACGATAGTTATTCGCTTACTGACAAGCGGAGTGTGTGGGAGTTCTTTTCACAGCATACACAGATCACGGATAGTGTGGCATCGTTGCGCTGGCAAGCCTTTTTGCAGGATCATGTCGGTACGCAGGTGCAATGCTGTATCTTTGCTGATCCCGCAGCAGATGCGCCTCTTTCGGATCCACATACCTTGCTTCTGCTGTCACTGAATCAGATGGATGCGACCAGAAAGCTCTTTCAGTCACTTTATCCCATTAGGCGTGGAGATAAGTACCATGTCTTGCCCGAGTCCACACTCTTTGCCGGACTCACAGGGATGTGGCGCGAGGCTCCTCTCTATGTGGATTTTTATCAGGGAAAGATGCTTGTGGCTGATAGTGAAGTGGCCCTGCGTTGCTATGTGGATATGATACGAAGTGGCGAGGTGATGGAAGCGAGGGATGAGCATAAGCGGATTGAAAACAGCCTCTCTTCGACGTGCCGTTTTTGGTTAGTGGCTGATATGGATCGCCTGCTCAAGTTGCCCGAAACCTATTCCTGCTTAATCCCGCGTTATTTCTTGAAAAATGCCCGTTTCTTCGGTGCCTTTACGATTGCTATTCAGTTGACCTGTGCGGACGATCTGGCCTATCCCAACATTGTGTTGCTCTATAAGGAGTGATGGAGATGGATGTGTGGTGGTAGCAGTATCTATTTATACTTTAAGGGGCAGACCGATGGATCTGCCCCTTAAGCTATACTATGTTGTGTGATAACGGTTACTGGTTCTTGAACTTTTTGGCCTGTTCGGCAATCAGATCGGCATCATCGAAGTAATTGATCTTCATGGCGCGGCGCACTTCATCAAGCGTCTGTGCGGCAGTTTCGCGCGCTGTGTCACACCCCTTCTTCAGCATGTCGTAGATGGCAGGGATATCCTGCTCAAATTCCTTCCGACGGTTTCGGATGGGAGCAAGGGTCTCTTCCATAATGGCGTTGAGGAATTTCTTGACCTTCACATCGCCCAGTCCACCACGACGGTAGTGAGCCTTCAGTTCATCCAGATTGGGGTAGTCGGGTAGGTAGCGCTCAAAGTGTTCGGGGCGACAGAAGGCATCCAGATAGGTGAATACGGTGTTGCCTTCAATCTTACCGGGATCTTGTACCCGCAGATGGTCGGGGTCGGTGTACATGCTGCGAATTTTCTTCTGGATTTCGTCGGCCGAGTCACTCAGATAGATGCAGTTGCCCAAGCTCTTGCTCATCTTGGCCTTGCCATCGGTGCCTGGCAGGCGCAGGCAGGCCGCATTGTCAGGCAACAGAATTTCCGGCTCAACGAGTGTGTCGCCATAGATGTTGTTGAAGCGGCGTACAATCTCACGAGCCTGTTCAATCATCGGCTCCTGGTCCTCGCCTACAGGTACAGTGGTAGCCTTGAAGGCAGTGATGTCGGCAGCCTGACTGATGGGGTAGGTGAAGAAGCCTACGGGTATGCTCGTTTCGAAGTTACGCATCTGGATTTCCGTCTTTACCGTAGGGTTGCGTTGCAGACGGCTCACGGTCACGAGGTCCATGTAGTAGAAGGTGAGTTCACACAGCTCAGGAATTTGTGACTGGATAAAGATGGTGCTCTTTGTAGGTTCCAGACCGCAGGCCAGATAGTCCAAGGCTACCTCAATGACATTTTGGCGTACCTTCTCGGGGTTATCCATATTGTCGGTCAACGCTTGGGCATCCGCAATGAAGACGAATGTCTTGTCGTAGAGTCCTGAGTTCTGCAGCTCTACACGGCGTCTGAGTGAGCCGACATAGTGTCCGATATGTAGGCGTCCTGTGGGGCGGTCGCCGGTCAGTATGATTTTTTCTTTCTTCATTTGATTCTTGTATTACTAATTGGGGTTTAAAACAGCCACAAAGATACAACAAGTTACGAGTAATTACAAACAAAAGGGAAATAAAAAAAAGGCGCATTAATCAGAGGTAGAAAGCGTATTAACCACCAGTATATGAAAAAAGGCAGTCACTTTAAAAGTAACTGCCTGGTTTTCAGTGAGAGCGGAAGACGGGGCTCAAACCCGCGACCCTCAGCTTGGAAGGCTAATGCTCTATCAACTGAGCTACTTCCGCAATTTCATTCAACTTGCGTTAAACTTGTGGGCAAAGATGGATTCGAACCACCGAAGGCGTAAGCCAGCAGATTTACAGTCTGCCCCATTTGGCCACTCTGGTATTTGCCCTTTTGCTCCTCGTTCAGCTTGGCTCAAGTGCCTTGCTTTCTGAATTGCGGTGCAAAGATACGACTATTTTTTTAAACTCCAAAAAAAATCGACCATTTTTATTGCAGTCACTGCACATTCGTCACCTTTATTACCCAATTTTCCCCCTGCGCGCTCTTCTGCCTGGGCCAGATTGTTGGTGGTAATGAGTCCAAAGATAACAGGAACCTGACTTGTGGCGTTGAGTTGTGCAATGCCTTGGGTAGCGCCCATGCATACGTAGTCGAAGTGGGGCGTATCGCCACGAATCACGCAGCCCAGGGCAATGACGGCATCCACCTGGCCGCTTTCTATGAGGCAGTGCGAACCAAAGGTGAGCTCAAAGCTGCCTGGTACGGTTTTGACGATGATGTTTTCCTCCTGTGCACCGTGGCGCTTCAGGGTATTGACTGCACCTTCAAGCAGGGCGCCTGTGATGGCCGGATTCCATTCAGATACCACGATACCAAATCGCATCTGGTTAGCCTGGGGTACTTGGTTGAAATCGTAGTCGGATAAGTTATGTAATGCGCTTGACATGATGAACGTTATTTATGTGTACTGCGAATAATGCGTATAAAATAGAAACCACAGAATAAAATAGAAACCACAGATTCTCACGGCAATGTTTCAGGTTTCCACAGTGGATAGATATCCTTAATAAAACTGTGTTACGCTGTTACACCGGTGAAGATCTGTGGCTTTTGGTATCGGCTTTGCCCCAATTACTTCTTGCTCAGCTTGGCCTGCTCGATGTACTTGTCGATATCCATGGCCTGGTATGAGCGGAAGTATTTCTCTTTGATGGTGGTATATGCGCTGAGGGCATCGTCGAATTTGCCCTGCTTCATATAGATTTTGCCAGCTTGCATCAGGAAGATGGGGCTGATGCTGTTGCTGTCGGCAGCCTTGGCAGCCTTCATCAGCAGCGAAGCAGCCTTGTCGAGCTGACCCAACTCAGCATAGCAGTTACCCATCGCACCCTGAATGGCGGGCGCTACCAGTTGGTCATCGCCATCGAATTGGTCAAGAGCCTTTGCGGCCTCTTCGTACTTGCCCAGATGATAGAGGCAGATACCACTGTAGGCTTGAGCCAGGTTGGCGGCTGCCGTGCCACTGAATTCATCGATCACATACTTGAAACCTTTGTAGCTGATGCTGTCGCCGTTGAGTGCATACTCGTAGAGGTCGGCCTCGAAGTACTCTTGACCTTTGAAGAGGGCGGCCTGTGCCTTCTCTTCGCGAGGCTCCACATAGAGGTTCTTATACATCACCACACCGGCTACGATGAGGATGACTGCCACTACGGCACCAATGATTGTTTTCTTGTTCTTCAAGAAGAATACCTCCGATTGTGTCAGTGCCTCTTCCACATTCAAGGCTTCATTTTGCTTTTTTTCTACTGCCATTTTTATGTTTCGTTTTTTGTTATTATTCCGATAATAGAGTTTTTCGAACGGCAAAAGTACATTATTTATAGCTATCAACGAAATTTCGGGCCTACTTTTTTTGATTCAAGTGCCGAAAAGGGGAAAATTATTGTATTTTTGCATCGATTTTCCCGTTAAATAACGATTGAACAACGTCTGAATTATGATATTGAACCGAATTTCTATCCTTAATTATAAGAACCTGGAGCAGGTGGATCTCACCTTTTCACCCAAGCTGAATTGCCTCTTCGGACACAATGGCATGGGCAAGACGAACCTGCTTGATGCCATCTATTTTCTTTCGTTCTGCAAGAGCGCGGGCAACCCCGTCGATTCTCAGAACATCCGTCATGAGGCTGATTTCTTCGTTATTCAGGGCTTCTATGAGGAGGAGAATGGTGAGCGAGAGGAGATTTACTGCGGCATGAAGCGGAGAGCCAAGAAGCAGTTCAAGCGCAATAAAAAGGAGTACCCGCGCCTTTCTGACCACATTGGCTTTCTTCCGCTGGTGATGGTCTCGCCGGCTGATGCTGATCTGGTGCTGGGAGGCAGCGAAGAGCGCAGGCGGTTTATGGATGTGGTCATCTCGCAGTCAGATAGGGAGTACCTCGATGCATTGATTCGTTACAACAAGGCGCTCGGTCAGCGCAATGTGTTGCTCAAGAGCGAGCAGCCTGTGGACGAGGAGCTTTTTACGGTATGGGAGGAGATGATGGCCCAGGCTGGTCAGGTGGTGTTTGCCAAGCGCGAGGCTTTTATCCGTGAGTTTATCCCCATCTTCCAGGACTTCTATGCTTTTATTTCGCAGGAGCGTGAGGAGGTGTCGCTGAGTTATGAGTCGCATGCGCGTGATGCCTCTCTTTATGAGGTGATTCGTCAGAATCGTCCGCGCGATTTGATTATGGGGTATTCCCTCAAGGGTATCCATAAGGATGAACTGACCATGCAGCTGGGTGGCTATCCGCTGCGCCGAGAAGGGTCACAAGGACAGAACAAGACCTACTTGGTGGCGCTGAAGCTGGCTCAGTTTGATTTTCTGAAGCGCAAGGGGCGCACCACGCCGCTTCTGCTGCTGGATGACATCTTCGACAAGCTCGATGCGCAGCGTGTGGAGCAGATTGTGAAGCTGGTGGCAGGCGAGCGCTTTGGACAGATTTTTATTACTGATACCAACCGAGAGCATCTGGATCGCATCCTTCAGAAGGTGGGTAGTGCCCATTCCATCTTCAAGGTAGAGGGAGGTGTGGTGACCGATTCAACGCATACAGCCGGTTCACTTGATGCTACTGTGAGGCATGAGGCTTCAGCTGGTGCCGCAGAAGGGGAGGAGAGTGTATGAAGCGCAACAATGCACAATCCATTGGCGAACTGATACGTCACTACCTGCGGCAAGAGAGTCTGGAGACACCGCTCAACGAGGTGAGGCTTATCAAGGCCTGGCCCGAGGTACTGGGTCCGGCAATCGCTTCTTATACCAAGGAACTCTACATCAAGAATCAGGTACTCTACGTCCATCTTACCTCGGCCGTATTGCGTCAAGAGCTGATGATGGGGCGTGAGATTCTGGTGCGCAATCTCAATGCCAAGGTGGGGGCCCAGGTCATTACCAACATTATCTTCCGGTAGGCAATGTCGTGATTACGGGGATGCCGTAGGCCTTCAGGTCATTCTGAGCTTTGAGATAGCCACGGGGGTCGGCCAACTCACGGTAGTCGTGGGCATCCAGGCCGATAATGGCAGTACACCCTTCGTTAGCCGCTATTTTCCAGAAGGCGGGAGTGGGGTAGGTGAGTCGGTTGTTCTCTTCCGTCTCGCCAAAGTACCAGCGCCCTATGTTGTACTCCAAGGGAATATGCAAACGGGCTGCTGCACGACAGATATGACGGCTGATGGCGGTGCAGTGGTGGTCAAACTGCGGATACGAGCGCATGAAGAGGTCAGGGTGGGCCAGGTAGCAGAAGAGTCCGCTCTCCATCCCCTCAATGGCACTCTCCTCGTAGAGGTCGAGCATGTCGCGGTTGCGGGTATGGCTGCCGAAGTAGGGAAACTTCTCATCCGTATGATAGTAGTGATTGCCAAAGATGGCGTAGTCGATGTGATAGCACTTGATCTGCTCCTTCAGCCAATAGAGGTAGTCGGGGAAGTATTCACACTCCAGTCCAATCTTAATCTGGATTTGGTCGCGGTATTTTTCGCGTAAGGCCGTGATGCTCTCCACGTAGTCTGGCAGTTCGTCGGGCAGCATCCGCATGCCAGCCACAAAGTCGCTGCGATATTTCCAGGGGGTATGGTCACTGAAGCCCAGCACGTCGTAGCCACCCTGAATAGCGCTGAGCACAAACTCCTCATCGGTGCCTCTAGCGTGCATGCATCGGGTGGTGTGGGTATGATAGTTGGTTCTCATTTGTTTTTGTTGTTTGGTTTCGCTTAACTAATTACTTCATCCATGCGGATATCGAATGGCTCAGCAGGCACCTGCTCCACGCGCTGAAAGGGGAAGCAGAGGCCGATTTTGTAGGCCTGCGGCAGACGGGGCAACAGACGGTCATAGTACCCTTTGCCGCGTCCCAGCCGGTTGCCTTGGCTGTCGAACGCCACACCAGGCACTACGATGCATTCTATCTGCTCAAGTTGCAGGAAGGGTGGACCAGTAGGCTCTTCGATACCGTATGCTCCCTTGACCAGTTCGTGGCATCCATGGTAAGTGCGCAGCTCCAGATCATCGCCCACCACTACGGGCAGGATAATCCGTTTGTTTTGTGCCCAACGCTCCACAAAGTGGTGTGTCTGCACCTCATCAGGTAGAGAGTAGTAGAGCATCACTACCTGAGCCTGTTGGAAGCGGGGAGATGCTTCCAGCTTGGTGAGAACCTCAGCAGAGAGCGTAGTCAGCTGTCCGGCATTCCGGTACGTGGCCTTTAACGCAGCCATCTGCTTGCGCAGTTCTTTTTTGGTCAGCTTGTTCATCTTCTTTCTCCTCTATAATGGATGGAGCGGTGGGGAAGGCTTCGCCCTTTTCCAGTATCTCAAGCGCCTTCTTCACCGTAGCATCTTCGGTATTGATGTAGCGGATATACTCCTCTTGCCCCAGCATGTTGTAGATGATGTTGCCATATACATGGCGTTCGATCAGCTTGCGCGACTTCTGTATCAACAGGTTGCGTCGTTTCAGCCCCTTACCTTCGGCGTAGCGGATAAACTGCTCCAACACGTTCTGCCCCTTTAGGTGCTTGAGTAGCGGTTCATACTGTTCGAAGGCTGAGAGCTTGTCGCGGTGGTTGTCGGAGTAGTGGAAACTGAAGCGGATAATGAGGCCTCGGTTGCTGGCCTCAATGAGGTAGGAGCTGACGCCAGTTGTGTCTTGCGGTACGAAGACATCGGGCATGATGCCTCCACCACCATAGACAGGTCGGCCCAGTGTGGTTTTAAACAGCTCGTTCTCGTTCAGCTTGATGCTGTCTTTCGAGAAGAATTCACCATGCTCATAGCGGGTCAACCAGTCGCGGTCGTATTGGCTGTCGTTGCCATTGGCGTAGGGCCGCTGGATGCATCGTCCTGAGGGGGTGTGGTAACGGGCTACGGTGAGTCGGATGGCCGATCCGTCACTGAAGTCAATGGGTTGTTGCACCAGCCCCTTGCCGAACGAGCGTCGGCCCACGATGATGCCGCGGTCGTTGTCCTGTATGGCTCCGGCAAAGATTTCGCTCGCTGAGGCCGACCCTTCATCCACGAGCACTACCAGCGGCATGCGTTGGCAGCTGCCTGTGCCGTTGGCATAATCCTGTGTGCGGGGGAACTTGCGTCCCTCGGCATAGACGATGAGCTGTCCTTCGGGCAGGAATTCGTTCACCATCCGTATGGCAGCCTCCATGAAGCCACCGGTATTGTCACGCAGGTCGATGATGAGGCCCTTGCACTGCTTATGTAGCAGCTGTGCGATCGCGTTGAGCAGCTCGATGTGGGTGGTGCGTGCAAACTTACTGATCTGCACGTAGCCAAAGTCGTCAGAAATCATATAGGCGGCATTGATGCTATTTTGTGGTATGTCGCCACGTACGATGGAGAAGTCCAGCAGTTCCGGTTCTCCCATACGCTTCACGCTCACCTTCACCTCGCTGTCCTTCGGCCCTTTGAGGGTGCGCATAGCCTTTTCGTTGGTTAGCGTCTTGCCCACGAAGAGGCTGTCGTTTACCTTCACGATGCGGTCGCCTGCCATCAGGCCCACCTTTTCCGAAGGGCCACCCTTGATGACGCGGTTTACGTGCACCGTATCATCTTGAATGGTAAACTGGATACCGATGCCGCTGAAGCTCCCCTCCAGCTCCTGGTTGACTTGTTCCAGGTTCTGGGCAGGGATATAGACGGAGTGGGGGTCGAGTTCAGCCAGAATCTGCGGCATGGCCTTTTCTACGAGGTCTGCCATATCGACGGTATCTACGTATTGGTCGTCAATGACGCGCAGCAGGGCATTGAGTTTGTTCGACGAGCCGTTGATGATGCCCAGCCGGTTTCCGGCAAAGTGCTGTGCATAGAATGTACCTATTAAGATGCCGATCACCACACTTACGGCGATAATCAGCGGAATAAATCGATTGCTGCTTTTGGGTGACATGGTTATTCAGTTACTAATTTATCATTATTATTATTCATCTTCCACCTCCATATAGACCACTTCGATGCCGGCGCGTTTCAGCAGTTCGATGCCATCTTCCAGCCGGTATTTTTCCGAATAGACTACACGCTTGATACCAGCCTGGATGATGAGCTTGGCACATTCGATGCAGGGCGAAGCGGTGACATACATCGTGGCTCCATCGCTGCTGTTGTTGCTACGGGCTATCTTGGTGATGGCGTTGGCTTCGGCGTGGAGCACGTAGGGTTTTGTGACGTTATGCTCATCCTCGCATACGTTCTCAAATCCCGAGGGGGTACCGTTGTAGCCATCCGAGATAATCATTTTTTCTTTGACAATCAGGGCGCCTACCTGTCTGCGTTGGCAGTAGGAGTTTTCTGCCCAGATGTAGGCCATGCGAAGATAACGTCTATCCAGGCCCAGTTGTTTCTGATTTGCGTTTTTTTCCATTGCGAGTGAGGTATTAACTTATTTCTGTACATGGAAGCTCATGCGCATCGTGTTCTGCCCATCGGTATAGAACAGGTAGAGGTTGTCTGTGTCCCCCTCATAGCGGGTCACTCCCTTCAGTCCGTTGACGAAAGCCTTGGCCAGCGGATCGGTCTCCGAGGGGTTGTTCTGCAGTGTGATGGTGAGCTGTCGGTCTGCCCCGACGTTCCAGTTGCCGTTGAAGGCTGTTTTTATGCCGCGGCCGTTCATGGCGCCCCCGATGGTGTTGCCTGTGGTGCCTCCCTCAAAGTTGAGCACAAAGTTCTCTTCCTTCTCCATGGCCGCTTCGCTGGCTTTCCTCGCCGACTCATTGCTGCCCCAGAAGTCATACCACTGGTTGCTCCCATCGCGGCTGATGTAGGTCAGTTTCCAAGTCTTTCCGCCACCTACGAAGATTTCCATCACGTCGTCATCGTTGCTGCACGAGGTGCTTCCGAGTGACACTACCAGGCCGAGGAGTAACGTCAAGTAGCTTAGTAGGCGCGGTTGTCGGTATTGCTTGCTGTTGGTTTGCATAGGCTTGATTATTTTCTAGTTCTCTATATTATATATAATGTACGCGCATGCGGAAATGTCAGCGGATGCCGTTGCGTTTGAGCAGGGCATCGATGGTAGGCTGCTGCCCGCGGAAGCGTACGTAGAGGGTCATCGGGTCTTCAGTGCCTCCCTTAGAGAGGATGTTGTCGCGGAAGCTCTGTGCCACTTCGGTGTTGAAGATGCCCTTCTGCTTGAAGAGTGAGAAGGCATCGGCATCGAGCACCTCAGCCCATTTGTAGCTGTAGTAGCCACCGGCATAGCCTCCGGCAAAGATGTGCGAGAAGGTGGTGCTCATGCAGGCCTCATTCACCTGCGGCAACAGTTGGGCCCGTTGCCAGGCCGTGCGTTCATAAGCCTGCACATCACCCTCGAAGGGCGTTGTGCGGCTGTACCAGGCCATGTCGAGCAGTCCGAAGCTCACTTGGCGCAGGCAGAGGTATCCGGCGTTGAAGTTGGCCGAGGCTACGATGCGTTGAATCAGTTCGTCGGGAATCAGCTCGCCGCTCTCATAGTGGCGTGCAAAGGTGTGGAGAAACTCCTTCTCGGTAGCAAAATTCTCCATGATTTGCGAGGGCAGCTCCACAAAGTCCCAATAGACGTTGGTGCCGCTCAGGCTGCGGTAGGTGGTGTTGGCAAAGATACCGTGCAGGCAGTGGCCGAATTCATGCAGTAGCGTCTCCACCTCATCAAAGGTGAGCAGTGCAGGCTTGTTGGCCGTAGAGCGGCTGAAGTTGGTCACCAGCGATACGTGCGGACGGCTGTTTTCTCCGTTCTTCGTGTGCCATTGTCC
Organism: uncultured Mediterranea sp.; assembly: GCA_945879145.1. Taxonomy (GTDB): domain Bacteria; phylum Bacteroidota; class Bacteroidia; order Bacteroidales; family Bacteroidaceae; genus Bacteroides. The sequence goes on from CAMCUZ010000022.1 coordinate 28,153, forward strand.
CTTGTACTCTGTCATCCAGGCCCCTGAGCGTTTTCCCTCGCGCGGGTGGAAGTCCGTGTAGAGTACCGCCAAGAATGAGCCATCTCGGTCGAGTACCTCGTAGGCGGTCACCTCGGGGTGATAGACCGGTATGTCAGGGTTGGCCTTGAAGGTGATGCCATAGAGTCGGGTTGCCAGACCGAAGACACCGTCAATGACCTTCTCCAGCTGGAAGTAGGGGCGTAGCATCTCATCGTTGAGTTGGTAGGTGGCATCTTTCAGTTTATGGGCATAATAGCTCCAGTCGTAGGGCATCAATATGAAGTCCTTGCCCTGCTCCTTTCTGGCCAGCTCCTCTACGCGCTTCACCTCTTGCTGGGCAGCTGGGGTGTAGGCCTCCAGCAGCTGGTCGAGCAGATGGTTGACCGCCTCTGTGGTGCGGGCCATGCGTTGGGTCAGTTTGTAGGATACGTAGTCGGGGTAGCCCAGTAGCTGAGCCAAGGCTAGTCGGGTATTCACGATCTGTTTCACCACATCGAGGTTATCAGTCTCTCCCCCCTTGGCACGCGAAGCGTAGGCTGTATAGAGTTCGCGGCGCAGTTCACGGCTGTCGGCATACTCCATGAAGGGCACGTAGCTGGGGTAGTCGAGGGTAAAGCGCCATCCCTCCATGCCCTTTTGCTGGGCGCTTTCACGAGCCGCATCGAGTGCGCTCTGCGGTAGTCCCTTCACCTGCTCAGGATGGGTGAGGAGCAGCTGGTAGCTGTTGGTTGCTTTGAGCAGGTTTTCGCTGAATTGCAGGGTGAGCAGGCTGAGGCGATTGCTCAGTTCCCGATAGGTGTCGCGGTCGGCTCCCTGCAAGTTGGCACCGTTCAGTGCAAACCCTTCGTAGATATCCTTCAGTAGTTGCTGTTGTTCGCTATTCAGGTGGAGTTGATTTCGTTGGTCATACACCGCCTTGATGCGTGCAAAGAGTGCCTCGTTCAGACTGATGTTGTTGCCATGTTCCGTCATCAGGGGCATCAGCTTGCGTGCCAGGGCCTGCATCTCGTCGTTCGTCTCTGCGCTCATCAAGTTGCCGAACACGCTGCTCACGCGTTCCAGCAGCTCGCCCGAGGCTTCGTAGGCCTCAATGGTGTTCTCAAAAGTTGGTGCTTCGGGATTCTGTACGATGGCGTCGATTTCAGCGTTTTGTTGTTTCATACCCTCCATCACGGCCGGCTCGTAGTGCTCTAGTCGGATGCGGTCGAATGGTGCGGTACCGTGGGGCGTCTGATAGGGCTGTAGAAAGGGGTTCTGTGCTATGGTAGTGTTCATAATGCAAAGTAAGGAGATGACAAGTCCTGTATATTTCATTTTATTTAATTTGTTACGGACTGCAAAAGTGCGAAAAAAAAAGGCGACTTGAAAGTAAGCCGCCTATTTTTATAATTTTCTAACTGAATATTAGCCGTTCACCTTCTTCATGTGGGCGATCAGTTCCAATACCTTGTTAGAGTAACCGATTTCGTTGTCATACCAAGAAACCACCTTAACGAACGTGTCAGTCAGGGCGATACCTGCCTTAGCGTCGAAGATAGAAGTGCGAGTGTCACCCAGGAAGTCGCTAGAAACGACAGCATCTTCCGTGTAACCCAGTACACCCTTCAGTTCGCCTTCAGAAGCAGCCTTCATGGCAGCGCAGATTTCGTCGTACTTAGCAGGCTTAGCCAGGTTTACAGTCAGGTCAACAACCGATACGTCCAGAGTCGGAACGCGCATTGACATACCAGTCAGCTTGCCGTTCAGTTCGGGGATCACCTTACCTACAGCCTTAGCAGCACCGGTAGAAGAGGGGATGATGTTGCCGCTAGCAGCACGGCCACCGCGCCAGTCCTTCAGAGAGGGACCGTCAACCGTCTTCTGAGTAGCAGTCGTAGAGTGAACCGTAGTCATCAGACCGTCGGTGATACCCCAGTTGTCGTTCAGCACCTTAGCGATAGGAGCCAAGCAGTTGGTGGTGCAAGAAGCGTTAGAAACGAACTGCGTACCCTTCACGTACTTGTCGAAGTTTACACCGCATACGAACATCGGAGTAGCGTCCTTAGAGGGAGCTGACATTACAACGTACTTAGCACCAGCCTCGATGTGAGCCTGAGCCTTCTCCTGAGTCAGGAACAGACCGGTAGATTCTACTACGTATTCAGCCTCTACTTCGTTCCACTTCAGGTCAGCCGGGTTACGTTCAGCCGTTACGCGGATTTCCTTACCGTTTACGATCAGCTTGCTGTTTTCAACGTCAGCTTCGATAGAGCCTTCGAAAGCACCGTGCATAGTGTCATACTTCAGCATGTAAGCCAGGTAATCTACGGGGCAAAGGTCGTTGATACCTACAATCTGAATGTCGTCGCGAGTCTGAGCTGCGCGGAATACGAAACGGCCGATACGACCGAATCCATTAATACCTACTTTAATCATTTTTGTTTAAACTTTAAAGGTTTCTACTCTATATTGTTCAAAAATCTACGTACAAAATACACTTTTCTTCTGAAAAGCGCTGCAAATTTAAGAAATTGTTTTTATATTCGCACCAAAATTCATTATTAAATATTATAAAAGATGGGAAAAAGTACATTTTTGCAAGAATTTAAGGCGTTTGCCATGAAGGGAAACGTGGTTGACATGGCTGTCGGCGTAATCATCGGTGGTGCGTTTGGCAAGATTGTATCGTCGGTGGTGGCCGATGTCATTATGCCTCCGATAGGTCTGCTGGTGGGTGGTGTGAACTTCACCGACCTGAAGTGGGTGATGAAGGATGCCGTGGCCGAGGTAAAAGACGAGGCTGGCAATGTAATCACTGCTGCCCAGGATGCCGTGACGCTCAACTATGGTAACTTCCTGCAGGTGACGTTTGACTTCCTGATTATCGCCTTCTCGATATTCTTGATGATTAAGCTCCTGACCAAGCTTACCGAGAAGAAGAAAGCCGAAGAGAAGGCTACGCCTGCTCCTCCCCCCGCACCCTCAAAGGAAGAGCTCCTGCTCACCGAGATTCGCGACCTGCTGAAGAACCAGAAATAACTCTATATATTATATATAAGTATAGGTTATTTTGTTTGTTAGACGAAAAGTAGATAAACCTGATATTTAGCAATGCAAGAGAAAATCATTATTCTGGATTTCGGCTCGCAGACCACGCAGCTTATCGGCCGTCGCCTGCGCGAGCTGAATGTCTATTGCGAAATCGTGCCCTACAACAAGTTTCCTCACGGCGATGAGAGCGTGATGGGCGTGATTCTTTCCGGCAGTCCTTTCTCTGTCTATGACGAGGCTGCCTTCAAAGTGGACCTGAGTCAAATCCGTGGCCGTTACCCCATTCTGGGCATCTGCTACGGCGCTCAGTACATCTCTTATACGAATGGTGGTCGTGTGGAGCCTGCCGGCACGCGTGAGTATGGCCGTGCCCACCTCAGCTCGTTCGAGTCCGACAACCTGCTGTTCCAGGGCATACGTCCCAACTCGCAGGTGTGGATGAGTCATGGTGACACCATCACCGCCATTCCCGACAACTTCCGCATCATTGCCTCTACCGACAAGGTGAAGATTGCGGCCTATCAGGCCCAGGGCGAGAAGATGTGGGGTGTGCAGTTCCATCCCGAGGTGTTCCATAGCGAAGACGGCACCCAGATGCTGCGCAACTTCGTGGTAGATGCTTGCGGTTGCCACCAGACGTGGAGCCCCGCTTCGTTTGTCGATACCACCGTGGCCGAGCTCAAGGAGCAGATTGGCAACGACCGCGTCATCCTCGGATTGAGTGGTGGTGTAGATTCCTCCGTAGCCGCCGTGCTGCTGCATCGTGCCATTGGCCGCAACCTGACCTGTATCTTTGTAGATCACGGTCTGCTGCGCAAGGACGAGTTCAAGAATGTGATGCACGACTACGAGTGCCTGGGGCTGAACGTCATCGGCGTAGATGCCAGCGAGAAGTTCTTCAAGGACCTCGAAGGGGTGACCGATCCCGAGAAGAAGCGTAAGATCATTGGTCGCGACTTCGTAGAAGTGTTCAACGCCGAGGCGCATAAGATTACCGACGCCAAATGGCTGGCACAGGGCACCATCTATCCCGACCGTATCGAGAGTCTCAATATCACCGGCAAGGTGATTAAGAGCCACCACAACGTGGGTGGACTGCCCGAGGAGATGCACCTGCAGCTCTGTGAGCCCTTGAAGTGGCTCTTCAAGGACGAGGTGCGCCGTGTAGGCCGTCAGCTGGGTATTCCTCAGCACCTGATTGGTCGTCACCCCTTCCCGGGACCAGGACTGGCTGTGCGCATCTTGGGCGACATCACCCGTGAGAAGGTACGCATCCTGCAGGACGCTGATGACATCTTTATCCGTGGCTTGCGCGACTATCAAGTGACGCTGCCCGATGGCACCCAGTCGAGTCTCTACGACCAGGTATGGCAGGCCGGTGTGATCCTGCTTCCCGTGCAGAGCGTAGGCGTGATGGGCGACGAGCGCACTTACGAGCGAGCTGTGGCCCTGCGAGCCGTGACCAGCACCGACGCCATGACGGCCGACTGGGCTCATCTGCCCTACGACTTCATGGCCCGTGTAAGCAACGACATCATCAATAAAGTAAAAGGTGTGAACCGCGTCTGCTACGACATCTCTTCCAAGCCCCCCTCGACCATCGAGTGGGAGTAAGGTGCTACAGCGTGAACCGCTTTGAAGCATAAGCAAACGCCCCCAACCGGCCAAGCGCCAGTGAGGGGGCGTTTCTGTATGCTATTCACAGTCATATATTGTCTGAATCCCTCATTGGGTTTGAACGTATCGGCAAACGAGATGAGATGGTCTCTGTCTCAGCACCTTTTTGTCGGGCTTTGGCAGAAAATTAGGTAAGATTATCTGATACAAAACCATATAGAGGTGCCAAACTATTGAATATTTGTTAATAATTCATGGCTAACAAGTGTATTTTTGAACAATTAGACTACAATTAGAAATAAATGTAGTAACTTTGTACATATAATAAACTATAAAGGCATGGAAGGTAAGAAATACAGCAACAGTTTTACCTCGTCTGGGATGGTAAAGGAGGAAGGAAGGGCAGCATACTATAAACTGCTGGAAAGCGTGCGTGATGGTGACACGATACGCATCAAGCGCGGTGTGTATGCCACAGCCGAACAGTTGGCTGACACCATGATAGATGTAGAAGCCATTGTGCCGGGAGGGGTGCTGTGTCTTTTCTCCGCATGGAACGTTTATAGGCTTACCACCTCGTTGCCCCAGGCATACCACATTGCCGTGAAGAGAGGCAGGAAAGTCACGCTTCCAGACTTCCCCAAGGTAGAACTGCATCACATCACTGACACGATGTTTGACATAGGTGTCGAAGAACAGATAGTCAGCGGCTATCGCATACAGATATATAATAAGGAGCGGTGTGTATGTGATGCTGTGAAATACCGAAACAAGGTCGGTATGGACGTTTGTGCGGAAGTGGTAAACAGCTATCTGGAACTACCCGACAGAAACATTTCCCTGCTATTTGACTATGCCGACAAACTGAGAGTTAGAAGAATCCTTGAACAATATATTGCACTAAAGCTATGAGCGAGATAAAGAACCATGGAAAATCCATCAGGGCAAGGCTGCTCAATGTGGCCAAGCAGGAGGAAGTGTTCTATCAGACCATCT
>CAMCUZ010000023.1 GCA_945879145.1 uncultured Mediterranea sp.
GAGGGCGAAGCAGCCCACTACTGTCCCAACCAAGCAGCATGTCCGCCACAAATCAAAGGACGCATCGAGCACTTCATCAGCCGGAAGGCCATGAACATTGATGGCCTTGGCCCGGAGACAGTCGATCTCTTCTATCAGCAAGGCATGATTCATGATGCCGCCGATCTGTACTCTCTCACCGTCGTTGACATCAAGCGGCTGGAGCGCATGGGTGAGAAATCTGCACTCCATATTCTTGATAGCTTGGAGAAGAGTAAGCAGGTACCCTTTGAGCGGACGCTGTTTGCCCTGGGCATCCGATTCGTAGGCGAAACGGTAGCTAAGAAACTAGCCAAAGCCTTTTCGTCCATTGAGGAGTTAGAGCAAGCCGACTTCCAGAAACTGATAAACGTCGATGAAATCGGCGAAAAAATTGCAAATAGCATCCTGCAGTTCTTCGCCGATGAAAAAAATCGCCAACTCGTTGAACGTCTGAAGAGCATTGGATTGCAATTTACTCGCCAAGCCAAAGAGGAAATAGAGGGTAGCGACAAACTCAAAGGACTCTCCATCGTAATCAGCGGAGTCTTTGCAGCACATTCGCGCGACGAGTACAAGGCGCTGATAGAGCAGCATGGAGGTAAGAACGTGGGCAGCATATCAGGAAAGACCAGTTTTGTACTGGCTGGAGAGAATATGGGTCCCTCCAAATTAGAGAAAGCGCAGAAATTGGGGATACGAATTGTGAGCGAAAAGGAGTTTTTGGAAATGTTATTCTAATAAATCGTGCCTTTTTATCCTTTTTATGGGTACTATTAGATAGAATAATCAAAAAAATAGCTACTTTTGCACCCAATTAACAAGAATACGGTAATCAATATTACATTCATGATACAAACAAGATTGAAAGGAATGGGGGTTGCTTTAATCACTCCTTTTAAAGAAGACGAAAGTGTGGATTATGATGCGCTACTGAAATTGGTGGACCATCTGCTGAAAAACAATGCAGATTTTCTGTGTGTACTGGGCACGACTGCCGAGACACCTACCTTGACCGATGAGGAAAAGAAGAAAATCAAAAAACTGGTTATTGAGCGGGTCAACGGGCGCGTACCTATCCTCCTTGGGGTAGGTGGTAACAACACACGGGCTGTGATTGAAACCTTAAAGAATGACGATTTTACCGGAGTAGATGCTATACTCTCCGTTGTTCCTTATTATAATAAGCCATCGCAAGAGGGCATCTATCAACACTATAAAGCCATCGCACAGGCCACCGAACTGCCTATCGTGCTTTATAATGTGCCTGGACGTACGGGGGTCAACATGAAAGCGGAAACCACGCTGCGCATAGCTCGTGACTTCAAGAACGTAATTGCCATCAAGGAGGCATCGGGCGACATTACACAGATGGATGACATCATCAAAAACAAACCGGCCAACTTTGATGTTATATCGGGCGATGACGGCATTACCTTCCCCTTGATTACACTGGGTGCCGTAGGTATCATTTCGGTTATTGGCAACGCTTTTCCTCGAGAGTTCAGTCGCATGGTGCGTCTGGCTCTAATGGGCGACTATGCCAATGCATTGACTATCCACCACAAGTTTGCTGAGCTCTTCAAATTACTCTTTGTGGATGGCAACCCTGCAGGTGTAAAGGCCATGCTCCATGCTATGGGAATGATTGAAAACAAACTGCGTCTGCCGCTGGTTCCGACACGCATCACCACCTTTGAAGCGATGCGCAAAATCTTGGATGAGCTGCACATCAAATGTTAATCATAAATTGACTACTCTGTAGTTGAAATCATCGATTTCATCGAGTTTTAGCATATAAGGGTGTCTGATTTTATTCAGACACCCTTATATGCTTTTCCGACCCTACAGTGTCGGTTTTCACATTTGAATGAATCGGTGTGCTTGTTGTAGGATTTGCACCCGCTAGACATTACTCACGCCGAGCATACATACAAAAAAGAGGTTGCCTATGAAAAGCAACCTCTTTCAGTGATCGCGACAGGATTCAAACCTGTAACCGGCTGATCCGTAGTCAGCTACTCTATTCAGTTGAGCTACGCGACCGTTAAACTTGTGACTCCTATAGGATTCAAACCTATAACCTTTTGATCCGTAGTCAAATGCTCTATTCAGTTGAGCTAAGGAGCCGTATCGTTTTAACGGGTGCAAAGATACGGACTATTTTTGAATCTGCAAACTTTTCGGGGACTTTTTTTCAAAAAAAATCATTCAATGAAACGGTAGTTAAACAACTGCCACCCGATGGTCAAACCCACATTCCATTCCTTACGTGGTGAACTATAGTGATTTAGATAGGCTGATATCGCCCCAAACGGTACCTTGCAGACGAATGAAATTTCACCTAAATATTCCAGTGTTGAGAAGGCCTTACCATAAATAGCCTGATTGTTCTCACCTCGTTTAATGGGATAGATGGGCATGAAGCCGTAAAACTCTGTACGGAACTGAAACATGTCATTCATCACCCAGATGGGTTTAATACCAGCTGCCAGGAATTGATTGGCACGAAACGCCTCGTTATACATCAGCTTGCTATGGGGTGTGGGAGAGAATTCACCTGCATGCATTTTTGTAGCCGTATAGTTTTTTGAGAAATTCTTCGAAGAGTAGAGGATGTCAGCCTGCCAGCCCAGAGTGAAATGAGGGCTCAGCGCATGATAGGCCTCCTTTGAATAGGAAATCTGCAACCACGACTGCCACTCCTTACCTTCAGCAGCACGCTGTGCGTCAGCTATATTGCCTGGTTTGAAGGTCTCATTGCCCCGATAGACCTGCGCAATCAGCTTTTCATGATATCCTTGTGTGGCATACTGACGGCTGTTCAACGTACTGCCCCAGATACCTATGGAGCCTCCAAACAGGTTATATACACTGTAATCCGTACGGTCTTTATCAAAGTCAATGACGTTCGACTGATAGTATTTATCGGTCAATTCACCATATCCAAAGCTGAACTCCGCCCTCTTATTAGCCAGAAAGGGAACAGAAACCATCAACTTGACGAAACGTTCATCCTTGGAGTTGAAGGAGGGCTTATCATTGCGCGAAAAGAGCTTATCCTTTTTATAATAGTCAAAGGTGCTGATTGAGGCAATAAAGCGATAGGACGTAGGGATGCGTGTAGGCAGATCGAAGCGAGCCATGACTTGTACATTGTTGTAGATTTTACCAATCTGCCCATCCACTACAATCTCCTTGGAGTAGTTATTGAGGTTCTGGTAACCCAGGCCAAGGTAAATCTGATTCGAACTGGTAGTAGATACACTTCCTCCCACCTTGACGTTGAAGTTGTTTTCCATCTTCACCTTGAGATGGAGTTCATAGAGTTCGTCACGCGGATTATAGGTGGCGTGAGGGATAATCTCCGAAATCATTTTATCAGCCAACAAGCGGAAATAGCCACGCTTAAGTTCTTCATAACCAAATATCTGATCGGGATTATCATGAAACTCCCTACGTATGGAAGCTTGCTGTTGAGCATTGGCGCCTACGATGTGAATCTCTCTGAACCGGAAGGGTGGAAGCGATTTGCGATAAGCCTGACGTCGACGGTTGACCTCGGCAAGGGGCACTCGTCTTGGAATGCGCATCTTGATAGAATCCATCAGTTCCATGGTGCGATGATAACCGTTATCATGCAACTCGTCCAGGCGATCGAAGTCCAGCAAGTTGACATCATCATACTTAAAGGTCATCAAGATACCATCCTCCTCGGGTATGGAATAGTCCGTCTTCTGCATCACCATGTTTTCAATCTGGCTCATCAAGTCGTTTTCAGTAGGTTTGCTGGGGTTGGTAGCTACCACACTGCCAATGATGATCTCCGGATGAAAGTCTTCACGCATGATGTCGGTAGGGAAATTGTTGTAGATGCCGCCGTCGTAAGCCAGGATGCTGTCTATCTCAATGGGTTTAAACACAAAGGGAAAACTCATCGAAGCACGGACCGCATCGCCTAGGTCTCCATGACGCATCACAAGCATTTTCTTGTTGTAAACATCTGAAGCAATGCAGCGGAAGGGCACAAAGAGCTGGCTGAAGTCTCCTCCCGAAGCTGCGGTGGATTGAGCAAAGAGCTCTACAAAGACGATATTCATCTGGATGGGATTGACCACGTTGGTAGGCAAAATCTGAGCTTTAGCTTTGAGCGAATCCTTAAGCGAAAAGCGGATATTGAAGAATTCTGGTGTAGGACGGTTTTTCTTGAAATAATACTCATACTTTGTTTCTACCTGTCCTGAGTACCAACGCTTAAAGTCGGGAGAGCGAAGCAAATCCTCCATCTCATCGGGAGTATACCCCATAGCGTAAAGCGAACCGATGATAGCTCCCATAGAGGTGCCGGTAATGTAGTCGATTGGGATGTCGTTTTCTTCCAATGCGCGGATAATGCCAATGTGTGTCATACCTTTAGCACCACCACCGCTCAGTACAAGCCCAACCTTTTGGGCTGAAACGGAAAGATGGAGGCCGAGCAGCAGACCTAAAGTAAGGAGGAGGTATCTGAATAGTAAACGTTGTTTGTTCATAAGCAAAGGATTTGATGAAACCGGTTCAAATATAATGCTTTTGTTTGAATAAAAGCGAGTGTGCTGCTATTTTTATTGAAACATCTTCCAAATCTATCAAATCAGTCCCTACAGGAGATGGAAAACAGAACATATACAGCCAACTTCTATACTATTTGACATTCACGGCTGAGCAGTAAACGATTCACGGCTGAAGAGTAAACTGTTCACGACTGAGCAACAAACTGTTCACGGCTGAAGAGTAAACTACATCATAAAGAAGAAACGGATTGAGAAAACAAAAATGCCGGAGAGAATGGCTTATAGCCACTCCTCCGGCATAAATATCACTTGCTATAGGACAATTTGTCCGTTCATCCTATCAGCTCAATGCTGCGCTTAACAAAGCGAGTCAAGGCTTCGCCCTTCAACATTCCATTTTGAAGCAGAGCCAAATCAATCAGCTGGCGTACAACGGGCTGATTTCCAGCAAAGGTACTGAGCAAATCATTCTTCTTGTTCTTCAGTTCGTCCCATTGCTTGTCAAGCGACTCCAGTTGATCCTTTTCTGCAGTAGGAATCTCGTCCTGTTTCTTGCCCTCGTGCTGCTTTCTCAGGTTCTTCCGCTCAGTATCGAGGGTATTCATCTGTACATTCAGACTGGTCAAGTCATTGCTGCATGCCTCCTCTTCGTGCTGGAGTACCTCTTTGATCAACTTATGATCGGTGTTGAGCACAAGGTTGAACATGTCGGGCATCTCGCCATAGAAGCTCATGCCGGCCTGGATATTGGCCATCTCCTTCATGCGTCGCATGTATTCACTCTGGGTTATCATCACAGGAGCAGCCGATTCACCCAAGCTTTGCGCTACCACAGTGAATTCGCTCTTGTCGATTGCAGGAACCTGACTCTTGAAGAGGATAGAGAGTTCATCTTGTTTCTCCTGAGCCAAAGTTTGCTTTTCAGCATCCTCCTTTACAATCAAGCGGTCGATGACGTCGCTATCTACACGCATGAAACGGCACTTCTCCAGTTTCTGCTCCAGCATGCTGACCACGGCTATGTCGAGCTGACCATCCATCAGCAATACGCTGTAACCCTTGGCTTCAGCAGCATCGATATAGCTATACTGCTCGTCTTTGTTGCTCGCATAGAGATAGATCAGATTACCATCCTTATCTGTCTGATTTTCTTTAATCAGTTTCTGATACTCTTCAAAGGTAAAGTGCTTACTGTTTGTATCGGTGAAAAGGGCAAAATCTTTTGCTCTCTCATAGAAGTCCTCTTGAGTGAGCATGCCGTAGTTTATAAAGATTTTTAAATCATTCCACTTCTCTTCGTACTGGCTGCGATCGTTCTTGAAGATAGACTGCAAGCGGTCAGAAACCTTCTTGGTGATATAGGTAGATATCTTCTTGACATTGCTGTCGCTCTGCAGATAGGAGCGCGAAACGTTCAGCGGAATATCGGGCGAATCGAGTACACCATGCAGCAGAGTGAGGAAGTCGGGCACGATACCTTCTACGGAATCGGTGACATAAACCTGATTGCAGTAGAGTTGTATCTTATTCTTGTTTAATTCAATATTGCTCTTCACCTTCGGGAAGTAGAGCACACCGGTCAGATGGAATGGATAATCCACGTTCAGATGAATCCAGAAGAGGGGCTCATCGCTCATAGGGTAGAGCGAACGATAGAACTCCTTGTAGTCTTCGTCCTTTAGTTCGCTCGGCTTCTTGGTCCAGATGGGAGTGGTTTCGTTGATAATGTTATCTTCTGCCGTCTCCACCTGCTTGCCATCTTTCCACTCTTTCTTCTTTCCGAAAGCGATAGCTACGGGCAAGAAGCTGCAATACTTCTTCAGAAGCGATGAGATGCGGGCCTCTTCGAGGAACTCCTTGCAGTCGTCATCTATATAAAGAATGATGTCGGTACCGCGGTCGGCTTTTTCAGTCTCTTCGAGCGTAAACTCGGGACTACCGTCGCAGCTCCACTTCATGGCCTTGGCGTCTTCTTTCCAAGACTTCGTAACAATTTCTACCTTCTTGGCCACCATAAACGCGGAGTAGAAGCCCAGACCGAAGTGACCGATAATGGCATTGGCATCGTTCTTATACTTCTCCAGGAAGTCATTGGCACCCGAGAAGGCTATCTGATTGATGTATTTATCAATCTCCTCTGCCGTCAATCCTATACCGCGGTCAGAGACGGTAATGGTCTCTTTATCCAGCGAAACGTGCACCGTCAAGTCGCCCAGCTCACCATTGAATTCGCCGATTGACGAAAGCGTCTTCAGCTTCTGTGTAGCATCTACTGCATTGGAAACCAACTCACGAAGGAAGATTTCGTGGTCGCTATAGAGGAATTTCTTTATCACGGGGAAGATGTTCTCAGTGGTTACCCCAATATTACCTTTTTGCATATTGTTTGATTGTTTTTTGGTTTTAATTCTTTATTCTTGTTTGGGTAATCTCTTACCGAGCAGAGAATAAACAAAAAAAATGCCAGTGCTGAGCGCACTGACATTTTGGCATATTTGACAGGATTCATTCCTTGATTCATGCTTCGGTAACGGTCAATCCGTCATTGGCTTCATTGACTGTTGCCTTGAGGGCCGTGCCACGCTCCAGCGAGTGAGCCAGAATGTATTCTGAGAGATTGTCCTCGAGGTAATTCTGAATGGCACGCTTCAACGGACGCGCACCGAATTGCACATCGTACCCCTTTGAAGCAAGGAAGTCGCACGCTTTCTCATCGATGGATAGCGGATATCCAAGTTCTTCCATTCTATGAATAAGTCCTTGAACTTCAAGGTCAACAATACGTCTGATAGAGGGTTGATTGAGCTGATCAAAGGTGATGATTTCGTCCAATCGATTAAGGAATTCAGGCGAAAAGGTCTTGTTGAGTGCCTTTTGAATCACGCCGCGGGCATATTCGCTGTCGGCTGTCGCATTGCGGCTCTGCGCCGTGAAGCCTACACCGCGGCCAAACTCCTTGAGTTGCTTGGTACCTACGTTGGAAGTGAGGATAATGATGCAGTTTTTGAAGTCGATGGTTCGGCCATTATTGTCGGTCAGTCGTCCTTCATCGAGCACCTGCAGCAAGATGTTGAACACTTCGGGGTGAGCTTTCTCAATCTCGTCGAGCAGTACGATGGAATAGGGGTGACGACGCACTTTCTCCGTCAGCTGTCCGCCCTCTTCGTAACCCACATAGCCTGGAGCTGCTCCTATCAGGCGCGAGACGGTGAACTTCTCCATGTATTCGCTCATGTCGATGCGTATCAGTGCGTCTTTTGAACCAAACATCTGGATGGCAAGTTGTTGAGCCAAATAGGTCTTACCCACACCCGTTGGTCCAAGAAAGAGGAAGGTACCAATCGGACGGTTGGGGTCTTTCAGCCCGAGACGACTACGGAGAATGGCCTTTGTCACCTTTTCTATGGCTGCATCTTGGGCAATCACCTTGCCCTGCAGCTCCTGCTTCATGCCGGCCAGCCGAACACCCTCATGTTGAGCAATGCGTTGTACGGGCACTCCTGAGATGATGGAAACGACATGAGCAATCTCCTCTTCACCAACGGTTTGGCATTCCTCTTTGCTATTGTCTTTCCACTCATTCTTCATCCGTTCAAGCTCATCAGTCAGCTCCTTTACCTTGTCTCGATAACCGGCAGCAAGTTCGTAATTCTGTGCTGCCACCGCTTCGGCACGCTGCTTGTCAGTTTCAGTAATCTGCTTCTGCTGCATGACGATGGCAGCAGGTACCTCTACATGACAGAGGTGCATGCGCGAGCCGGCTTCGTCAAGAGCATCAATGGCCTTGTCAGGGAAGCAACGGTCGCTGATGTAGCGCTGCGTCAGTCGAACGCACGCCTCTATAGCTTGGTCGGTATAGATTACGTTATGATGCTCTTCGTAACGCTGCTTGATGTTATGCAGGATTTCGAGTGTCTCCTCAGCCGTAGTAGGTTCTACAAGCACCTTCTGGAAGCGTCGCTCCAGGGCAGAGTCTTTCTCGATGCTCTGCTTGTACTCATCAAGGGTGGTGGCTCCAATACATTGCATCTCACCACGGGCCAAGGCCGGCTTGAGCATATTGGCCGCATCCATCGATCCAGGTGCACTGCCGGCACCGATAAGGGTATGCACCTCGTCGATAAAGATGATGATGTTCTCGTTCTGTTTCAGTTCGTTGAGGATGGCACAGACGCGCTCCTCAAACTGTCCGCGAAACTTCGTACCTGCCACTACAAGTGACATGTCGAGCATCACGATGCGCTTATTGAGCAGTATGGCAGGTACCTTCTGCTCTGCTATGCGCAGGGCCAGTCCCTCTACGATAGCTGTCTTGCCCACACCAGCTTCGCCCACCAGAATAGGATTGTTCTTCTTTCGCCGTCCCAATATCTGCGCTACACGGTCAATCTCGCGTTCACGACCCACCACGGGATCCAGCTTACCCTCTTTGGCATAGAGGGTAAGATCAATGCCAAAGCGATCCAATGCCGGTGTATCACTTGGATTACCTTTCTCATTCCTCACCTTAGATTGCGAATTGGCACGAGCTGCATCCTGAGCTCCACCTCCTGAAGGGGGCATATCATCCTCATCCTCCTCATCGTCAGCATATTCCATACTGTCAGAGGGTTCGGTCTTGGCCGAAATCAAGCGGTACACGCTGGAATAAGAAATTCGCTGACGATTGAGCGAGTCGGCAGCCAATGTTCCTCCGGCCTTGAGAATGGCCAGCAATACATGTTCTGTATCAGCGATTTGGCTCTTCAAGAAACGTGCTTCGAGCACGCTGAGCCGCATAATTCTTGTAGCCATGGCAGAGATATCTATCTCTTCGTCTGCATCAATCTGCAGGTCGGTATAACCCGCTTGCTGCATGCTCTTCTCGATATCCTGTTTCAAAGCCGAGGTATCGGCATGTAGCTTTTGCAATATGCTCACTACAGAGCCACTTCCTCTACGCAGCATGGCCAGCAGCAGATGTTCGGGAAGGATGGTCCGGCTTCTCAACCGTCCGGCTTCTTCTCTGCTCAACAGCATCAATTTCTGTACATCCTGCGAAAATTGGTTATTCATACGCTAAAATCCTCTATCTTGATTACTATTTTGCAAGCAAATATACGGCTAATTCCGCTATTTGCGCATAATTTCACGTTTTTTACTACAAATAACGTGCCACAATTCACCTTGTAGCATCCATCCCCATATTCCTTATACCTTATTATATATAATCATCTGTACGCCACTTGCACCGCACAAATACCCTGTTTACACCGCATAAGTGCCATACTTACGTGGTACAAACAGCCTGTTTAGTCCCTGGAATAAGTCCCTCTTCTTATCCCAAACAGCCGAATAGTTGACGTATTACAACAAAAACAACAAACTTTATGAAAGAAAACTTTCGTATGTCAGAAAATAGCCGTATCTTAGCATGGTTTTTTACGAGCCTAAGTATGTTTAATTAATATTCATCATTAAATGATTGAACAAGACAGAATTATTAAAATCAACATCGAGGAGGAGATGAAGTCATCCTACATTGACTACTCCATGTCAGTGATTGTATCACGTGCCCTCCCGGATGTTAGAGACGGTTTTAAACCCGTACACCGCCGAATCCTCTTCGGTATGATGGGGTTGGGCAACACTTCAGACAAACCTTACAAGAAATCAGCCAGAGTCGTCGGTGATGTGCTCGGTAAATATCACCCCCATGGCGACTCTTCCGTATATGGCGCCCTGGTACGCATGGCGCAACCCTGGGCTATGAGATACATGCTCGTTGACGGACAGGGTAACTACGGTTCGGTAGATGGCGACAGCGCTGCCGCCATGCGTTACACCGAATGCCGCCTCCAGAAGATTGGTGAAGACATGATGCAAGACCTTGACAAGGAGACGGTTGACATGCAGAACAACTTTGACGACTCGCTGCAAGAGCCCACTGTAATGCCTACACGCATACCCAACCTGCTCGTCAACGGAGCATCAGGTATCGCCGTAGGTATGGCTACCAACATGCCCACACACAACCTCTCAGAAGTAATCGATGCCTGCGTGGCCTATATCGACAACAACGACATCGAGGTGGAAGAGCTGATGAACTACGTCAAAGCGCCCGATTTCCCCACCGGTGGCTATATCTATGGCATGAGTGGAGTGCGCGAAGCCTATCTGACCGGTCGTGGACGTGTAATCATCCGAGCCAAGGCAGAAATCGAGAGCGGAGGTACACACGATAAAATCGTTATCACCGAGATTCCATACGGCGTCAACAAAGCCGAACTCATCAAATACATCGCCGACCTGGCCAACGAAAAGAAAATTGAAGGCATAGCCAACGCCAATGATGAATCCGACCGTGAAGGCATGCGCATAGTCATCGATGTAAAGCGCGATGCCAATGCCAGCGTTGTGCTCAACAAGCTCTACAAGATGACCATGCTGCAGACCTCGTTTGGCGTCAACAACGTAGCCCTCGTCCATGGCCGCCCCCGTCTGCTCAACCTCAAGGAGCTGATTCGCTACTTCATCGAACACCGCCACGACGTCGTAATCCGCCGCACGCAGTACGACCTTCGCAAAGCCAAGGAACGTGCACACATCCTTGAAGGACTGATTATTGCCTCCGACAATATCGACGAGGTAATCCACATCATCCGTTCCGCTAAGACGCCCAACGACGCTATCACCGGACTGATGGAACGATTCGAACTGACTGAAATCCAGTCGCGTGCCATAGTAGAGATGCGCCTACGTCAGCTCACCGGTCTGATGCAAGACCAGCTCCACGCAGAGTATGAAGAAATCAAGAAACAGATAGCCTACCTTGAAGAGATTCTCGTCAACGACGAACTCTGCCGCAAGGTGATTCGCGACGAACTCATCGAAGTCAAAGAGAAGTACGGTGACGAGCGCCGCTCCGAAATCGTCTATTCCTCCGAAGAGTTCAACCCCGAGGACTTTTATTCTGACGATGAGATGATCATCACCATCTCCCACATGGGCTACATCAAGCGCACCCCCCTCTCAGAATTCAGAGCACAAAATAGGGGAGGAGTAGGCTCACGCGGAACAGATACCCGCGATGAAGACTTCATCGAACACATCTATCCCGCCACTATGCACAACACGATGATGTTCTTTACACAGAAAGGTCGCTGCTACTGGCTCAAGGTCTATGAAATCCCCGAAGGAAGCAAGAGTTCCAAGGGACGCGCCATTCAGAACCTGCTCAACATCGACTCTGACGATGCCGTCAACGCCTACCTGCGCGTCAAGAACCTCAACGATGCCGAATACGTCAACAGTCACTATGTCGTATTCTGTACCAAGAATGGTATCATCAAGAAGACCTCGCTCGAGCAATACTCCCGTCCACGCCAAAATGGTGTCAATGCCATCTTCATCCGCGAAGACGACCGAGTAATAGAAGTACGCATGACTGACGGGCACAACGAAATCATCATGGCCAACCGCAACGGACGTGCTATCCGCTTCAATGAAGAGACCGTTCGTGCCATGGGACGTACCGCTACTGGAGTACGTGGTATGCAGCTCGATGATGACGGCCACGACGAAGTAGTAGGCATGGTATGTATCAAAGACCCTGAAAAAGAGACCATCATGGTGGTATCGGAGCAAGGCTACGGCAAACGTTCAGACATCGAGGACTATCGCAAGACCAACCGAGGAGGTAAAGGTGTTAAGACCATCAATATCACCGAAAAGACCGGTAAGCTGGTCACCATCAAGTCAGTAACCGACGAGAACGACCTGATGATTATCAACAAATCGGGTATCACCATTCGCCTCAAAATTTCCGACGTCCGCATCATGGGCCGCGCAACGCAAGGTGTCCGCTTGATTAATCTAGAGAAGCGCAACGACGAGATAGGTTCTGTCTGCAAGGTTACAACCGATGAAGAAGCAGAATCCATCATTGAGGAAGCAACGCAGCAATCCTTTGATTTCAAGGAATATGAAGGCCAATCCTCCTCACAGTCCTATCCTGTAGAGGAAGATGATGTCCCCGATACCCCACAAGACCCCGAAGAGAATAACGAATAATAGACATAGTTTTAATTTATTTAACAACGATCATTATGAAAAAAGTATTTTTTTCACTGGCTATGCTCCTTGTAGCCGGAATGGCGTTCGCCCAAGTAAAGAACGTCAAAGAAGCAAAAGCTATTGCAAACGAAATGAATCCCGATTTCGCTAAGGCAGAAGGGCTGATTAACGCTGCACTGGTTGATCCTGAGACCAAGGATGATGCCGAGACATGGTATGTAGCCGGACTCATCCAAAAGAAAAGAAGCGAAAAGGAGATGGAGAAAGCCTATCTGAGAAAACCTTATGACACCGTTCAGGTGTATAAGAGCGCATTGGAAATGTGCAAATTCTTTATTAAATGTGACGAATTGGCTCAACAACCCAACGAAAAAGGCAAAATCAAGAATAAATACAGAAAGCCCAATGGCTCTGCCATCATGGCTGAACGTGGCAACTTGATTAACGGCGGTATCTACTACTACAACCAGAACAACAACAAAGAAGCCTTGTCTTACTTTGGCATGTATGTAGATGTAGCTGAAAATCCGATGCTTGCCGATCAAAACCTGCTGAAGACTGACACCGTGCTTCCGCAGATTGCCTATTATGCCAGCTTGGCCGCAAACAACGTGGAAGATTTTGCCAGCGTGAAGAAATATGCCACTTTTGCCAAGGACGATAAGGAGTTCGGTCAAACTGCCATGCAGTTGATTTCCACCGCTTTAAAGAACCTTGGCGATACCGAAGCATGGATTGCTTCACTGAAGGAGGGTTTGAACAAATATCCCCAATACACCTTCTTCTTTGGTAGCCTGATTGACTATTACAACAACAACAACAAGTTTGATGAAGCCATGTCGTTTGCTGATAATATGATTGCTAACAATCCTGATAATGCCTTCTTCATTTACGTGAAGGGGTATCTTTTCCACAACATGAAGCAGTACGACAACGCTATCAAGTACTATAAAGAGGCTATTGCAAAAGATGCTAAGTTGGCCGAAGCCTATTCAAACCTTGGTCTGATTTACTGCATCCAGGCTCAGGAATTCTCTGAGAAAGCAACTGCTGATATCAACGACCCCAAGTACAACGAAGATCAAGAAACCCTCCGCAACTTCTACGTATTGGCTAAGCCTTGCTATGAAGAGTGCCGCAAGGTTGCTCCTGAAAGAAAGGAACTCTGGCTCTCTGGTCTGCAGCGTGTATATTACCTGCTCAATATGGAGAAAGAACTTCAGGAAATTGAAACTATGATGTAATCATCATCCCTTTTATCTAAAAAGAGGCCTCTACCACAATAAGGGTAGAGGCCTCTTTTTATCTCATTATCATATTCATCTAATTCATTACCAATAAAATCCACAATATATATTAAACATAATTGCGATTAGAATTTTAATTAGAATCAAATAGAATAAATCTGCTTATCCGTTGTTCAGGAAGATTATATTCTCACAGCAGAAAGATGAACCTCTTGCAAGCTTATTTATCCTTCCTTTTGTTCTACAGTTTCATCCAGAATACGTAGTGCAGCATCTAATACCGTGGTATCATCAATCATAACCAAGCCACCATCAGGACCGGGCTCCAAATGAATGCCCACACTTTTTCCAATTTTGAAGTTATGCCCACCAAAGAAATTTCTTACTGTATCTACATCCAGATTCAACTCATCAGCTAACCGATGCATGCTGCCATCAGGCAATGAATCTTTAATTCTCCGTAATTCATTAAAAGTAATCGTTCTCATTTTTTCTGAGTATTAATTAATGGTTTCTATCTAAGTTCGATGGTTATCCTGTGTTAAATCACCTCAATGCTTTCAGCTGGTACCCAGCCTACCTTATCATTTTCGATGCTGATTTCCTTCCAATCACGCATCGAATTATCCTTGATAACCACTTTGTGACCTTCATGAAGAATAAACAGACTGGTGCCGTTTTCGCTTGGTGTACTTCTTACTGTAATGCTTGGAGTGAGCACAATGGCCTTGTCTCTATGCGTTAAATTGCTCTTCAACGAGGCTGCAAACAAATTGAAAATCAAAGTCATAATCAAGGATATTAATCCAGCAAAAAAGCCTGTTTTCTTCCAAAACATGGCTTTGGAGAAGAAAAACAAACCCAAGGCAACAATCAGTATCAAGAAAGCAATGATACCGCACGTAGCCCATACATTCAGACTAAACCCGTGCATAGCCTGCTTGATCCAAGCAATAAAGAATATCTCTGGTTGTTCTAACTCTTTATCAATAGTCTTGGCACGAGCTATTTTCAAGTTAGCTTTAGCATCACTAAAGCCTGGGTTCACAAGCAATGCCCGTTCATAGTTCAGAATTGCCTTGGCTAATTCATCACTCTTGTAGTAAGCATTACCTAGATTATAGTAGAGTTCATCCGACTCGCCTTTCTGCAACAAGTTCTCATACAACTCAATAGCCGTAGAATAGTTTCCATTCAGATAAGCACTATCAGCCTCTACTTTCATATTGGAATCCTGTGCTGTTACCGAATTCATCGTCAGTACAGCACAACCAACTATTATCCATTTCTTCATGTTCAACGTCCTCATTTCATTCCATGTTTAACTTGATTTTCCATTTCACCGATCACACCCAACGACGCTTTATAGACCTTGTCCATCGCCTGATTCGGGTCACCTGGCGCAAAGCGAGCAAATTCGCACTCATTCAGTGTATCGATAAATTCCTTAATTAAATTCTCTGCCACGCTATGTGAACGCAAAGCCTCCTCAATATTATCCTTCGAGAGCTGTGAAACAGGGATACTCAACTTATCACTTACGTAACCCCACAACGCTTTGAGTACCTCGTCATAGAAAGCCTCCTTTTTATTCTCAGCCAACAATTTGCCAGCCAGTTTCATTCTCTTTACAGCCACTTTGTTTGCTTTTTTCGTACGCATCTTCACCACATTAGCATTGGCAGCAATCTGTTTTCTATATAGCAATACAAAGACAACGAACGCTAACGAAGGCAGGACATACCACAACCAATAGGTCGTTGTTCCAAAGAAATAGTGACCCCGTGGCGTCAACTTCAACTCATTCTGCCTTATGAAACGAATATCTTCATTGAGCACCTTGAGATTCTCCTTGTTAGTAAAGTTCGCAATACTTTGAGTTGCATTCCCTTCACCTTTAGCCACTTGAAGCGTATATTCCTCCGTAGTCAAGGTTTTGTACGACTTGGATTTAATATCAAAATAGCTGAACTTGACCGGCGGAATCTTAAACGTACCAGCAGAACGAGGAATAGCCAGATACTCAATGACTTTATTTCCCGTTAACCCATCACTGGTCAGCTTGAACCTGCTTTCATCCTTGGGGTCATACACCTCAAATGTCTCTGGAAAGTTCACCTCTGGAGCAGAAACCAGCTTCAAATTGCCCGTACCCGAAATGACTAATTTCAATGTGACCGCATCATTGGTTTTCATCTCCGTAGCATTGATGGATGATGAGATGTTAAACTCCCCTACTCCTCCGCAATAGCCCTCAGGCTTACCCGAAGGCAATGCACTGACATGCATATTAATTTTGGGAGTGAAGATGGATTTCTTTACCTCTACTACACCTCCCCCATTAAAGAGCGCTTCAAAAGGATCAGTCACTTGCGAAGCTTGAGCTATCGATGCATCGAAACGAGCCCCTTCAATGGTCAAATCACCCGACTGCTGTGGGAATAGTATAAACTGACGGTAAATCGTTGTCTGATAATTACGTCCCTTATAATGTTCCAATTTCCATCGACGATCAGTAGGTTGTTCCACCTCTTGCGAATGAAACCCATTGAAATCTGGCAACTTAATATTATCAAATCCACGCAAATCTACAGCTGTATAGATCTTATAGGTCAACAGAAATGCCTCCTGTTCATATACATTGGATTTACTTACCGTAGAGGTAATAATCAAGTCGTTATTCGATATGGTACCCGAACTTGCCGCTCCACCACGGCTTCTGCTCCCCTGTCCTGCACCACCGCTGTTCTTATCAGCAGGCAGCACCCTGATGCGCACAGCATTCGAAACCATCGGTTTACCATCCGCTACAATCGTTGCACCAGGGATGGAGAATTCACCCTCTTTTTCTGCTAAGAGCGTATAGGTGAAGGTTATGCTACTGCTTTGCCTGGTTTTACCATTAATCATCTCCATACTGCTTTGTCGGGAACTTTGGGGACCCATCAACACCTCAAAACCTTTGATTGTAGGCGCTTTGAAGTCTCTGACCTGTTGTGTATTAACCGTAAACGAGAGTCGGAAATGGTCACCCACAACAACTGCTTCAGGAGCCGAAGCGGTAAATGTTATCGTCTCGTCAGCCCATATTGCTGCACACCCAATGATCTGCAGCATCGTCCATAAGAATAGATATCTCTTCATTTCCATTGTATTTTCTTGTTATTACCAATCCTTTTCCAGCCTTCCACCCTGCATTACCTGCTGCTTCTTCACTTTCTCCTGCACATCCTTCTCATCCTGCATCACCGAGCGAAGTAGTTGTTCGGCATTCTCTTTCGACATTTTTTCCTCCTGATTCTGTGGTTGCTGAGGATTCTGCTGTTGATTTTGGTTCTGCTCCTTTTGATCTTGCTGTTTTTCTTGCTCTTTTTTATCCTGTTCCTCCTTTTGTTGATTCTGCTGTTGATCTTGGTTGTCGTTGTCCTTCTTATCTTCCTGATCTTTCAGCAATTTTTGGCAGAGCGCCAGGTTATACTTTGTCTCGTTACTATGTGGATCATTGCGCAACGATTGCTTGTAGGCCTCAATCGCTTTAGCATAGTCTTTCTGCGACTGAATAATTACACCCATATTGTGATAAATCTTTCCCAACTGGCTCTTATCCTTCTCCAGTCTCAATGCATCAGCATACACCTTCATCGCATCCTCCAATTTGTTCTGTTCGCTCAGAGCATTGCCCAGATTATACATCGCTATGCTCGAAGAAGGATTGATGTCCAATGCCTTTCGATAACTCACCTCAGCATCCACAAACGCACTGTCAGCAAACTGTCTATTCCCTTTACGGATAAACATGCGTTCTTCCTTCTGGGCAGCCACCTCAGTTACCAGAGTAAGCAACACCAAGAGCCATCCTAATCCCAAACGATATCGCTTCATGCCTTTTTCTCTCCTATATTACCAAATAAATGAATATGTTTAAACAGCGGATTCTGACGTTCCAGAATGAGCATCTCGATGAGCAAGAGCACCAAAATACACCATGCAACAGCCTGAAATTGCTCATTGAAATCTGTATAAACCTGCGTCTCCACATCCGCTTTGGCCATTTTATCAATCTCTTGCGTGATGGCTTTTTGAGCCGCATTGCTATTATCTACCCTGACGTAAATGCCATTACCCGCTTTTGCCAGCTGCTGGCACATAGCTTCATTGAGTTGAGTGACAATGGGGTTCCCTTCACGATCACGTCGGTAATCGTTGGTACCTTCCACAGGAATCGGCGCTCCATCGGGCGACCCTACACCGAGCACATTGACCTGAATTCCCTTCTTCGCTGCAGCTTCAGCAGCCTCTTCAGCACCCCCTTCGTGATTTTCACCATCCGTAATCAAAACGATGGCACGCCCTACCCCTTCTTGGGGAGTGAAACTTTTGTTTGCCAAATCGAGTGCGGCACCAATGGCAGTTCCCTGCTTGGTAATCATTCCCGGATTAATGGCGTCAAGAAACATTTTTGCCGAGATATAGTCTGACGTAATAGGCAGTTGGGTAAACGCATCACCAGCAAAGACAATCATACCCACCTTGTCGTTCTCCATCTTATCCACCAGCTGTGCTATCAGCCGTTTGGATTTAACCAGTCGGCTTGGTTGCACATCTTGCGCCAGCATCGAATTGGAGACATCCAGGGCAATCATCACCTCCACCCCTTTGCGCTTCACCGTCTCCAGCTTCGAGCCAAACTGAGGTCGAGCCAAGAGCAAGACCATCAGTCCGGTTACAAACAACAGAATGACCATCTTCACATGAGGGCGAAACGACGATACATCGGGCATCAACGTAGCCAAGAGCTCCGGATCGCCAAACCTACGTATCGCCTTCTTCTTCAGAAATGTAGCATAGAAATAACCTGCTGTCAATAGCGGTATCAACAGCAACAAATAGAGGTATGAAGGTTCTTCGAATCGAAACATAACTATCAAATGAAATAAATGAATTTATCCAAATCTACATCACGGTATTCTTCGCAAAATAGTATATCGCAGCAGCAACTCCAACAGGAATGAGAGAAAAGCGACCCACGCAAAGCCTCTATAGGCCTCTTCGCGTTTGCTGAACTCCTTGACGTTGAGTTTGGTCTTTTCCAATTTGTCAATCTCCTCATAGACCTCCTTCAACTTCGAATTGCTGGTCGCACGGAAGTAGTTTCCCTCGGTGGTCGAAGCAATCTGAGCCAGTGTCTTCTCATCAATCTCCACCTTCATGTTGACGTACTGCACCGTTCCTCCCACGGGATAGGGATAAGGTGCTTCACCATTGGTACCCACACCGATGGTATAGACTCTGATACCAAAACTCTTCGCTATCTCAGCAGCGGTTAGTGGCGAGATGTCGCCTCGGTTGTTTGTACCATCCGTGAGCAGAATCACCACTTTCGACTTCGCTTTACTCTCTTTGAGACGGCTCACCGCATTGGCTATACCCATACCCACTGCCGTACCATCCTCAATCAATCCACAACGGGTCCCATGAATAAAATTGAGCAGAACAGCATGATCTACAGTCAGCGGACATTGCGTAAAGCTCTCACCTGCAAACAACGTGATACCAATGTTATCATTAGGCCTACCATTGACAAACTCTGCAGCCACCTCCTTTGCAGCCTCCAGACGGTTAGGCTTCAGGTCCTCAGCCAACATACTGGTCGATACGTCAATGGCCAGCATGATGTCAATACCTTCCACCTCACTGCTTTGCCAACTATTGGTGGTTTGAGGGCGGGCCAGCACAATGATAATCATCGCCAGCGTCAGCATACGTAGCGCAAAGGGCACGTGGAGCAGATAATTTTTGTAGCTCTTGGGTGCAGTGGCATAAACGCTGGTGTCTGCTATCTGCAACGAGGCCTCATTGTGATGCCGCTTCATGATATACCATATAATATAAGGTATCAGCAGCAGCAAAAGAAACAGATATTCAATATGGGCAAAAACCATGATACTTCAAACTAATTAATCATCAAGCAAACAAGTTGTACAATTCTCTGACCAGATAGACCACAGCCCCAACCATAAGCAGAGTCAACACGGTAATACCCACACCGAGCAACACCTTGGAGAGGAGTGAACGTTTCTCCACAATGGTAATCTCCGTAGGCTCCGGTTTTGCATTCGGATCGGGTTCCGGCTTCGTTTCATCAATGAAGTCAATGGCACAGAGCAGGTTGGCATCATTCTCATTCATCAGCGGATTGTGCTTTGCAAACTTCACCAGGTCAGCTGTTATAAAGAGTTCCTTCAGCTCCTTCAGAGCCTCCTTCTCCTTGCATTCCAGCAGATGATCCATAATTTCCGCCGAGGTCATCTCCGTGGCATTGAAGCCAAAACGCTCCTTGATGTAGGTACGGAGCACATCTGTCAATTCGGTATAATAGGCCTTTTGGTCACCCTTCAGAGCAATTTTTTCGCTTTTAATGCGTTCCATCTCCTTCATAGCCACCTCGTGAGGCGGCAGTTTGGGCGCCACTTTAATCTTTCGGATAATCGGTTTATTACTTCGAATGCAGTGGATGAGGTAAATCAACAAGAGAACTGCGGGGATAAGAAACAGGCCACAGGCTGTAGCCATATACCAGTCACTCCAAACCAAGGGTGCATTGGTCACCGTTTTTTGTCCAAAAAACTGGTCAGGATGAAGTGTATCCACAGGAATTGAAAAGACCTTCAAGGCCAGCGGTTGCGACTTATACACCTTACTATCTACGGTAACCTCCATCGGAGGCAGGAAATAGAGTGCCGAATCGAACGATGTAATGGTATATTCTCTGGTCAGTATCATCCGTTTACCACCATTCAGCAGCTGCGTGTCCAGCTTAGCCACATCCAGAATCTCTATACCCGTAACCAGTGTATCTTGATAAACAGGCAGAATAGCCCGTTTGTCTGCATCGAGCGACACCTGCAGTTTCACCTTGGCTTGGTCACCAATCAGAATCTCCAGTGAATCAATCGAGGCATCCACGGTCACCGACTGTGCCCGAACTCCCTCACTCCACGAGGTCAGGAGACAAACCAATACATAAAAGAAAAATCTATATTTCATTTTCATCATCAATCCTTAGTTACGCTTGGCAAAGAGTGCCATGAGCGCTTTGACATAATCCTGATCCGTACGCACCGACACACTATCCACACTGCTCTTGGCAAACCATTCGCTGAGCCGTTGTTGCTGATTGACCCACCACGTATGGTGTGCCTTCCGTACCGCTTTCGACGAGGTGTCAATCCATTGTTCGTGACCAGTCTCTGCATCTCTCACCTTCATCAGACCCACCGATGGCAGCTCCTCTGCCCTACGGTCATAGATTTGCATGGCCACCAAGTCATGTTTGCGGTTAGCTATGGTCAAAGCATTGCTGAAGTCGTTGCGGTCGATGAAATCAGAGAGCATGAAAGCCGTACAACGCCGCTTCATCACCCTGGTCAGATACTCCAGCCCCACCTTCAGGTTGGTCGTTCTGCTCTGCGGCTGGAATTCAATCAGTTCACGAATGATATAAAGGATATGTTTACGTCCCTTTTTCGGAGGAATAAACTTCTCAATGCGGTCAGAGAAGAAGATGACGCCAATCTTATCGTTGTTTTGAATGGCTGAGAAGGCCAGCGTGGCTGCAATCTCAGTCACCATATCCTTCTTCATCTGCTTCACCGTACCAAACTCCAAGCTTCCCGACACATCCACCAGGAGCATCACTGTGAGTTCGCGTTCCTCTTCAAACACCTTGACGTACGGCCGGTTGAATCTCGCTGTAACATTCCAGTCGATGTCTCGTATATCATCACCATACTGATACTCGCGCACTTCGGCAAAGGCCATACCTCTTCCCTTAAAGGCCGAATGGTATTGCCCAGCAAAGATGTTGCTGCTCAGTCCTCGTGTCTTGATTTCAATCTGACGGACCTTTTTCAGTAAATCTACTGTTTCCATCATTTCACTATTACTTCCTTAGCAGAATAGATTAAGGCACTTCTACCTTATTTAATATCTGGCTGACAATCTCATCAGAGGTCAGATTATCGGCTTCCGCCTCATAGGTCAGTCCGATACGATGGCGCAGCACGTCATGAGCCACAGCACGCACATCTTCAGGCACTACATAACCTCTGCGTTTGATAAAGGCATAACTGCGGGCAGCCAAAGCCAGGTTGATTGAAGCACGGGGCGAGCCACCAAAACCAATCATCTCCTTCAGCTCCTTCAATCCATACTTCTCTGGATAGCGGGTAGCAAAGACGATGTCCACAATATATTTCTCAATCTTCTCGTCCAGATAGACCTGTCGAACCACGTTGCGTGCCTCGATAATCTCGTCAGCCTTCATCAAGGGGCGCAATTCCTTGCGCTCACCACCTATATTCTGGCGAATAATCAGTTTCTCCTCCTCTTTCTTCGGGTAGTTGATAATCACTTTCAACTCCTCCAACTTGGGATAGTCAATCACCACCTTCAGCATAAAACGATCGACCTGTGCTTCGGGCAGCGGATAGGTACCCTCTTGTTCAATGGGGTTCTGCGTAGCCAGTACCAAGAAGGGGTCGGGCAGACGAAAAGTCTCCTTGCCGATAGTTACCTGCCGCTCCTGCATGGCTTCGAGCAATGCGCTCTGCACCTTAGCCGGGGCACGGTTGATTTCATCAGCCAGCACAAAGTTGGCAAAAACCGGACCCTTCTTCACTTGAAAGGATTCATCCTTCTGGCTATAGACCATGGTACCAATTACGTCGGCAGGCAAGAGGTCGGGGGTAAACTGTATTCTACTGTATTTAGCGTCGATAAGCGAAGCCAGCGTTTTAATGGCCAATGTTTTGGCCAAACCGGGAACACCTTCCAGCAACACGTGTCCATCAGCCAATAAGCCAATCAACAGAGATTCCACCAGATGTTTTTGTCCCACGATGACTTGATCCATTCCTGTGGTCAAGTTTGTAACGAAAGCACTTTGTCTTTCAATCCGCTCATTCAGTTCGCGGATATCCAATGTTTCAGCCATAATTGTTTTATAAATCAAATTTTGGCCAAAAGTACACTATTCCCTTGTGGGGTGCAACTATTTTTTATTAAAAAAAGTCACTAACTCTTTCGGATAGGTTAAAGGAGGGAATAATCCCCCTTTAAAGCGTAATGACAAAACGCGCCCCCTGGGTATAGGCAGGGTCTAGAGAGACTTTTCCACCCAAACGCTCCACAATCAGTCGGCACATGGAGAGTCCTAGTCCAGTGCCTGGTATGAACTCATCCAGCTTCTTGAAACGTTCAAATATTTCTTCTTCTTTGCCTACAGGTACACCCCTACCCGTATCTTCTACGACAATGCGCACCTTGCCCTCTTCTGTTGCAGGTTCACAAATCAGCCGTACTTCACCCTCAGAGGTAAACTTCAGTGCATTGTCAATCAGACAGGTCAAGGCCTGTTGCAACTTTGCCCCATCCGTATGGAGGGTAGTTCCTTCAGGCAAGCGGTTGATGCGTTCAATGTGGAGTTTGGTATCCTGAGCCATCGGCGTAGCGCTGAAGGCCATATCCATCAATAGGTTGCAATCCCAGTCACCTTGATTGAGTTCCACACCTCCGCTATCGTAATTGCTCAACAGAATCACGTTGTTAATCAATTGAGTCAGTTGCTTGGTATGTCCATCAATCTCCGACCGCATCACCCTTTTCGTCTCTGCATCCAGTTCCATAGTAGGATCAAGCAACATCTGCGAGCAACCCACAATGGAGTTGAGCGGTGTACGGAACTCGTGCGTCATGTTCTGGATAAAGCGCGTCTTCATCTCCGAAGCCTGTTCTGCTAGGTCGCGTGCCTTTGCCAGCTCCTCATTCATCTTCGTCACCTGCAGCAGGTGCTTGCGCCGGTTGAAGTTAATAAAGAGCAAGAAGCAGATAATCAGCAAGGTGGAAGCCAAGCCAAAAGTGAGCAGATAGAGTCTGTTGCGTGCCGAGAGCCGTTCCGCCTTATTTTTCAGCTCCACATTCTCCATCCCTGCGTATGCAGCAGCAAGGTCTTCCGCCTGAAAATTGGAATTGACAGAATCCCTATAGAGATCCCATTTTTTCTGCAAATCCAGCGCTTCGCTGTAGCGTCCCAACTTTGAAAGTATCTTGATCTTTATCTCGCTGTTCTTCTTGAAATCCTTCAGCGAATCCACCATGGCGTAAGCTTGCATAGCCTTTCCTTGAGCCAGTAAACGATACAACGCCAGTTCTTGCCTCACACTCTCAACCACGACGTTGTCATACAATGGATTTTTGAGAAGTTGCTCGCTTAGTTCCAGGTACTTACCATCCGGAATGATGCCATATCCCTGGTAAATCGTAGCGCATTGTGCATTGAAGCGCTCCACGTCATTGGTAGCATGATTCTCTGACTGCTTCAAGTACTCCTCAAACGCCGCTCTATCATCCATTCCAGCAGCACACTCCACCAACTGCGCATAGGCAGCATAGGTATAGAAATTCAAATTATACTCTTCAATCAACTGAATTGCTTTCTTCAGATAAGGCATGGCCACCTGATAATTGCCGCGATCCGTAAAGACTGCTCCCAAGCAATAGTTTGCCGATGCCATGCCATACGGAACGTTGGATTCGCTGGCTTCACGCGACATTTCTATGGCCACTTGAAGAGCCTCGACCGAGCGGTTCACCTGAATCAGCACCGAGATATGGCGCAGATAGAAATCATAATGTACTTGCTCGTATGGAAAATCTTTCGATAGACGAATAGCTTCCCGCCCTTCTTGCAGTGCTTCTTCAATCTTCCCCAAATTGACATTGTTGTACAGGCTCAGCTGATAAGCCATCAACTGCAAGGGTACACTCTTTTCCGCCTTAGCAGCCTGCATCAATGAATCAATCTCCGTACGCGTAGCCGGGTCATAGATTTTGTAAGCCAAGCGCAGATAGAGCGCCTTCTCTTCATCACTATAACAATCCAAGTCTGTAAAACGTTGTTGTTCCGAAGCGCGCAGTGTGCCAGCCAAAACCAGCAGGCCAATAAGGAGATATTTACAGGTTTTCATCATTCAATCAGCTATATTAAAATAGGTATATGATTCGTTGTGGATTTCCTTATCCCTCCTCACCCTTCAAGGTGGGCAGGCAAATCTTAAACTTCACCGCCAGGATGCGCGTGATGAATACCGTGATGCCACACACCACCTGAGCCACGTAGGGTTCCGATCCCGTGATAGTACAGAGCCAATAGACCGCTCCACCCACTACGCAGGCCATGGCATAAATCTCCTTTCGGAAGATCAGTGGTATCTCATTGATGAACACGTCACGAATCACGCCACCGGCAGCACCCGTAATGCTACCCATGATGATAGCCACCCAGATGGGATAACCTAGTGCAAGGCTCTTTCCCAGGCCTACCACGGTAAACAGAGCCAAGCCTATGCTGTCGAAAATAAAGAACGTATTGTGCAAGTGAATGAGGTATTTGCCCCAAAGGATAACCCAGAGCAGAGCAAGCCCCGTACAGATAAGGTAAATCGGGTCGGTCATCCAGCCGGGAGTTACGTCCAGGAGCAGGTCACGAATCGTACCGCCACCAATGGCCGTAACGAATCCCACCACATACGCTCCAAACCAGTCGAACCGCTTTGCCGAGGCCAACCGAATACCACTAATAGCAAAGGCAAAGGTTCCTACAAAATCGAGGATTTGAACAAATGTTGGCATAATCTAATACAAAAGTTGGTTTATTCTTCTTTTCAGCTGCAAATATAGCAGAAAGTTTTGGATGGATAATGCAATTATCTAAAAACTTTTTGTACATTTGCACCAAATATAGATGGAAGCCAACAATGAAACGATATATATCAACTGCACTATGCGTGCTGGCAGGAGTGCTGATGCCCCTCATCGTCCAAGCGCAAATCAAAGGAGTAGTGACCGACTCGCTGACCCATGAACCCCTGATGTACATTACGGTACAATATGAGGGTAAGGGCGTAGGTGGTATCACCAACGGCAACGGTGAGTACGAGGTAGAGACCCGTAAAGGATGGAACACGCTCACCTTCTCGGCTGTCGGCTACAAGACCAAGCGTGTCAGCTTTGCTCCTGGCACCAAGGTGCTTAATGTCAAACTGGTCTCTGACGATATCCTCCTTTCCGAGGTGGTCGTCAAGCCCAAAAAGGAGAAATATTCGCGCAAGAACAATCCCGCTGTCGATTTCATGCGGCTTGTCATTGACCACAAGAAGGGGCTGAAGCTGGAGAGCAATGACTTTTATGAGTACCACAAGTACGAAAAGATGAAGATGTCCATCAACGACATCACCCCCGAGAAGATGGAAAAGGGCATCTACAAGAAATTCTCTTTCTTCAAAGACCAGGTGGAGGAGTCACCTAAGACCGGCAAGCAAATCTTGCCCATCTCCATCAAGGAGACCTCCTCGCGCACCATCTTCCGCAAAGAGCCTCGGAGTGAGAAAACCATCATCGAGGGTATGAACTCCACCGGTATCGAAGAGTTCTTCAGTACGGGCGACATGCTGGGCACCATCCTCAACGACGTCTTCTGCGACATAAACATCTACGATGATGACATCCGCCTGTTGCAGCGCCGCTTTGTCAGCCCCATCGGTAAGGGAGCCATCACCTTCTATAAATATTATCTGATGGACACCATCATGGTGGACAAGCAACGTTGCGTCCATTTGACCTTCGTGCCACAAAACTCGCAGGACTTTGGCTTCACCGGCCACCTCTATGTGGTTAACGACTCCACCTACGCCGTGAAAAAATGCGTCATGAACCTCCCCAAGAAGACGGGTGTCAACTTCGTGGAAAACCTGGATATCGTACAGCAGTTTGAGCAACTCGAAGATGGCAACTGGGTGCTTACCGACGACGACATGACTGTGGAGCTCCACTTCATGAAGGGCATCCAAGGATTGGAGATACAGCGCACCACCAAATACTCCGACTATGCCTTCGAAGAGATTGAGCAACGTCTCTTCCGCCTGAAGGGCAACGTCATCAAAGAGGCCAACATGATGGCCAAGAGCGAAGAGTATTGGGCCAAAGTGCGTCAGGTGCCACTCACCAAGAAAGAGAGCACCATGGACCTTTTCATGAACCGCATCGAGCAGATACCTGGCTTTAAATACGTCATCTTCGGAGCGAAGGCACTGATTGAGAACTTTGTGGAATTGGGTTCGAAAGATCACCCCAGCAAGGTGGACCTCGGTCCTATCAACACCATGATTACCAGCAACTACGTCAACGGCACTCGTTTCCGTCTGAGCGGAATGACCACGGGCAACCTTAGTCCTCACTGGTTCTTCAGCGGCTACGGAGCCTACGGTACCAAGGACAAAAAGTGGTTCTATCAGGGTCAGGCTGCCTACTCGTTCAACAAGCGCGAGTATGTGCTGTGGGAGTTCCCCAAGCATTACCTCTCCTTTAAATACACCTACGACGTCATGTCACCCATGGATAAGTACTTGGCAACCGATAAGGATAACCTCTTCGTGGGCTGGAAATGGACCACCGTCGATCAGATGTCCTACATTCGTGATGCACAGATTGACTACGAACTGGAGACCCATACCGGTTTCTCCATCAAGGCTATGGCCCGTTGTCGCAACGACCAGCCAGCTGGCATGTTGGCCTATTGGAAGAATGATGGCCGTCAAACCGGTGCATGGGACATGACCAACACCTTCGTGCACGATATCACCACCACGGAGCTGGGCGTTACCTTGCGTTATGCTCCAGGCGAAACGTTTGTCAATACCAAGCAACGCCGTGTACCCGTCTCGCTCGATGCCCCTACGTTTACCCTCTCTCATACGTTGGGAGTGAAGGGACTCTTCGGGGGAGACTACAACTTCAACTTGACTGAAATCGGCCTGCGTAAGCGTTGGTGGTTTGGTTCATGGGGCAAGCTCGACATGAAGCTCAGCGCTGGTGCCCAATGGAACACGGTCCCCTTCCCCCTGCTCTGTCTGCCACAGGCCAACCTGTCGTATATCACGCAGTACAACGTCTCCTCGCTCAACGATGCCTTCTCACTCATCGACAACATGGAGTTTCTCAACGACCGATACGCCTCCCTGTCGCTTACCTACGACCTCAACGGTAAGCTCTTCAACCGCCTGCCACTGATTAAGAAGCTGAAGTGGCGCGAGATGTTCAAGGTAAAAGGCATGTGGGGCACACTGACTGACAAGAACAACCCCTTCAAGAGCAACAACCCCGACCTCTTCCTCTTCCCGATGCGCAACGGCCGCTTCACCAGTCACGTGATGGACAACACCCCCTACGTGGAGGTGAGTGCCGGTGTCTATAACATCTTCAAGCTGCTCCACATCGAGTATGTACGCCGGTTGACCTATACCGACCTGCCCGGTACGCGCAAGGGGGGTATCCGCTTCATGATTATGATGATTTTCTAACCCGTCCCCTACTTGTTGAACCACCTCATGCATTGATGCCTATGCCACCCTTAGCAGAACGCCTCCGCCCCACTTCACTCGACGAATACATTGGCCAGCAACACCTCGTTGGTCCAGGAGCTGTGCTCCGCAAGATGATTGATGCCGGACGCATTAGCTCGTTTATTCTGTGGGGACCTCCCGGTGTGGGCAAGACCACGCTGGCCCAGATTATCGCTCATCGTCTAGAGACCCCTTTCTATACCCTGAGTGCCGTAACCAGCGGTGTGAAGGATGTGCGCGAGGTCATCGAGCGGGCCAAAAGCAACCGCTTCTTTAACCAGAACAGTCCCATCCTCTTCATCGACGAGATTCACCGCTTCAGTAAGTCGCAACAAGACTCGTTGCTGGGCGCTGTAGAACAGGGCGTGGTCACCTTGATAGGTGCTACCACAGAGAATCCCTCGTTTGAAGTCATACGCCCCCTCCTCTCCCGCTGCCAGCTCTACGTACTCAAGTCGCTGGAGAAGGAGGACCTGCTTCAGCTGCTTCACCGCGCCCTTACCACCGACGTTCTCCTCAAGGATCGCGCCATTGAGCTCAAAGAGACCAATGCCATGCTCCGCTACAGTGGCGGTGATGCCCGCAAGTTGCTCAACATCCTTGAACTGGTGGTGGAATCAGAGGGTGAAGGTCAGCCCGTAGTCATTACCGACGAGTTGGTAACCAGCCGCTTGCAGCAGAATCCCATGGCCTACGACAAAGAGGGAGAGCTGCATTACGACATCATCTCCGCCTTCATCAAGTCCATCCGTGGGAGTGATCCCGATGCAGCCATCTATTGGCTTGCCCGCATGGTAGAGGGAGGCGAAGACCCCGCCTTCATTGCCCGCCGACTGGTCATCTCAGCAGCCGAAGACATTGGGTTGGCCAATCCCAACGCCCTCCTGCTGGCCAACGCTTGCTTTGACACCATCATGAAGATTGGTTGGCCTGAAGGGCGCATCCCCTTGGCCGAGACCACCATCTACCTCGCTACCAGTCCCAAGAGCAACTCGGCCTATTGTGCCATCAACGATGCCTTGGCTCTGGTGCAGCAGACTGGCAACCTGCCTGTGCCGCTCCATCTGCGCAATGCCCCCACCCAGTTGATGAAGCAGCTGGGCTATGGAGACCACTACAAATATGCCCACGACTACCCCGGCAACTTTGTGCGCCAGCAGTTCCTGCCCGACGAGCTGAAGCAACAGCAGCTGTGGCATCCCCAGCTCAATCCAGCCGAGCAGAAACATAAAGAGCGAATGCAAACCCTCTGGGGAGATGAGAAGAAGTATTGAATTAATCATTAAAACGAGATAACCGATATGAAGATTGTCATATTAGACGGCTATGCCGCCAATCCTGGTGACTTGAGCTGGGATGAAGTGAAAGCATTGGGCGAGTGCACCATCTACGACCGCACCCTACCCTGCGATGTAGTGCCCCGTGCAGAGGGTGCAGAAATCGTACTTACCAACAAAACCCGCATCGAAGCGCACCATATAGCTGCCCTTCCGCAACTTAAGTACATCGGCGTGCTGGCCACTGGCTACAATATCGTTGATACCGAGGCTGCCCGTCAACACGGTGTACTTGTGACGAATATTCCAGCCTACAGTACCAACTCCGTAGCCCAGCTGGTATTTGCCCATCTGCTGAACATTGCCCAGCAGGTGCAGCACCACAGCGAGGCGGTACATAGCGGACGCTGGAGCCACTGCAGCGACTTCTGCTTCTGGGATATGCCGCTACTTGAGCTCCACGGACTCAAGATGGGTATCGTCGGCCTGGGCCATACCGGTATGGCTACTGCCCGCATTGCCTTAGGCTTTGGCATGGAGGTGTATGCCTATACCTCCAAGTCACCCCTGCAGTTGCAGAGTGAAATCCATAAGATGGAACTCGACCAGCTCTTCCGCGAGTGCGATGTAGTCAGCCTCCATTGTCCCCTTACGCCCGCTACCCAAGGGCTGGTCAATGCCGAACGCCTACAGCTGATGAAGCCCACAGCCATTCTGATCAATACCGCTCGCGGCCCGTTGGTTGACGAAGAGGCACTTGCTGATGCCCTGAATCAAGGCAAGCTGGCTGCAGCCGGACTCGATGTGCTTTCGCAAGAACCTCCTAAGGCAGACAATCCCCTGCTCACAGCACGCAACTGCTACCTCACGCCCCACATTGCTTGGGGCAGTACGGCAGCACGCCAACGACTGATGCAGATCCTGGTGGACAACATCCAATCTTTCCTGAGTGGTCATCCAGTCAACGTAGTGAACCCTTAATCCCAAGTAATCATCCCGTTATTACCATTCTCACCCATGGGACAAAGTACAGTAAAAAGCTTAACAAGAGGGATTCTGCTTATCCTCACCCTCCTGCTGGCCGCCTTCACCATCTTGGCCTCACTGGCTGGCCGATACCATCCGGCTGAATCTACCTTCATGCCCCTGTTGGGCTTGGCCCTTCCCTTTCTGCTGCTGGCCAATGCTCTGGTGCTCGTTGTTTTCCTCCTTATGCGGAAAGTCCAATCGCTGATTCCGCTGTTGGCCATCCTTGCCAACTGGAGCTATCTCACCACTATCATCCAGTTCAACAACCACCCTATCATCGTAGCCAATGCCCCCACGCTGACCGTTGCCAACTACAACGTCCACAGCTTTGGTCATGAATTCACAGGCTACAGTTGCAAGGAGCTGGCCCGCTACCTCGAAGAGCAACAGGTCGATGTGGTCTGTTTCCAGGAGTTTGGCGGCAATCAAGCCTTTACTACTGACAGCATCCTCTCCGCTTTCAGCCATTGGCCCCACCGCTACATTCCACAGGCTGATGGACACCTTCAAGTAGCCCTCTTCAGCCTTCATCCACTAAGTCATCAAGAACATCTGCTTTTCCCCGAAACGGCCAACAGCAGCATGATGGTCCATGTAGAAGCCCCAGGGGGAACCGTCACCCTCTTCAACTGCCACCTACAGACCACCAGTATCTCGCAGCGACGCACCACGTGGAGTCGCGAGATGGACTATGGCGATACGCGCCAGAAGATACAGACTACGCAAGAAGCTGCCGAGACACTCCATGGCAACTTGGTGAAACGAGCCTTCCAGGTAGATAGCCTCTGCCAGCGCATCCGTCAGACAGAGCATCCCGTAGTGCTCTGCGGCGACCTCAACTCCATGCCCTCTTCCTATACCTACCGCACCTTCAGCACCCTGCTGACCGATGCCTTCCAAGAGGCTGGCAGCGGCTACATGTACACCTTCCGCTACGCTTGGCGTCTGCTCCGTATCGATTACTCCTTCCACTCCTCCCGTCTGCGGGCCATTGAGTGCTTCTCTCCCCGTCAGGAGCTCTGCAGCGACCACAATCCGGTGGTGACCCGTTACCAGTACAACCCCATTCCCGAGGAAGCCCTACTTGACTCAGCCCTTCCCATAGCGCAGTAAGCCATCGGTTAACCTCCTAAAACAAACGTAGCGTAGCACACGGATGCGATGTACTTCACATCCAGTGCTACGCCACGTCACTACAAGCTACAGCCCAGAATTACCAGAAACGGTTCTTGGCTGGATTGTACTCAAATCCATGCGTTTTCAGCTTCTTCTCCAGTTCCATCTTATCGATAGAGAGGTCGGAGCAAAGAGCCTCCAACGAATTGTACTCATCACGCAGCTTCATGTTGATGAAGCTGTAGAGCATTGCGGGATCTTCAGGTAAACTCATACTTACAATCTTTTAAAAAAACTAATACGCCGCAAAAGTAGGGAGATTTCCGCAAACAAACGCACAAAAACATGTTATTTAACATAAAAATCGACCTTCAATCGTTTTCGAAGCCCCATATACTACATTCCTTACTGGCATAAAGTCCAGCATATACATCGACAAACTCTTGATGTATTTTCTCATCAGCAAAGAAAATACGGTCAATGTTTTCCGTAATTGTCTGACTGTTGTGCAGTTTGTCTAGATAAAAGGGAACACCTCCCAATGCCATATAGCAGATGCACATCTCATATCGGGACAGACGTCTTGACATATAAGTTTACGGATATATTCAAAACTCCTGATTGTGTTGCTATTTGTCAAACAGATCCTCCATCGTGATAGGTATCGGTGATATTTCTGAATACATATTCTCATGGAGTCCGTACGTTGTAACAAGGCTTACTTGCACACCACCTTTATGCCCAGTCTCCTTCTGGAAGGTTTCCATTCGACGGACAATGTTTCTATACTCTTTCTCAT
>CAMCUZ010000024.1 GCA_945879145.1 uncultured Mediterranea sp.
ACTGTTTCAGCTAATAAAGAGAAAAAGTGTCTAGTGAAATCAGGAAAAGACATAGCAACTAACAGCCAAAAAGAGAAGATATACTGCATCTGTCAGGTTAGTATATCTTCTTCTGGTGGTGCAGTATATCTTCTCCCTTAAATCAGCAATTTAGCTTGACATATTCACCTGAAACCATCTGCAAAATCATATAAATGATTATTTTTGGAAAAATTATTTGTAAATAGAACGCCATATTTGTTAGGAAGTTGTTATCTTTGCAGAGAATCAATATAGATTGTAGTTATGAACACTGTGACAAAAGACAGCATTATCCCTACTCTCCAAGGCTATTTTGCTACGCAGCCTATTTCTAAAGCTTGGTTGTTCGGGTCTTACTCTCGCGGAGAAGAAACCACTGAGAGTGATGTAGATATTTTGGTCTCTTTTGATAAAGAGGCTAAGATTAGCCTCTTTAAGTATGCAGACATGATTTGCCAACTGGAAACCCTGCTGAAGCAGAAGGTGGATTTGGTGGAAGATGGTACTTTGCTTCCTTTTGCACAGCAAACTGCAAATACAGATAAAGTCTTAATTTATGAGAGAAGTAGTCAAAGATAAAGGCCGACTGGAGCACATACTGATAGCCATCAGTAACATTGAAGAGTTCACTAAGGATCTTACTGAAGAGGATTTCGTAAAGAGCAAAGTACTCTTCTTTGCTGTGGTCAAGAATATTGAGATTGTGGGCGAAGCGGTTTATATGTTGACGAAAGAATACAAACAATCTCATCCTTCAATCCCCTGGATTGTCATAGAGAAAATGCGTCATGTATTGGTTCATGGATACTACACGATTGCGCCTGGAAAAGTATGGAAAACTGTGCAAGAGGATTTGCCTTTGTTGAGACAACAGATTGAAAGTTTGTTGATCGAAGTGTGATAGTATCACATAATGATTATCAACATACAGGCATTTGTATCATTGATGAAGGAAGATAGAGGGCGAGGACACGGTGAAGAGCTTCGAAGTGAAGAACTTCCGTGGTACAAATGGCTATCGATTTGGGGCCCCTTCTTTAATGAATGTCAACTTCAGCTGATGCGGATGCGGCTGCTGGAGTTGTGGCCCTCTTGGATGAGCTGAATCTGCACGGGGATGTTGGCTTTGACCTCTTCTACGTGGCTGATGACGCCTACGTGGCGACCGCTTTGGCTGTGAAGTGTACGCAGGGTATGGATGGCGTTAGTGAGCGACTGACCGCTCAGCGTGCCGAAGCCTTCGTCGATGAAGAGGGTATCTACCGAAAGGGTCTCACCGATGTCGGCCAGAGCAAGGGCCAGGGCCAGCGATACGAGGAAGCTCTCACCGCCACTGAGCGAGTCGGTACCTCGGGTGGCAAAGCCTTGGTAGGCATCTTCGAGCGAGATGTAGAGGGTGCCTGGTACGGCTCGCAAGGTGTAGCGGGGTGCTAACCGTTGTAGGTAGTGGTTGGCGGAATGGAGCAGGCTACCCAAGATGTAGCTCTGTGCAATCTTTTGGAACTTGACGCCTGTGGCATCGCCCAGGTAGTTGTTCACTCGCTGCCAGCGTTCGTACTCTTGACGCGCCCGATTGGCTGCTTGCCTCAGTTGCTCGGCATCGGCCTTCTTGGCCTGGTCGTCGGCCAGAAGTTTCTCCTTCACGCCATAGGTCTGGTTGAGGCTGTTGATTTGCTGGTCCAGCTGCAGCATGGTGGCATTCAGGCTCTCTATGTCGTCTGCTTCGGTGATGAATCGGCTGGTTTCATCGGCTTGATGGGCTTGGATGCGGCTGTTCACGTTGGCCAATAAAGCGTGCTTTTGTTGCACTGCTGTGTGCATTCTTTGACACTCAGCAGTGGTCGCCTCAATTTGTGCAGAGGGGATGGTGCTGAGTGCTTGCAGGGTACTGAGGCTTATTGCGGGATGAGACTGGAGAAAGAGGGTCATCTGAAGCTGGGCCTTATGGATGCGTTCGGCAGCTTGGTGACTGAGGGTCATGTTGGTAGTCACGTAATGAGCCAAGGTGTTCAGTGCATGGACGAGGTCATTGTTTCGCTTCATGCTGACTGATTGTATCTCTTGCCAAGAGGGTAGGGCAGAGAGCATGTCGTGTTGGGTATGGTGCGCATGGTCGAGTAGGGTGTGCAACTGTTCAAGGCCCTTTTCCAATGTATGGCTCTCTTCCTGCTTGTCATGATAATTCTTTGCGTCAGCTTGCAGGGTTAAGGCATACTCCTTGGGGTGACTACTCCATCTCTCCTGGGGGATGTAGGTGTTGATGGCTTGGGTGTTTTCGGCCAATGCTTCTTCGGTGCTCTGGATGAGCAGTTGGGAGGATTCAATCGCTTTTTCGCACTGCTCCTTCTCTACTTTGCATCGGTCGAATGCGGGTTGGAGTTGGGAGTCTATCTCTTGTTTTATGGCCTGTATGGAGTTGCGCAGGCGCTTGATTTCCTTTTCCTTCGTTTTGCCCTGCTCGATGCGTTGCTGCAGTGCCTCGCTCTGCTGCTGGGTGGAGATGCTGAGCGATTCGAGTTGCTGTGGCAGGTTCTCGTGGGGCAGTGTGATACCGCATTGGAGGCATGCCTGCAGGGTGGTACGTTCGGCTTCGGCCACGGATTGGTCGTTGTCGTAGGCTTTCTTGTCGCGTGTGTAGGCCGTGGAATCGGCTTGTATTTCAGCTTTTAGCTTGTCCATCTGCCTTACCAGCTCATCATGTGTTTGCTTGGCCGCATCGTATTGTTCCTTAGTCTGCTGATAGAGCGCTTGGATGATGCCCTCTTCAGGAATGGCCGTGGTGATGGGTTGCTGGCATACAGGGCAGATGTCGCCTGCGTGGAGCGAGTGACGCATGTTCACGGCCCATTGCTCCACGGTATGGTTGTGCTTCTTCAGCAA
Source organism: uncultured Mediterranea sp. (assembly GCA_945879145.1). Classification (GTDB taxonomy): domain Bacteria; phylum Bacteroidota; class Bacteroidia; order Bacteroidales; family Bacteroidaceae; genus Bacteroides. The sequence continues at coordinate 2,902 of CAMCUZ010000024.1, forward strand.
TTCATCGGCCCCTTCCAGCTTTGCTTTGGCTATGGCAATGGTGGGTTCTAGGTTTTCAGCTTGGAGCCTCTTGACTTCCAGTTCGCTCAGCGCATGGGCCAGCTGTTCGCCTCTCTTTTGGTATGCAGACTTGAGGTTGTTCAGGGTGTGAAGAAGGCTCTTGGCATCATTAATTCGGTTGAGGAGTGTGCATAGTTCCTGCTGTTCCTTGTATAGGTTATTCATTCCAATTGCATCAAGCTCATCTTGACATAGCTTGCTCTCTTTCTCGTATCGAATAAGCGCTTCATTGCCCTCTTTAAGGGCTTTCTCAGCTGCTTGAAATCGGGGAATGAGGTGATGGGATAGGGCCTCCCTGTTGTCGGCAATTTTCTTGTTCTCTATATCTACTTTTGTGCGGTCGGAAGCCACTTGATTGAGTTGCAGGGCTATGCGGTCAGCCTTCTCATAGAGCTCTATCTTGCCAGCTTGTTGCGCAAGGAATTGCTTGATGGTCTCAAATTCGTGCGCTTTCTCCTGGTATAGATTTTCGAAGAACAGGATGCTCCCTAGCAGCTCTTGATAGGTAGATGCTAGCTCTTTTTGCTCTTGTTCATAGTGGCTTGCCGCGGCTTCTGCCTCCAGCTTCTCTTTGATGGCGCTGCGTGCATCGGTCGTTTCGTGCCATTGTTGCACGGTCTGTTCTTTTTTCTGGAACTCTTCTGTCTGTATATCTGCTTCAGCTTTTTGTACCGCATTCACTATGTACCACTGCTCTTGTTTTAGTGCAGTGTCGTTTTGTAGCCACTGCAGCATGCGGGTAAGGCGGCTTTTCTCCTCTTCGTGCTGCTTTATCTGGTGCTTGAATTGCTGAATCTCCTCACGGAGTGCAGCCAGCTCATCGTCGTTTAGACCGGTGTCTTGAGCTTTCAGCTGTGCCTCGTCGTACGCCTTTTTCTTCTCTTGGGTCAGTTCGTAGAGTCGCTTGCCCATTTGGGTATAGGCCGTGAAGTGGGTTATTTTTTCCAGAATCTCTACCTTCTCCTTCTCGTTGCTCTTCAGGAACTTGGTGAACTCGCCCTGTGCCAGCATTGTGGTACGGCAGAACTGACTGAACTCCAGTCCTACGGCCTGCTGGATGGCTTCGCGCACCTCATTTACCTTCTCTCCGCGACCGATATATGTTTTTCCCGAGGTGAGGTCCTTGAGCGACCAGGTGGCTGGGTCGAGGCTGACGTTGGGCTTTTTCTTCTTGCCTCGCTGCACATGCCATTCGGCTTCGTATAGGTGATCATCGATGCCCTGGAAAGTAAGGTTCACAAAGGCTTCTCCCGTATTGCGGCGCATCAACTGACGTGGGTCGTCGAGGGCCAGATTGTCGCTGTTGTTCTCCACTTTGACCCCTGTGCACTGGCTGAGGCGTGGCGTGGTGCGATAGAGGGCCAGACAGATGGCATCCAGGATGGTGGTTTTGCCCGATCCGGTCTTGCCGGTAATCAGAAATACATCACTTTCGGCCAGGGGGGATGCGCTGAAGTCAATCCGTTCATCCTCTATCGAGGCGATATTATAGATATGTAAGGTACGTATTTTCATGGCGCTACTTCAGGGTCAGGGTTTAACGTGATGGAGCTTTTCACCTCCTCGAGAATTTGCTGCATGCTTTCGTCATACAGTTCCCCCTTTGAGGCTATCCACATCTTGGCTACATCAAGGGGGTCGAGTTGCTTGAACTCGGAGGTGGTGTAGGTTCTTGCCTTGCCTTGTTCCAGGTGCTGCTCTTTGCGCTTAGCATTGATCAAGCAGAACCGGCAGGCTTTACTTTCGGCGATGGCCTTGGCCTCGTCGTTGGCATTCGATGGGAGGTAGCCCTCCACCTCTACATTGAGGCGGATGTACGAGGGGATCTCGGATGGATAGGCTGCAAACTCCTGCTTCACCTCCTCCCAAGGGGCAAATCCCTCTTGGGGAATATTCACAAGGGGACGTGGATTGTGGAGGGCTATGGGCGTGACGACAGGGGGCTCTCCCTGCTGATTGCATTCCACCAGCAAGACTCCATGCTGGTTGCCGCGATACACCTCGTCGAAGCTCATTGCGATGGGTGTTCCACTGTAGTAGATGCGTCCCTCCGTATCCAGTTGTTGGCTTTTGTGGATATGGCCCAAGGCGATGTAGTCATATCCTGATCCAAACACGGAGAGTTCCTGACACCCTACGCCACCTATCTGTTCGTCGGTGGCCAACTCATGTCCGCGGTAGTCACACCGAGCAATGGCCAGATGGGCCGTCAGAAAGATGGGCAACCGTTCTTCGCTATTCCTCTCGTCCACCATCTCCTTCAACCGGATAAACAGGTCATGGGGCATGAAGCGTTCGGCAGCAAAGGGTATGGCCACGATATATCCCTTGCCCTCTACCTTGAAGATGTACTCCTCCAACCGACTTTCGCGCGTAATGCTGCCCACCATCTCCACATTCAGTGCCTTCCAGGGCGTGCGGTAGATGGTATGCCGGCTACCGCTGTCGTGATTGCCGGCAATGCAGACGATCCGCATCTGTGGGTGGGCCCGATGGATGGCTACCAATGCTTCGGTGAGCATGGTTTGTGCGGTGGTGGATGGCTGCATGGAGTCGAATAGGTCCCCTGAGATGATGAAGGCATCGGGTTGATGCTCTTCTACGAGGTGAACCATCTGTTGGAGCATGGCCTGCTGCTCCTTTTCTCGGGAGTAGTTGTAGAGCAGATGCCCCAGGTGCCAGTCGCTGGTATGGATGATTTTCATGGCCTTACGTGATGATTGGTGGGTGATGGGGTGGCATCGGTCGTCGCTTTGAGGGCTTCGACTACTGCTTCGATGGTGCTGAACCGCTGGGAAGCAACCGAGCTATTGGAGTTCAGTACGAAGCAGGGGGCACCGTCGGTGTCCAGCGTGGCTGTGAGAAGGGGAGCCTCGAGGTGAGGGGGAACGGAGGAATCCAAGAGTGCAAAGCCTTGTCGTTGCAGGGCACGTCGGAGCATAAGTAGCGGAAGGCCTTGGCCGCTGGTACGGATTGGAATGGGGTGTGTAGGATGGTGTTTGACGCTGAAGTGTCCCGTGGTGGAGTCAAAGCACACTCCTTCGCTGTGGAAGAAGTGGGGTAGGGTGCCATCCAGAATCAGCTGTTCGGGAAGGCCGGTGGTGAGATGGCCTTGACCGTCGAGCAGCCAGACGCAGTCGGCCAGCTGGAGAGCCAGGTCGAGGTCGTGGGTGGAGAGGAAGATGGTTTTCTGCATGGTGTGGCTCAACCGATGGAGCAGCTGCATCATCTCCACCTTGCTAGGGTAATCAAGAAAGGCGGTGGGCTCATCGAGAAAGATGATGGGGGTATCTTGTGCCAGGGCTTTGGCTATCATGACCTTCTGCCGTTCGCCATCACTTAGGGTATGTAGCTCGCGTGGGGCAAGTGACGTAATACCCGTAGCCTGCATAGCTGTTTCCACGTGGCTGTAATCCATTGGCTTGAGGTTGCCCAGAAATCCGGTATAGGGTGTGCGGCCCAGAGCAACCACATCGGCTACATGGAGGTCGGGTACGTCAATACGTTCTGTCAGCACGACACTCAGGGTGCGTGCCAATGCTTTGTCGCTGTAGCTTTCAAGGGGTTGATCCAAAAGGGTGATTGCACCTTCGAGTGGAGTAAGAAAGGCCGATAGCGTGCGCAGCAACGTAGATTTACCTACGCCGTTGGCTCCAAGCAGACAGGTCAGTTGGCCGCTGTGGAGCGTGGCGTTGAGGTCAGTGGCTATGGGGTGTACTTGCTGCTTGTGGCGGTAGCCGATGCTGAGTTGGTGTAGCTGGATGGTGGCAGTATGCATGTGACGATACCTTTTTAGGAAATTCGAGGTGCCAGTCTTGCGGCTGGCACCTCGTTGGAATAGAGTCTGTGCTATTCGGTTGTCAGGCCTTGTGTCGGGGCATGATTAATAGGCAAAGAGGGGATAGCCCTTCATCAGCTCATTGACGTGAGCGCGAACTTCAGCGATAACCGCTTCGTTATCCACATTGGAGAGCACCTTTTCAATCATTTCGGCAATCTCAAGCATCAAATCCTCTTTTGCACCGCGGGTGGTGATAGCCGGTGTGCCGAGGCGGATACCAGAGGTTTGGAAGGCAGAGCGCGTGTCGAAGGGCACCATGTTCTTGTTCACCGTGATATCGGCTGATACCAGTGCCTTCTCGGCCACCTTACCGGTCAGGTCGGGGTACTTGGTACGCAGGTCAACCAGCATGGAGTGGTTGTCGGTGCCACCACTTACGATGCTGAAGCCACGGTCGATGAGGGCCTGAGCCAGTGTGGCGGCATTCTTCTTCACCTGCATGGCGTACTCCTTCCATTCGGGCTGCAGGATCTCGCCGAAGGCTACGGCCTTGGCGGCAATGACATGTTCCAGCGGACCGCCTTGGATACCGGGGAATACGGCTGAGTCGAGCAATTGCGACATCATCTTGATTTCGCCCTTCGGTGTCTTCTTGCCCCAGGGGTTGGGGAAGTCCTTACCCATCATGATGACACCACCACGTGGTCCACGCAGCGTCTTGTGGGTGGTAGAGGTGACGATGTGGGCATACTTCACGGGGTTGTCGAGCAGGCCAGCGGCAATCAATCCAGCAGGGTGGGCCATATCTACCATGAAGATGGCGCCAATCTTGTCGGCAATCTCACGCATGCGCTTATAGTCCCATTCACGTGAATAGGCCGAGCCACCACCAATGATCATCTTCGGACGCTCGCGCAGGGCAATCTCCTCCATCTGGTCGTAATCCACGCGACCCGTCTCCTTGTTGAGGTTGTATTCACAGGGCGTGTAGATGATGCCAGAGGTGTTGACCAGCGAACCATGAGAGAGGTGACCACCATGTGCCAGATTCAGACCCATGAACTTGTCTCCGGGGTTGAGTACAGCCAGAAAGACGGCAGCATTGGCCTGAGCACCAGAGTGGGGCTGTACGTTGGCCCATTCTGCACCGAAGATCTGCTTCAGACGGTCGATAGCGATGCGCTCGCTCTGATCCACCACTTCGCAGCCTCCGTAATAGCGCTTGCCGGGATAGCCTTCAGCATACTTGTTGGTCAGGCAGGAGCCCATGGCCTGCATGACTTCATCACTCACGAAATTTTCAGAGGCAATCAGTTCGATGCCTTTGAGCTGGCGCTTATGCTCCTGCTCGATGATGTCAAAAATGACTTGATCTCTTTTCATTTTGCCTTATCTTTTAAATAAGTTGGATAATGTAAGCTTGTTGGTTAGATTTTGCACAAAAGTAGTGCATTATTTTGGAATAAACATTCATTTGTCCTCACTTTTTTCTGTCCATCTGCTGAATAGGGAGTCAGAAGAGGATTCCAAGCGAAAAACTGAGTACATTGTCGCGGTGGGCAAAGCGGATGTGGGGTTCGTTGCCCGCTGCTGTAGCGCCTTCAGGAAACTCATAGACCACTCGTTTGGAGATGTTGTTTAATCCTATATCGTAGCGGCAGTCAAAGAAGACTGGGTGGATGGTGACAGCCACACCCACTGAAAGTCCCAGGTTGAAGGGGCGTAACTGTTCGGAAATCTGCTGCCGACTCAGGTTGTTGAAGTTGGTCTTGCTCTTCTTTCCCCAAATGTAGCGCAACTTGGGTCCACCAACGATAGCCAGGCTATAGGGATGCTCTTTGATAATGTTCCATCCAAAGAGTATGGGAACATCGAAGCTGTGGATATCGGTTTCGATAAACACCTCTTGGCCTGCTGTTGCTGTCGATGTGTTCACATTTTCGGGAAAGATAAAAGTGAGACTGCTGCGGTTGACGTTGTACGATGCCTCGGGTTGCAGAAAGTAGTGGCCAAAGTTGATGCGCAAGAAGAGTGAGACAAAGTAGCCAATTCGATACTTGTTCTGGAACTCGTCCATGCAGACGCTACCCATGCTCAAGTCATTGACCAGAAAGAGGGAAGAGGTAAATCCCCCCTTGAGGCCAAAGTTGACAACTTTTTCCTTCCGCTGCGCAGTATCTCCATCTTTCTCCCGCTCCTCACCCGCAGTTAACAGCTCGTAGCTGTTAGCTTGTAGCTCGTAGCTTGTAGCCCCTAGCTCGTAGCTCGTAGCTAAGCATAGCAGCAACGTCGCCGCCAACCGCTTCATTGTTCTTTCTTCTTTTCGACCGACCAGCCGAACTTACCTATCTTCTCGCCCAGGTCGTAGTAGGCCCCGTGCAGATAGACCAGCGGATGGCTGTCAGCCAGTTCGAACTTGCCCGTTTCGGCATTCATGTAGCGGCTGTCGGCTTTGACATTCACTACATCAGCGATGAAGAGGTCGTGCGAGCCGAGTGACATAATCTCTTTGACGCGGCACTCGATGCTCAGCGGAGCCTCTTCTACCAGGGGTGCACTGACGATGGAGCAGGGGCCCGGAGTGAGGTGCATCTCTTCGAACTTGTTGTAGTCGCGTCCTGAGCGTACGCCGCACCAATCGGTAGCACGAGCCATATCGTGCGTAGTCAGGTTGATGACGAACTCCATGTTTCGCTTGATAATCTCGTAGGAATGGCGTTCGGGACGTACGGCAATATAGCACATCGGTGGATTGGTGCAGAGGGTGCCTGTCCACGACACAGTAATCAAGTTGTACTCTTCGGGCGTACTGCCACAGCTCACCAGCACTGCTGGCAAGGGGTAGATCATGGTTCCCGGTTTCCAGTCTTCTTTCATTGTAGGTGTGTATAGTTTGACTTGTATCGTTTTCTCCACATGAAGGAGTGCTTATTTCACCACTTCAATCTGTTCGCGGCTCTGTTCTTTCTCGCAGTAGTGGCACTTAATGATGCAGTGCTCCTTGTCGATGACGTGGAAGCGTGTAGCCATCGGTTCGTTGTTGGTGATGCACTTGGGGTTGGCACACTTCACGATGCCCACCAGTTCGTCGGGCAATACCACTTCGCGTTTCTCCACCACCTCGTAGTTGCGGATGATGTTGAGCTTCACGTTGGGGGCTACTACAGCGATGCGGTTGATCTCCTCGTCGCTGAAGAAGCGGTCGGCTACCTTGATGATGCCCTTTTTGCCCAGTTTTTTGCTGGCCAGGTTAAAGCCGATGGTGATGTTGTTGCTCATCTCCTGCAGTCCCAGCAGTGAGACTACGGTGAAGAGTTTTTCAGAAGGTATATGATCGATGACGGTCCCGTTCTCCAGGGCAGCCACCTGCAGTTCTTTCTTTTCAGCCATTTGGTTATTCTCTTTAATCACTAATCACTAAACACTAATCACTATTTCATCACCTCTTCAAGCGTGATGCCCAACACATCGCAGAGGATGGCTTCGCGGGCATAGAGTCCGTTTTGTGCCTGTTGGACGTAGTCGGCGTGCGGACACTCATCCACGTCGTCGGAGATTTCATTCACGCGGGGCAGGGGATGGAGGATGCGCATGTTCGTGCGGCACTTCTCCAGCATCTTGGCACGCAGGATATAGACATTCTTCACCCGCTCATACTCCATCAGGTCGGTGAAGCGCTCACGCTGCACTCGCGTCATGTAGAGGATGTCGGCATCAGCAATGGTATCTTCATTGAAGTCGCTATGCTCTACATACTTGATGTGGTGCTCACGGCAGTAGATTTTGTACTCCTCAGGCATCCGCAGTTCATCGGGGGCAATGAAGTGGAAAGTGGGGTTGAAATGGCGCATGGCCATCAGCAGCGAGTGGACCGTGCGCCCATACTTCAGGTCGCCCACCAGATAGATGTTCAGATTCTCAAGCGTTCCCTGTGTCTTGTAGATGGAGTAGAGGTCGAGCATGGTCTGTGAGGGGTGTTGGTTGGCTCCATCGCCGGCGTTCACGATAGGTACATCAGTTACTTCGCTGGCATATCGGGCAGCGCCCTCCAGGTAGTGGCGCATCACGATGATGTCGGCATAGTTGCTCACCATCTTTATGGTGTCCTTCAGAGTCTCACCTTTCGACGAGCTGGTGGCCTTCGGGTCGGTAAAGCCGATGACGCGTGCTCCCAGGCGGTTGGCTGCTGTCTCAAAGCTGAGACGGGTACGGGTAGAGGGCTCGAAAAAGAGGGTGGCAACCACTTTCCCCTCCAACAATCGGCGGTTTGGACGTGCTTCAAACGCTTTAGCCATCTCGAGCATATAGAGGATTTTCTCTTTGCTGTGATGGGCAATGGTAACTAAACTTCTGTTTTCCATACAGTTGATGTTAATTGTTCTTTCGAGAGTGTAAAAGTAGGCATATTCTTTGAGATTAGAAAATTTGAAAGATACTTTTTTTTGCCGTAAAAAATAATATTCCTACCTTTGTCGGCGCTAACAGGGGGCGTGGGAGACGATGTGGGCTCGGGCTTCAAGCTACCTAATCCGCAACCCCTATATATAATAAGGTATATTAGATAGAGAGCGATATGATCAAGAAGATAGTCATTGCACTTTGGATATTGTTTGCCATCGGGATAGTGACCTGCTGGCTGTTGTTTGTAGCTATTGCCAAGGGATGGATTGGCTACATGCCTCCTGTGGAGGACTTGGAGAATCCTACCTATAAGTTTGCTACTGAGGTAATCTCTGAGGATGGCAAGGTGCTGGGCACCTACTCGCTCAGCAAGGAGAACCGCGTCTATGTGGGTTACAGCGACCTCTCTCCCTACATGGTGAAGGCGTTGATTGCCACCGAGGATGAACGCTTCAGCGAACATTCAGGCATCGATGCCATTGCGTTGATGCGTGCGATCGTCAAGCGCGGACTCCTTTTTCAGCGCAGTGCCGGAGGTGGTAGTACCATCACCCAGCAGCTCAGCAAGCAGCTCTACTCGCCCAGTGCGGGCAACTTTATGGAGCGACTCTTTCAGAAACCCATCGAATGGGTTATTGCCGTCAAACTGGAGCGCTTCTATACCAAGGAGGAGATATTGACGATGTATCTCAATAAGTTCGATTTCCTTAACAACGCCGTGGGTATCAAGACAGCTGCTTACACCTATTTTGGCTGTCAGCCAGCTGATTTGAAAATCGAAGAGGCGGCTACGCTGGTGGGGATGTGCAAGAATCCATCTCTGTACAATCCGGTGCGCTTCAATGAGCGGAGCCGTGGCCGACGTAATGTGGTGCTCAACCAGATGCGTAAGGCCGATTACATCACCCAGGCCGAGTGTGACTCCTTGCAGCAACTGCCGCTGACGTTGAGCTACCATCGTGTGGACCACAACGAAGGTTTGGCGACCTATTTCCGCGAATACCTGCGTGGGGTGCTTTCGGCCAAGAAGCCCGAAAAGTCTGACTACCGTGGATGGCAGATGCAGAAGTATTACGAAGACTCCCTCGACTGGGCCACCAATCCCCTCTATGGCTGGTGCGAGAAGAACATCAAGAAGGATGGCTCGCACTACAACCTCTACACCGATGGATTAAAGATCTATACCTCTATCAACAGCAAGATGCAGGCCTATGCAGAGCAGGCTGTAACTGAGCACCTCAGCGAACTGCAGACCGCTTTCTTCAAGGAGAAGAAGGGGGCACGTACCGCACCTTTTACTCGCAATCTCACCACCGAGCAGGTGGATGAAATCCTGACGCGTGCCATGAAGCAGAGCGACCGCTACCGCTTGATGAAGGCTGCCGGTGCATCGGAGAAGGAGATTCGTAAAGCGTTTGATGAGCCTCAGCCGATGTCGGTATTCAGCTGGCAGGGTGAGCGTGATACGGTGATGACTCCCATGGACTCCATCCGCTACTACAAGTTCTTCCTGCGTGCAGGATTCATGTCCATGGATCCCCGCAACGGACGTGTAAAGGCCTACGTAGGAGGTCCCAACCACCACTATTTCAAATATGATATGGCGATGGCTGGACGTCGGCAGATTGGCTCTACGATGAAGCCTTTCGTCTATACGCTGGCCATGGAGAATGGCTTCTCACCCTGCGATGAGGTGCGCCATGTGCAGGTAACGCTGCTCGATGAAAATGGTATTCCCTGGTCACCACGTAACGCCAACAACAAACGCCTGGGTGAGATGGTGACCGTGAAGTGGGGATTGGCAAATAGCGACAACTGGGTTACGGCCTACCTGATGGGAAAGCTCAATCCCTACGAACTGAAACAACTGGTGCATAACTTCGGTGTACGCAACAAGGAGATTGTACCCTCCGTCTCCCTTTGTCTGGGCCCTTGCGAAATTTCTGTAGGAGAGATGGTGAGTGCCTATACCGCTTTCCCAGGTCATGGCATACGGGTATCTCCCGTCTTCGTGACCCGTATCGAGGATAATGAGGGCAACGAACTGGCCCGCTTCACGCCCCAGGTACAGGAGGTCATCAGTCCGCTCAGTGCCAACAAGATGCTGGTGATGCTGCGGGCCGTTATCAACGAGGGTACCGGTGGACGTGTTCGTCGTCTGGGCATTCAGGCTGATATGGGTGGAAAGACGGGTACCACCAACAACAACTCAGATGGCTGGTTCATGGGTTTCACCCCATCGTTGGTTTCCGGCTGCTGGGTAGGGGGCGAAGATCGTGACATCCACTTCGACCGCATGACCTACGGACAAGGTGCCTCAATGGCTCTCCCCATCTGGGCCAAGTATATGAAACTGGTGCTGGCCGACAAGACGTTGGGCTACGACCCTACAGAGACTTTCGACCTGCCCGAAGACTTCGATCCCTGCAAGGAGATTCCCGACGAAGAGGGCGTGCGGATTATTGATGAACCCATCGAGGGACTGGATGACCTATTCAATTAACATCTCAGCGCTTTGCTAAAGATGAACTACTTGATTTGCATAGGTAGCAACACCGAACCTGCCAGCCATCTGGCTTTGGCGCGTAGGGAACTCCAACGTCGTTTTCCGGACGTATGGTTCTCTCCCGAAGTGGTTACTGCCCCTATAGGTATGCGGCATAATCAGGCCTCTTTTATCAACCAGCTGGCCCGTCTCTCTTCGGATGCTCAACCCAAGGAGATCGAACAGCAACTCAAGGAGATCGAACAGCTGGCAGGACGCACACCCGAGGAGAAAGCACTCGAGGTGGTGCGCCTCGATCTCGACTTGTTGATGGCTGATGAAGAGGTGTTACGTCCTAAGGACCTCCAGCGCGACTTTGTACAGCAACTGTTGAAACCCTATTGAGGGTCATCTCACGATGTCTCTATAAACACAATGCCTCTGTAAAAATGAGTATAAACCAATATAAAAAAAAGAAATAGCATGAAATTTTTAGGAATAATACCCGCTCGATATGCCTCCACCCGTTTTCCAGCCAAGCCGTTGGCTTTGTTGGGAGGCAAAACCGTGATTGAACGTGTCTATTCACAAGTCGTAGGACAGGTGGATGATGCCTATGTGGCCACTGACGACGATCGTATCCGCCAGGCCGTAGAGGCCTTTGGTGGCAAGGTGGTCATGACCTCGCCGAATCATAAAAGTGGTACTGACCGCTGTCGCGAAGCGGCCGATAGCGTGGGTGGCCACTACGATGTGGTTATCAACATTCAGGGTGATGAGCCCTTTATCCAGCCCTCGCAGCTGCAAGCTATCAAGGCCTGCTTCAATCAGCCCGATACGCAGATTGCCACCTTGGTCAAGCCCTTTACCCCAGCTGATGGCTGGGAAGCGCTGCACAACCCCAACTCCCCCAAGGTGGTGGTGAACCAGCGGATGGAGGCACTCTACTTCAGCCGTTCGGTGATACCCTATTGCCGTGGCAAGGAGCAGGAGCAGTGGCTGAGCAACCACACCTATTATAAACACATCGGACTCTATGCTTATACTCTACCTACGCTACAGGCTATCACGCGTTTGCCGCAATCCTCACTCGAGCTGGCCGAATCGCTCGAACAGCTCCGCTGGCTTGAGAACGGATATACCATCCGAGTAGGTGTCACCCAGGTAGAAACCATCGGCATCGACACTCCCGAAGACCTGCAACGAGCTGAACTTTTCCTTCATCAACTGCAATCTGAACGCCTATGAGACGAACCATCATCCTGCTCTTTTGCTGCCTGCTCTACGTGATGCCCTGGCAGCCTGCTACTGCCCAAGGCATTAACATCGGCACCTACACCTTCAAGGATGGTGGGGTCTATACGGGCGAACTGAAAGGTCGAAAGCCCAATGGCAAGGGACGTACCGTGATGAAAAACGGGGATGTCTATGAGGGTAACTACGTAAAAGGCAAACGTCAAGGCACAGGAACCTACACCTTTAGTGATGGCGAGCGTTACGAAGGGGAGTGGTTTCAGGACCAGCAACATGGACGTGGAACGTTCTACTTCCTCAACAATAACCGTTATGAGGGCATGTGGTACCAGGACTATCAGCATGGTCATGGTGTGATGTATTACCATAACGGCGACCGCTATGATGGGGAGTGGAATAACGACAAACGCCAGGGGCAGGGTACCTATACCTGGCGTAACGGCTCTTCGTATGCTGGCTCTTGGGTTGCTGACAAGAAAGAAGGGAAAGGCAACTTTACCTGGAACGATGGCTCTCGCTATGAGGGCGAATGGCGTAACGACGTGCGTCAGGGAACAGGTACCTTCGAATTTGCCAATGGCGATAAGTACGTTGGTGAGTGGGTGAACGACATGCAGCATGGCCGTGGCATCTACTTCTTTCATACGGGCGACCGCTATGAAGGGGACTATGTAGAGGGTGAACGTACCGGCGAGGGCATCTATTACCACGCCAACGGCGATAAATATGTGGGCCATTTCCAAGAAGGAAAGCAGGAGGGAAAAGGGACTTTCACCTGGGCTAACGGTGCCTATTACGAAGGTGAATGGAAAGATAACCAGCGCCATGGCCGTGGTGTCTATCGTTGGGGAGCAGGTGACCGCTATGATGGTGAATTTGCCAACAACAAGTTCAACGGACAAGGCACCTTGATTACTACCGATGGCACGCGCTATACTGGTGGCTTTGTGGATGGATTGGAGGAGGGGAATGGGGTGCAGATCAAGAAAGATGGCACCCGTTTCGAAGGCTTCTTCAAACAAGGCAAAAAACATGGCCCCTTTGTGGAGACTGATGCCCAGGGCAACGTCATCCGCAAAGGGACCTATAAGATGGGGCGCTTAGTGGAGCAGTGACTTCACTAATCACTAACCACTAACCACTAATCACTAATCACTCTCTCCCCGCCTTATTCCAGGCACTCGTCCAGGTCGTGAGTAAGCTGCTCGCGGTCCAGATGCTGGCCAATGAATACAATCTTTACCATACGGTCGCCGTATTGGTCATCCCAATCGCGTAGCAACCCGGGTTCTTCCTTCATCAATTGAATCAAATCTTCTTCAGGAGCTGTGGCATACCATTGGCCGCACTCCTGAATTTTTTTCTGTTTACCCGCCTGCTCAAATAAGAACGACATATCTCGTTGGTGGCTGAAGTAGCAGATGCCCTTGGCACGAATGATGTTTTTGGGCCACTTGGTTGCCACAAAGCGGTCGAACTTGTGAATGTCGAAGGCTGGACGGCGATAATAGACAAAGGTGCTGATACCGTACTCTTCAGCCTCACCTTCATCGTGATGATGATGGTGGTGGTGATGTCCGTGCTCATGATCCTCATGTTCATGCTCGTGCTCATGCTCATGTTCCTCGTGCTCATGTTCATGCTCTTCGTCGTGATGATGATGTTTGGCATGTGAACCGTGCTGATGGGCTTCGTGCTCCTCTTCGGCGGTGGCCGCTTTTTCGATGCCTCTTACCCAGCCAGCGCTGGTCGCTACCCGCTCGAAGTGAAAGAGGTGGGTGTCGAGCAACTTCTCCAGGGGGACATCTGCATAGTTGCATTCAATGATTTCGGCTGCCGGTTGTAGCACGCGGATGATGTGCTTGATGCGTTCCAGCTCTTCGGGCTTCACCTCAGCTGCTTTGTTGAGCAGAATCAGGTTACAGAACTCAATCTGCTGGATGATGAGGTTCTCAATGTCCTCTTCATCGATGTGCTCGCGGGTCAAGCTGTCGCCACAGGCAAACTCATCTTGCAGGCGCAGCGCATCCACTACCGTCGTCACACAGTCCAGTCGGAGTTGGCCATATTTGGTAAACTCTCCACCCATGCGCGGAATGCTGCAGAGGGTCTGCGCAATGGGCTCGGGCTCACAGATGCCACTGGCTTCAATCACGATGTAGTCGAATTGCTGCATCTTCATCAGGTCATACACCTGCTGTATCAGATCCATCTTCAGTGTGCAGCAGATGCAGCCGTTCTGAAGCGCTACCAAGCTGTCATCTTTCTGATTCACGATACCTCCCTTTTGAATCAGGTCTGCATCGATGTTCACTTCGCCCAGGTCGTTGACGATGACGGCGAAGCGAATGCCCTTTTCGTTGCTCAAGATATGGTTGACCAAGGTGGTCTTTCCGCTGCCCAGGTAACCCGTCAGCAGCAGTACAGGAATCTCTTTTTCTTTCATTTATTTATCGTTTTTTGTCAGAATTGTCAGTAATGAGGTAAACTACAAAAACAGTGCCAAAGTTTTCTGCTGAAAATAATTCGTTATTTCTTTCTTTTTTTGTAGCTTTGCGCCCTAAATATAGGGTGCATGGTGGCCTTTGGCTGCAACCCTTTTGGTAATATGCGTAATAAAAAATAAAATATAACCATCTGATGGGAAAGAAATTTACTGAATATCAGAAGTTTGACCTTTCTGAAATCAATAAGGAAGTGTTGAAGAGCTGGGATGCGAACGATGTGTTCGCCAAAAGTATGACCGAGCGCGAAGGATCTCCTTCGTTTGTTTTCTTTGAGGGACCTCCCTCGGCCAATGGTATGCCGGGTATTCATCACGTCATGGCTCGCTCAATCAAGGACATCTTCTGTCGTTACAAGACGATGAAGGGATTCCAGGTGAAGCGTAAGGCCGGATGGGATACTCACGGACTGCCTGTAGAGCTGGGAGTGGAGAAGGCCCTCGGTATTACCAAGGAGGACATCGGCAAGAGCATCTCTGTGGCCGAGTACAATGCGGCCTGCCGCAAGGATGTGATGAAGTTTACCAAGGAGTGGACTGACTTGACTCACCGCATGGGTTATTGGGTCGATTTGGAGCACCCCTACATCACGTACGACAATCGATACATCGAAACGCTCTGGTGGCTGCTCAAGCAACTCTACAACAAGAACCTGCTCTATAAGGGCTATACCATTCAGCCCTATTCGCCTGCCGCTGGTACGGGTCTTAGCTCGCACGAGCTGAACCAGCCAGGGTGCTATCGCGATGTGAAGGACCTGACCGTAGTGGGGCAGTTCCGCATCCTGGACCCCAAGCCCGAGATGGCCGAGTGGGGTACTCCTTATTTCTTAGCCTGGACTACTACGCCTTGGACCTTGCCTTCGAATACAGCACTCTGTGTAGGTCCGAAGATTGATTACGTAGCTGTTCAGACCTACAATGCCTATACGGGTGAGAAGATGACTGCTGTGCTGGCCAAGCCGTTGCTCTATAACCATTTCAACCCCAAGGCCGAGGGGCTGAGCCTGGAGGATTACAAGCCGGGTGATAAACTGGTTCCCTTCAAGGTCGTGGGCGAATACAAAGGTCCGGAGCTGGTCGGTATGAAGTATGCTCAGCTGCTGCCGTGGGTGAAGCCTGTGGAGATGGATGCAGAGGGCAATTGGCACGATGCCTCCGATAAGGCTTTCCGCGTAATCCCTGGTGATTATGTGACGACTGAAGATGGTACCGGTATCGTGCATATCGCTCCTACGTTTGGTGCGGATGACGCCAATGTGGCCCGTGCCGCAGGTATTCCCTCGCTCTTCATGATCAACAAGCGAGGCGAGACGCGCCCCATGGTGGATCTGACCGGTAAGTTCTACCTGCTCGATGAACTCGACGAACGCTTTGTGAACGCTTGTGTAGATACCACTATATATAAGGAGTATGAAGGTCGCTGGGTGAAAAACGCCTACGACCCGCAGTTTACCGTGGATGGCAAGTACGACGAAAAGGCTGCACAGGCTGCTGAGAGCCTCGACGTCTATATCTGCATGAAGATGAAGGCGGCCAATCTGGCCTTCAAGATGGAGAAGCACGTCCACAACTATCCCCACTGCTGGCGTACCGACAAACCGGTGCTCTACTATCCCCTGGATAGCTGGTTTATCCGCAGTACGGCCTGCAAGGAGCGCATGATGGAGCTGAATAAGCAGATTAACTGGAAACCCGAAACGACAGGTACCGGACGCTTTGGCAAGTGGCTGGAGAACTTGAACGACTGGAACTTGAGCCGTTCACGCTACTGGGGTACTCCGCTGCCCATCTGGCGTACTGAAGAGGGAGATGAAGAGAAGTGCATCGAGTCGGTCGAGGAGCTCTATAATGAGGTAGAGAAGGCTGTGGCTGCCGGAGTGATGCAGTGCAACCCCTACAAGGAGAAAGGCTTCGTTCCTGGTCTCTATACTCAGGAAAACTACGATAAAATTGACCTCCACCGTCCTTATGTGGACGATATCCTGCTCGTCTCTTCAACGGGAAAACCGATGAAGCGCGAGAGCGACCTGATTGACGTATGGTTTGACTCAGGTGCCATGCCCTACGCACAGATTCACTATCCGTTTGAGAACAAAGAGGCGCTTGATACCCATCAGGTCTATCCCGCTGACTTCATTGCCGAAGGGGTGGACCAGACCCGTGGCTGGTTCTTCACGCTCCATGCCATCGCTACGATGGTGTTTGATAGCGTCAGCTACAAGGCGGTGATCTCCAATGGCTTGGTGCTGGATAAGAATGGTAATAAGATGTCCAAGCGCCTGGGCAATGCAGTTGATCCCTTTGCTACCATTGAGAAGTATGGTTCCGACCCCCTGCGTTGGTACATGATTACCAACTCATCTCCTTGGGACAACTTGAAGTTCGACGTAGATGGCGTAGAAGAGGTTCGTCGCAAATTCTTCGGCACCCTCTACAACACCTACTCCTTCTTTGCCCTCTATGCCAATGTGGATGGGTTCAGCTATGCAGAGCCCGATGTGCCCCTGCAGGAGCGTCCGGAGATTGACCGCTGGATTCTCTCCTTGCTGAACAGTCTTATTAAGCAGGTGGATAGCTGCTTGGCTGATTACGAGCCCACCAAGGCTGGTCGCTTGATCCAGGATTTCGTCAACGACAACCTCTCCAACTGGTATGTCCGTCTGAACCGTAAGCGCTTCTGGGGCGGTGGGATGACTACCGACAAGCTTTCGGCTTACCAGACGCTTTACACCTGCTTGGAAACTGTCGCTAAACTGATGGCTCCTATTGCACCCTTCTATGCCGATATGCTCTATATGGACCTGGTGAAGGTTACCGGTCGCGACCAGGTGGTTTCTGTCCATCTGGCCAAATTCCCCGAAGCCAACGAGGCTCTGATTGACAGTGAACTTGAAGCCCGTATGCAGATGGCACAGAGCGTCACCTCTATGGTACTGGCGCTGCGTCGCAAGGTCAACATCAAGGTACGTCAGCCCCTGCAGTGCATCATGATTCCTGTAGTCGATGAGGCTCAGCGCGCCCATATTGAGGCTGTAAAGAACTTGATTATGAGCGAGGTGAACGTGAAGGAGCTGCAGTTCGTCGAGGGCGAATCGGGCGTATTAGTCAAGAAGGTGAAGTGCGACTTCAAGAAGATGGGTCCCAAGTACGGCAAGCAGATGAAGGCCGTAGCAGCTGCAGTAACGGCTCTTCCGCAGGAGGCTATTGCTACGCTGGAGCGCGAGGGAAGCTATCTGCTCAACCTCGATGGTGCTGAGGTGAAGGTTGAAGCAACTGATGTAGAAATCTTCAGTGAGGATATCCCTGGTTGGCTTGTAGCGAACGAGGGTAAGCTGACAGTAGCCCTCGAGGTGACCTTGACAGACGAACTTCGTCGAGAGGGTGTGGCTCGCGAGTTGGTAAACCGTATTCAGAACATCCGTAAGTCAAGCGGTCTGGAGATTACCGACAAGATTGAAATTCAGCTCTCCAAACATCCACAGAGCGATGCAGCCGTTGAAGCATATCGCGAATACATCTGTAAGCAGGTACTCGGTACGTCGCTCATCTTGATGGATGAAGTAGCCGATGCCACCGAACTCGACATGGATGAGTACAAGCTCTACGTACGCATCTTGAAGAATTAAACAATTAAAATGAATCATTATAGTTTCTGTAATTTAAAAACGTAAACGATATGGCAGAAAAAACAAGATATTCCGATGCTGAATTGGAAGAATTCAAGGAGATTATCCTGGAGAAGCTGAAATTGGCTCAACGTGATTATGATTTGCTCAAGGCTTCGTTGACAGGTTCAGACGAGAACTCAACGGACGATACGTCGCCCACGTACAAAGTGCTCGAAGAGGGTGCCAACACCCTCTCGAAGGAGGAGACCACCCGTCTGGCTCAGCGTCAGCTCAAGTTCATCAACGGCTTGAAGGCAGCTTTGGTACGCATCGAGAACAAGACCTACGGTATTTGTCGTGAGACGGGTAAGCTGATTCCCGCTGAGCGTCTGCGTGCAGTACCTCATGCCACCTTGAGCATCGAAGCCAAACAAAGCGGAAAGAAGTGAGCATGGCAAGCAGTATCAGGACAAAAGGGTGGATTGCATGCACCACCATACTCTCGGTGCTTCTCATCGACCAGATTATCAAGGTGTGGATCAAGACCCACATGTATTGGCATGAGAGCATCCGAGTCACTGATTGGTGCTACATCTACTTTACCGAGAACAACGGCATGGCCTTTGGCATGGAAATCATCGGAAAACTCTTCCTGACCACCTTCCGCATTGTGGCTGTAGCCGCCATCGGATACTACCTCTACCGCTTCGTCAAGCATGGGCTGAAGACCGGCTTTATCGTCTGTGTTTCGCTGATTCTGACTGGTGCGTTAGGCAACATCATCGACAGTGTCTTCTATGGAGTGCTCTTCAGCGAGAGCACCCATGCACAGGTAGCCACCTTTCTGCCCAAGGGTGGGGGATATGCTCCGCTGCTCTACGGTAAAGTGGTGGATATGTTCTATTTCCCCATCATCGATACCACGTGGCCTGCGTGGATGCCGCTGGTTGGTGGAGAGCATTTCATCTTCTTCAGCCCCATCTTCAACTTTGCTGATGCGGCCATCAGCTGTGGCATCATAGCCATGTTGCTCTTTTACAGCCGCTACCTGAACGAATCGTATCAATTGATTAAAAAGAAGGAATGAAGTTGGTTGTCGGAAGGTTGTTGCTGCTTGGAGCTGGATTGGCCCTGCTTACTGCGTGTGAAGTGAAGCGCCCCAAAGGGGTGCTCACTGAGGTGAAGATGGAGGAGGTGCTCTATGACTATCATCTGGCTAAGGTGATGGCCGATGAGGTGCCTTACAATGAGGCCTATCGCCGTCCAATCTATCGCGATGGAGTCTTTGTAAAACATGGTATCACCGAGGCTGAGTTTGACTCCTCCATGGTGTGGTACACCCGTCATACCGACCAGCTGGCTAAGATGTACGAGCACATCACGCAGCGTTTCAAGCAAGCCAACGATGCGGTGAACCATCTGATTGCCCTACGCGATATGCCTGCTTTGGAGATGCCCTCGGGAGATAGTGTGGAGGTGTGGGCTCTGCATCGTCACGAAGTGCTAACCCCTTTTCCTCTGAGCAGTCGCATTCATTTTGAGCTGACGGCCGACACGACCTTCCATGAGCGGGATAGTCTCTGCTTCCTGCTCGATTACCGTTACCATGGCCAGCTGACCGATTCCTTGCAGAAGGCTGTGATGGGGCTGACCCTCCATTTCAAGAACGACTCGGTGCTTCATGCATGGCAGCGGTTACAAGCTGTTGGTCCGGCGCGTATGGAGTTGGCTTTGCAATCCGATACGCTGGGTGAATTGCGCAATGTCAGTGGCTTTGTCTATCTGCCCAATGGCGAGCAGAGAGCCTCCCTGCGTCTGCTGAGTGCCAGCGTGATGCGCTATCATGCCAAGGATAGCCTGAAGCTGGAATCTGATTCGATTCAAGAGGCTAAGCCTGCTGCACCCAAGGCTTCCGCAAGTCAGCAAGATACTTTAGCGGTACAACCCGCTAAGCCTGCTTCTGACCAACCGGCTATGCGTGCTACCGACCGTCTGCGCCAGCGTCATAACATGCCTGCTAAGCCTGCTTCCACTCCTTCGGCTAAGTCCGAACAGCGTCCTCAGCCTACAGCTAAACCGCCAGTGAAACGCTCTCCCGCAGCAAAGAAACGTGCTTTGGGCGGCAAGCCACTTCGTCCGATTACGCTCGATGAGCAAGAACTGCCCCAACGATAACCGGCGATGAAGCGAGTAGCTGCTCATGCACTCTATCTTCCCGATGTCGGTTATCTGCGTCGCATGGTGGTGGAGTTGGACCAGGGGATTGCGCTCCGTGTCTATCCCTTGCAGGGTGAGATGGAGGATACCCTTTGGCTCCCTGGGCTTCTTGTACTTCCCTCACATCCTGATGAACCGTTTCATTATGCTGCTCCAGAACCGTTCCCTACCAGTGCAAATGGAGCACTCTATAGCAAAGAGCTGATGCAGCGGGCCATAGGTCGTAGGGTGGCCTATTGTGCCTCTTTCGACTTTAGCCGTTGGCGGCCTGCCGACGAAACTCTGCACATACAATGGCTGTAGCAATCGCCACATTCAGTGATTCGCTGGTGGAGCGAGTAGCAGGATAGTTGGGCACAAAGAGTTTTCGGTTCACCATCTTCCGAACCTCTTCGCTGATGCCGTTTCCCTCGTTGCCCATGATGATCAGTCCGTTGCCACTTAGGGGTTGGCT
The DNA here is from genome assembly GCA_945879145.1 of uncultured Mediterranea sp. Classification (GTDB taxonomy): domain Bacteria; phylum Bacteroidota; class Bacteroidia; order Bacteroidales; family Bacteroidaceae; genus Bacteroides. Next base: position 23,668 of record CAMCUZ010000024.1, read on the forward strand.
ATAGATATTCTCCCCATCCAGTAGGGTGGCGTAGATGGGTACATCCGGTAGGCCTCGAATTAAATCTGGCAGCGAGATGTAGTGTAGCTTGACGCGAGCCAGCGCACCCATCGTAGCTTGCACGCACTTGGGACTGAAGGCATCGGCAGAGTTCGGAGAGCAGAAAATGTGCTCAATCCCAAACCAGTCGGCCAGTCGGATAATGGTACCCATATTGCCAGGGTCCTGTACCCCATCCAGTGCCAGACAGAGCGACTCGCGGGGAGCCTCTACGGGAAGTATGGCGGAGGCAGATAGGAGCTCTTGAGGTAGGGAAAAGAGAGCCAGTACCTGCTGGGGACTCTTCTGCAGACTGGCTCTAGCCAACTCCTCATCCGTGACCTCGATCACTTCGCAGGAAGGAAGTAACGTTTTCATCTCCTGTAGCCAAGGAGAGGTAGCAACCAGCAGTTGGCAGTCGAAGCAGGAGAGCAGTTCACCTACGATCTTCGGCCCCTCGGCCAGAAAACAGCCCGTCTCCTTGCGGAATTTCTTCATCTCCAACGAGTGAATCCATTTAATCTTGTTCTTGCTTATCGGCATATTGGGTTGGCATATCGATTTTTGATGATGCAAAAGTACGCTTTTTTTAGCATTAAACAAGCAATTGCTGAAAATTCTTACGGTTGTGGTTTGCCGTTTTCCACTACATGTTGTATCTTTGCCCACATGAATGGGTATCAATCAGACCACCTTTGTAGCCGCTTTCGCGGTGGGCTGCTGCTGAAGCTGTTGGTGCTTCAGTGGGTGGTGGCTTCATGCACCTTGACCAAGTACGTACCTGATCAACAATACCTGCTCGACGAGGTACATATCGAGACAGACAACAAAGAGGTCAAGCCCTCGATGCTGATGCCCTACGTGCGTCAGACGCCCAATGCCAAGTGGTTCAGCCTGCTGAAGACGCAACTCTATGTCTATAACTGGTCGGGACCCGATTCTACGAAGTGGGCCAACAAGACCCTCCGTAGGCTGGGGGATGCTCCGATCATCTATAGCGCCAGCGAAACCGAACGCACCTGTCAGGAGATGACCAAAGCCGTGCAGAATATGGGTTACATGGGTGCTGTGGTGGAATCCGAGCGGGTGGTCCACCGCAAGCGGATCAAGCTGACCTATCGGGTGCGCACGGGCAAGCCCTATCGCATCCAAACGCTGGAGCGCGACATTCGTGATGAGCAGATAGCTGAGATACTCCAGTCAGATTCCGCTTCGTTGCTCCAACCGGAGATGAGGTTTGATATCAACGTACTCGATGCCGAACGGCAACGTATCGTCAACTTGCTACGTGATAAGGGTTATTACAAATTCAACAAGGATTACATCACCTATACGGCCGATACCGTGAGGGGTAGCTATGCGGCCGACCTGACGCTCCATCTGGCCAAGTTCCGCTCAAAGGCAGGCGACTCGCTTACCAACCATAAGCTCTACACCATCGGTACCGTCAACTTCATCACCGACTATAACGTGTTGGAATCCTCTGCGCTGAGCAGTATCGAGGTCAACGACTCTATCCACTACCGGGGTTATCCCATCTACTACAAGAATCGCCTCTATCTTCGCCCCAAGGTGCTGGCCACCAACCTCTATCTGGAGCGTGGTGAGCCCTATAGGGAGCAGGCCTTGCAACGCACCTATTCCAGCTTCAATCGGTTGGGGGCATTGAAATATACCAACATTCGCTTCTTCGAGGTGCAGCAACGCGATAGTGCCAAGCTCAATGCTTACGTGTTGCTTACCCCATCGAAGCAGCAATCGGTCTCCTTCGAACTGGAGGGTACCAACTCGGCAGGCGACTTAGGCGCAGCCGCATCAGTCTCTTTCCAGCATCGTAACCTCTTCAAGGGTTCGGAGAGTTTTATGGTGAAGCTACGCGGAGCCTACGAGGCGGTCTCGGGTCTGCAGAGCAACCAGTTTGGAAATGATTACAAGGAACTGGGTGCTGAGATGTCCATCAACTTCCCCCGCTTCATGTTTCCCTTCCTCACCGCTGACTTCAAGCGACGCAGCCGGGCCACTTCGGAGTTGACCTTGCAATACAACTACCAGATGCGCCCGGAGTTTACCCGTATTATCTCTTCGGCTGGATGGGGCTATAAGTGGGGCATGCAGCACCAGCGCACGCAGCATCGCATCGATGTAATCGACGTTAACTATCTTTACATGCCCCGCATTGATCCAGACTTTGAGGAGCAATACCTCAATCAGGACCAGAGCTACATCTTGAAGTACAATTACGATGACCGGTTGATCGTTCGCATGGGCTACAGCTTGACCTACAACAGCTCGGGGCGCGCTTTCCAGAACAACTCAGTGGTGGGCAACTCCTACGCCATCAGATTCAATATCGAGTCGGCGGGCAATCTGCTCTATGGCCTGGCCCGCGTCACGGGGATGCACCGGAATGCCGATGGGGAATATACCTTGCTCAACATTCCCTTCGCTCAATATGTCAAGATGGACCTTGATCTGACCCGTAACCTGCAGATTGACCAGCGCAATGCCTTGGTCTTTCACCTTGGAGCAGGTGTTGCTGTGCCCTACGGCAATGCCCGGATGCTTCCATTCGAGAAACGTTACTTCTCTGGTGGCGCCAACAGCGTGAGAGGATGGTCGGTGCGTGAACTTGGTCCAGGAAGCTTTGAGAGTTCCAACAACAACTTCTTGAATCAGACGGGCGACATCAAGCTCGATGCCAATATCGAGTATCGCACGCGTCTCTTCTGGAAGTTTCGTGGGGCAGCCTTTATTGACGCTGGCAACATCTGGACCCTCCGAAATTACGAAGAGCAGCCCGGGGGCCAGTTTAAGTTCAATCAGTTCTACAAGCAGCTTGCCGTGGCCTACGGTGTAGGTCTTCGCATGGACCTCGACTTCTTCATCATTCGTCTGGATTGGGGCTGGAAGGCTGTCAATCCCCAAAACACGGGTCGCCACCGTTATCCGCTGCTTCATCCCCGCATCGGTGATTCAGCCCTCCATTTTGCCGTAGGCTATCCCTTTTAATAGCCACGAGTTGAGAGTTATTCACGTTGCTTCTGCTCAACTATTCCAGCTGGAAAACAAAAAAAGGCCCCAGAGTGAAAACAACATGTGGGATAAAATCGTATCTTTGTCCCCCGAAAACATAGGAGAACAAACAATGGAACTGGGAAAATTCAATACACTGAAAGTGGTGAAGGCCGTAGATTTTGGCTTGTATCTTGATGGTGGGGTAGAGGGGGAGATTCTTCTGCCTGCGCGCTATGTACCTGCGGGATGCAAGCCGGGAGATGAACTTCGGGTTTTTATCTATCTCGACAACGAAGAACGTCTGGTGGCCACTACACTCACCCCTCGGGTGCAGGTGGGTGAGTTTGCCTATTTAGAGGTGAATTGGGTGAACCAGCATGGCGCATTCCTGGATTGGGGGTTGATGAAGGACCTCTTCGTACCCTTTGCTGAACAGAAGATGAAGATGCAGGTGGGCAAGAGCTATATCGTGCATGCCCACGTGGATGAAGAGAGCTTCCGCATCATGGCATCGGCTAAAGTTGAGCGCTATCTCTCCAAAGAGCAACCCTCCTACAAGGCTGGCGACGAGGTGCATGTGCTGGTATGGCAGAAGACCGACCTCGGCTTCAAGGTCATCGTTGAGAACCAGTTTGCCGGCTTGATTTATGAGAACGAAGTCTTCCGACCCCTCCATACCGGCATGGAGCTGACCGCCTACGTCAAGCAGGTGCGGCCCGATGGGAAGATCGACCTTATCCTCCAGAAACCAGGCCAAGCCCATGTAGAAGACTTCTCATCCACCTTGCTCGATTACATCCGCGAGCAGGGAGGTCACACCACCTACAACGACAAGAGTCCTGCTGAAGAGATTTACGAAGTCTTCGGAGTAAGCAAGAAGACCTTCAAGCGTGCCGTAGGCGACCTCTACAAGAAGCGTCTCATCGAACTGACCGACGCAGGCATCCAGTTGGTCAAATAAGCCGCATCAGGTAACTACAAAGCGCCATGAAGGCTTCGATTCCATATATTGAAAAGAAGTTTGAGGAGTTTAATCAGCTGATGTTTGCTGGTAGGCTCCCTAAGATACCTATTGAGTTGAGTGACGCCAAGACCTTTTTGGGCGTTTGTGTTTCGCAAAGACGCAGGTTGCTGAATGGACAGATTGAGCATTACAACTTCCGACTGCGCATCAATACCCGCATCGATCTACCAGAGGAACAGGTGGAGGATACTATCATCCATGAAATGATTCACTATTTTATTGGTATCCATAAGCTGGAAGATTCTTCTGCGCATGGGCCCATATTCCGAAGTATCATGCAGCGGATTAATGAACAGCATGGCCGACACTTGACCGTATCGCATAAGGGAACCAAGGAGCAACGTGAACAGGCCTTCGACACCAAGCCTCATTGGCATGTGGTGGCTGTCGTGCTGCTCAAGAATGGGAAAACAGGTGTCAAGGTGCTGCCAAGGGTTGCCCCTCGCATTGTCAACTACTACAATCAGGTAGGTTCCCACAGCAGTGTGGAGGAGATAAAACTCTTCCTTAGCAAGGATATCTTCTTCAATCGGTTCCCTAACTCTTCGGCATTGAACGTGATTTTCGTGGACCATGACGAAGTGATGAAACATCTGGTGGATGCCGAACGTCTCGTGTGTGATGGGAAGAGTTTGACTTCAAAGTGATAGGCAAAAAACAAAACTGAAACTGAAATAACTGAAACCATTTTTGAGAGTTCGCGGACAAATTCGGCAAAATGCACAGAGTGACGTTGTAGAGGTGAATGTTGATGTTTAGAGCTATTTTGGCCGTATATTTCAGTAAAATGAGTCGAGCAAACCCCGTTCGCGTCGCGCCTTTGAAAGGCTGCTGAGCGCCCTGAATACCGCAACGTGGGGGTGTATTCGTGGGTGTATTTAGAGCGGAAAATATTAGCTTCGCTCAAAACATCTTATAAATTATTACACTAAGGTATAGTCCGTCCCTACAGTGGAGTAATCCCTATTTCTCATGTCCAAGAAAGAAACCTGGAAATTCATTATCCAGACGATTATCAGCATTTTGACGGCCATTAGCACCACGCTGGGGGTGACCTCGTGTATGATGCACTGACCACAGCCTCCACCTCATAATTTTATCTTGCGGTGAAAAAGGATGATGCAGCCCCGTACGAACAGGTACGCTATCCGTTCGCATGGGGCTGCTTTTTCATGAACTACGGGGAAATGATTTCAGTTATTTCAGATTTCAGTTTTGTTTTCGACCACCTCATCCCATTCCTAAGTTCCATGTTGTCGGCTTAGAAGGTGTCCGACAATCTCTGCTTGTAGATAGGGATTATTTCAGTGCATCGAGGTTGCGCTGAATGTCGGCATCAGTCAGCTCGTAGTTCTGCAGGTCGCCTGCCAGGAACTTGTCGTACGAAGCCATGTCTATCAGTCCGTGGCCTGAGAGGTTGAACAGAATGACCTTCTCTTCACCACGCTCTTTGCAGCGGTTGGCTTCGCGGATGGTGGCTGCAATGGCATGGCATGACTCGGGAGCTGGAATGATACCTTCTGCGCGGGCAAAGAGTACACCGGCTTCGAACGACTCCAGTTGCTGGATATCGACTGCCTCCATCATCTTGTCCTTGAGCAGTTGCGATACGATGACACCGGCACCGTGGTAGCGCAAGCCGCCTGCATGGATGTTGGCTGGGGCAAAGTTGTGGCCCAGGGTGAACATGGGGAGCAGGGGAGTGTAGCCAGCCTCATCGCCGAAGTCGTAGAGGAATTTACCGCGGGTCAGTTTGGGGCATGAGGCGGGTTCGGCTGCAATGAAGCGGGTCTGCTTACCCTCCAGGATGTTGTGGCGCATAAAGGGGAAGGCAATGCCGCCGAAGTTGGAACCTCCGCCAAAGCAGGCAATCACCATATCGGGATATTCGCCAGCCATAGCCATCTGCTTCTCAGCCTCTTGACCAATCACGGTCTGATGCAGTGCTACATGGTTGAGCACCGAGCCCAGGGTGTATTTGCAGTTGGGCGTAGTGGTGGCCAGCTCGATAGCTTCGCTGATGGCCGTACCCAGTGAACCTTGGTAGTTGGGGTGGACGGTGAGGATATCTTTACCAGCGCGGGTGGACATGGAGGGAGAAGGTGTAACCTGCGCTCCGAAGGTCTGCATGATGCTGCGGCGGTAGGGCTTCTGCTCGTAGCTGATCTTGACCTGATAGACTGCTGCCTCTAGACCAAACAGGCGTGCTGCGTAGGCCAGTGAGGCACCCCATTGTCCGGCACCGGTTTCGGTGGTGACGTTGGTCACTCCCTCCTGCTTGCAGTAGTAGGCCTGAGGGATGGCTGAATTGAGCTTGTGTGAGCCCATGGGGCTGACGCTCTCGTTCTTGAAGTAGATGTGTGCCGGGGTACCCAGCGCCTTCTCCAGACCGAAAGCACGCACCAGCGGTGTGCTGCGGTAGTACTTGTACATATCGCGCACTTCATCGGGTATCTCAATCCAGGCATCCGTCTGGTTCATCTCCTGCCGGCAAAGCTCTTTTGCAAAGATGGGGAAGAGGTCTTCGGCCTTGAGTGGTTCACGGGTGGCGGGGTTCAAGGGCGGCAGCGGTTTGTTGACCATATCTGCCTGAATGTTATACCAGTAACGGGGTATCTCCTCCTCAGGGAGGATGAATCTTTTCTGATTATTGCTCATGGTGTATAATAATATGGGTTATTTTTGCGCCAAAAGTAAGTATTTTCTTTGATATGAGGAAAAAATGTTGCCGATAATTGTTGCTCTGCTTATAAAAAGCTTTCGTCGAAGCTGAATGGCAGTAAATCTTCCACTCGGTTGAATTCAACAATAGCCTCAGTACCGCAGAGCAGGATGCGCAAGGGCTGGTGATGACGGTGCTGCACCTCGAGCATCACTTGCCGGCAGGCGCCACAAGGCGAGATGGGTTGGGTAAGAAAGGCTCCATCACTCCCTCGTGCGGCAATGGCCAGGGTATGAACTGCCCACTCGGGATAGCGTGAATTGGCATAGAAGAGGGTGGTGCGTTCGGCACAGAGACCAGAGGGGTAGGCGGCATTCTCCTGGTTGCTTCCACTGAGCAGCGTGCCGTCGGCCAGTCGGACAGCTGCACCTACGGAGAAGTGAGAGTAGGGAGCATAGCTGCTGTAGGTGGCTTGACGGGCGGCTTCCACCAGTTCGGCATCTGCAGCACACAGCTCACTGGGTGAATAGAGGCGATAGGTAATGGAAAGGCTGATTTCTTTCATGGCATAATGGGGTGTTAATCGATTATTGTGTTACAAATATAGGGCTTATTTCTCCTATAAAGTGACTTGTTTAGTTAAATAGGATTAATTAATAGAAGAAATATAGTACTATGTAATACAAGGTATCTAAGTAATACCTATTTTTGTGCCATACAAAGTAGTAAACTGATTATCGCAACGAAGCCAATTAAATAATGTATAGAAGATATGGATGTAAATAATGTAAAGTCGCAGATGCGCAAGGGAATGCTGGAGTACTGCATTACGCTGTTGCTCCATGAAGAGCCTGCCTACGCTTCGGACATAATCCAAAAGCTGAAGGAGGCGCGACTCATCATCGTGGAGGGGACGCTCTATCCGTTGCTTACTCGACTGAAGAACGACGACCTCCTGCAGTATGAATGGGTAGAATCCACGCAGGGGCCCCCAAGGAAGTATTACCGGCTCACGGAGAAGGGCGAACGCTTCCTCACCGAGCTGGATAACTCCTGGAGTGAACTCAACGAGACCGTGAATCATCTGAAAAAGGTTGATACCATAACACATTAATTATTGAAATACAATGAAAAAGACTTTGACTGTAAATTTAGGCGGAACGGTTTTTCATATTGACGATGATGCCTATCGCCTGCTTGACAACTACTTGTGCAACCTCAAGGCGCACTTCTCGAAGGAGGAGGGGGCTGAGGAGATTGTGGATGATATTGAACGACGCATCTCTGAACTGCTGGCAGAGAAGCAGGCTGCTGGCCAGCAGGTCATCACGATTGCTGATGTGGAGCAGGTGATAGCCCGCGTAGGTAAGCCGGAGGAGATGGATCAACCCGATAGTGGCAGCAGCACGCAGGGCAATCAGGGAGAGGGTGCTCAGGGGCAAGCTTCGGCTCAGGGGCATGTGCACCGACGCCTCTTCCGCAATCCGGATGATAAGATTCTGGGTGGCGTAATCAGCGGTATTGCAGCTTACTTCTGCTGGGATGTCACCTTGCTGAGACTCCTGCTGCTGGTCATCTTGATTTGCGGGTATGGCACGTTGATTCCGGTCTATATCATCTGTTGGCTCTTGATT
>CAMCUZ010000025.1 GCA_945879145.1 uncultured Mediterranea sp.
TCCCCACTCTATACACCTTATAGAAGCGGGGGTGAGTTACTGAAGATGAAAGGAGAAGCGGTTGAATGCCAGTCATTGTTCACCATCGGTTCACAACGCGCAAAGTTAATAACTTTTGTGCGAATCTACCGCATAATTCGTGGGAAAAAATAGGTTTATAGTGGATTTGAAACTTTAGGCTATCTTTTTTGGTTTGTTGAAAGTGTTGTTGGTATAGGGATTGTTTTGAATCATGCAACCTTTTTTTCTGATTTTCTTTCCCCATGCTATTGACAGGCTTTTCACCGTTATTCACATAGCTTTTCACCAGGGTTTCATTTTTTGTTGTTACTTTTGCACCACGAAGAGGCTGCATCTGTTTGCAGTATGGTTATAACCCTTAAATAACGACTATTTTGGATCATAGAAAGCTGAAAGTTACAGAGATGAACCGCTTGAGTGTGGAGCAGTTCAAGGCGGCAGAGAAATTACCTTTGGTGGTGGTACTCGATAACATACGTAGTTTACACAACATTGGTTCGGTGTTTCGTACAGCCGATGCATTTCTGCTGGAGCGTATTGTGTTGTGTGGTATCACAGCATGTCCACCCCACCCAGAGATGCACAAGACGGCTCTTGGGGCGGAATTCACCGTGGATTGGAGCTATGTGAATAGCACGTTAGAAGCGGTGAATAACTTGCGTAACGAGGGATATACCGTCTTCTCCATCGAGCAGGCTGAACGGAGCACGATGCTTGACAAGCTCCAGTTAGAGCCCGGCAAACGTTATGCTATCGTGATGGGCAACGAGGTGAAGGGGGTACAGCAAGAGGTTATTGATGCCAGCGACGGCTGCATAGAGATTCCTCAGTATGGTACGAAGCACTCGTTGAACGTCAGCGTAACAGCCGGCATCGTCATCTGGGATATCAGTAATAAGCTACGAGCTACAAGCTGAAATACCACATCATTCCGGCTCAACGTCACCTTTGCTGGGTAGGGGTTTCCAGCCTTCGCCAAAGGTGTCGTAGGCATCGGTCACGATGACAAATGCTCTTGGGTCACACTCCTTGATGGTATGCTTCACGCCAGCCACCTCTTTGTAGCTTACCACCAGGAAGAGCATCTCTTTCTCTTTGCCTGTATAGAGGCCGCTGCTCTTGATGCAGGTAGCCGTACGGTCCATATCCTTCAGAATATAGCGATGCAGGTTGTGCAGCTTCTCGTCGCTAATCACAAAGATAATCTTATCATTCTTAGCGCCGTTGATGACACGAGCCAGCACTCTGGACATTAAGTAAATCGCAATCAACGAGTAGAAGGAGAGCAACCAGGAACCTTTGGTAGCTTCACCCTCACTTCCTATACCAAATCCGATCACCACCAAGCCAAAGGCTACCACCAAGCCATCCACCATCAAGATGGCGTTGGAGAACTTGATGTGGGCATACTTCTGCAGAATCATGGCTACAATGTCGGTACCCCCAGTAGTGGCCTGTTGACGCACCACGATGCCCTGTCCTACTCCAATCACTACTGAACCAATGATGGTTGTCAATATCAAGTGGTCGCTCATATCCATGGTACCACCCAGCAGCTGACTCGGGTCAAGAGCGTAGAGCGCCTCTTCTGTAGGATAGCTCAACCAAGAGAGGAAGTTCATGATAAAGGGAGTGGTTAAAGCCGCAGCAATCGTACGGCCCCCCAATTTACCTCCCAGCAGGATCACGGAGATAATCATCAAGGGGATATCAAACATGTAACCAAAAGTACCTACCTGAATCGAAGGAAAGAGGTTGTGGAGCACGATGCTGGCACCATAAACGCCACCAGGAATAATATTGTAGGGGTTGATAAAGAAGACAAAACCTGCACCCATAATGGTGCACCCCAGAAAGATGTAAAGCCAAGATAGTATGAGTTTCTTCATGATGTGTATGGTTATTTATTCAAATTTTACGCAAAAGTAGATAGAATTCTTGATACTAAAAAATAATTGGTGAATAATTTAGTGAATTATATGGTGAATTGGCTGAAATAGACTACTTTTGCGCTGTAAATAACTAATTTATTAATTCAGTGTAACATGAATAAAATGATGAAGCATTTCCTCCTTTGTGCCATCGCGGTGGTGGCTTTGGGAGTGCAATGTACCGGGGAGAAGTACAACTATACCACGGTACCCCATGATCCGCTCAATGCACGTATTTATACGTTGAACAACGGACTGAAAGTCTATATGACGGTCAATAAGGAGACTCCACGCATCCAGACCTACATTGCCGTGCGTGTGGGTGGAAAGAACGACCCTGCTGAAACGACCGGTTTGGCCCACTATTTTGAACACTTGATGTTCAAAGGTACCAAGCAATTCGGTACGCAGAACTATGCAGCCGAAGAGCCGCTGCTTGATGCCATCGAACAGCAATTTGAGGTGTACCGCAAGACCACCGACTCGCTGGAGCGGGTACGCATCTATCACGTCATTGATAGCCTCTCCTACGAAGCATCTAAGCTGGCTATCCCCAACGAGTATGATAAACTGATGGCGGCCATCGGTGCCGAAGGGACGAATGCTTATACCAGCTTCGACGTAACCTGTTATACCGAGGATATCCCCAGCAACCAGATTGAGAACTGGGCCAAGATACAGGCTGACCGCTTTGAGAACAACGTGATTCGTGGTTTCCATACCGAGTTGGAGACGGTTTATGAAGAGAAAAACATGTCCCTCACCCGTGACCCGCGCAAGGTATATGAAGCTGTGCTGTCTGCCCTCTTCCCCCACCACCCCTACGGTACACAGACCGTTCTCGGCACGCAAGAGAACCTGAAGAACCCCTCCATCACCAACATTAAGAACTACCACAAGACCTGGTACGTGCCCAACAACATGGCCATCTGTCTGAGTGGTGACTTCGACCCTGACCAGATGATTGCCATCATTGACAAGTACTTTGGCGGCATGAAGCCTAATGAAAACCTGCCTCGCATCGAGTTGAACAAAGAGATGGAGGAAATCAAGGAGCCTATTGTGAAAGAGGTATGGGGCTTGGAAGCTGAGAACATCACTTTGGCTTGGCGTTTTCCAGGAGCTGCCAGTCGGGAGACCGAGGTGCTGCAGGTGGTTTCGCAAATCCTCTACAACGGTGAAGCCGGTTTGATTGACCTCGACTTGATGCAGCAACAGAAGGCGTTGAATGCTTACTGCTACCCTATGACCATGAGCGACTACAGTGCCTTCATGATGGCTGGTAGTCCCAAGAGTGGTCAGACGCTCGATGAGTTGAAAGCATTGCTGCTCGGTGAAGTGAAGAAGCTGCGCGAGGGTGACTTCGACGAGAAGATGCTCGAAGCCATCATTAACAACTTCAAGCTCTCCCTTATGCGTGGTCTGGAGGATAATGGTACACGTGCTGATATGTTCGTGGAGTCGTTTGTTAATGGCAGCGACTGGGCCGACGAAGTGACTTCCATAGACCGCCTCAGCGCCCTCACCAAGCAGGAGGTGGTAGAGTTTGCCAATAAATACCTGAAGGATACTAACCTGGCCATTATCTACAAGCGCCAGGGTAAAGATCCTAATGAGAAGAAAATCTCCAAGCCGCAGATTACGCCTATCGTGATGAATCGCGATCAGGTCAGTCCTTTCCTGGCAGAAATTCAGCAGAGTCAGGTAGCCCCCATCGAACCCAGCTTTATCGACTTCGACAAGGATCTCGACAAGCTGACGATGAAAAATAATATACCTGTACTCTACAAGAAGAACGAGACCAACGGTCTTTTTGAATTGATGTACGTTTATGAGATGGGTGATGAAAACGACAAAGCCCTTTCAACAGCCATCGATTACTTAGAGTATCTGGGTACAGACGACATGACCCCCGAAGAGGTGAAGAGCGAATTCTACCGTTTGGCTTGCTCCTATCAAGTCATCAGTTCCGGTCGTCGCAGTTTCATCTTCTTGTCTGGATTGAATGACAACATGCCCCAGGCTGTGGCGTTGATGGAGAAGCTGCTGGCTCATGCAAAGGTTAACAAAGAGGCTTACGCTAACCTGGTGAATGATATTCTGAAGCAACGTGTAGATGGAAAGAGTAACCAGGGCAACAACTTCTCTCATCTGTTGGCTTATGTCACCTACGGTCCCAACAATTCCATGACCAATATCCTTAGTGAGAAGGAGCTCAAGTCGATGGATCCACAACAGCTGGTGGATCGCATTCACAACCTCAACAGCTATCAACACACCGTAACTTATTACGGTCCGATGGATGAGCAAGAACTGATTACTCTGCTCGACAAGGAGCATGAGGTACCTGCCGAACTGAAGGCTGCCCCAGCAGCATATCCATATGTCCAGCAGCTGCCCACTGAAACGACCATTTTTATCGCTCCCTACGATGCAAAGCAAATCTACATGCGTATGTATTCTGACCGTGGCGAGAAGTTTGATCCATCCATCGAAAGCGGTCGCAAAATCTATAATGAATACTTTGGTGGAGGTATGAACAGTATCGTCTTTCAGGAGATGCGCGAAAGCCGCGGCTTGGCCTATTCAGCCAGCGCAAACTTCAGTAGTCCCTCTTTCCTTGATAAAGACTATACCTTCAGTAGTTTCATCGCTACGCAGAACGACAAGATGATGGATGCCATCAACGCATTCAACGAGATTATCAACAATATGCCCGAGAGCGAGGCCGCCTTTAAGCTGGCCAAGGAGGGTATGATAGCCCGTCTGCGCACCGAACGTATCTTGAAGAGCGACATCATCTGGAGTTATATTGACGCTCAGGACCTGGGACTCAAGGCTGATCCCCGCATCCAACTTTACGAAGATGTGCAGCAGGCTACGCTACAGGATGTCATCGACTTCCAGCAGAAACATATCAAGGGTCGCACCTATTACATCGCTATTTTGGGTGATAAGAAGGACCTCGACATGGCAGCCCTCAAGAAGTTGGGTAAGGTGGTCGAACTGACCCAAAAGGATATCTACGGATATTAAGCTTATTCCCCTTGTGGAGGGTGGTTACAGCTGACCGCTCTCCACGAGGAGGATCACCCGCTCTACCAAGGCATCTTCGCCCTCGGCGTCATAATGTTTCTTGAGGCTGGCACCGAAGAGTGCTGCAAATGCCTGATAGAACCCCGCTTTGAAAGGACCCAGAAACGCTTTCACCAATTCATAGCCTGTGGAGTGTGTCTGGCGGTCCACCAGTTTAATGAGAAGCTTACCTTGCGAAAAGGTAAGCTTTTTCATGATGGGGGTATATTGCTCCTTCACGCTCTTTTCCACCGCCTTCAGGTGTTGTCTGCGCTGTTTCTCGGTGGGCATGGTTTGCAGCACGAGGTAGGTTTCGATGATGGCTCTCTTCACCTCGTTGGCAATGGGCAGCACCTTCTTCACATCGCGCACCAGCTTGTTGTACTGCTTCTGCTGGCGCTTGTTCTTAAACTTGAGGGGCTTGAAGATATAGACGGTGGGCAGCTTGACGTAGGGGATGGTATCTCCCTCATAAACCGTGGCTGGGGTGAGAAACAGGCTCTTCACCTTCCCTGTCTGAGGCAGAGGGGAGGTGGTTTGCTGCTGGCCCAAGGCATATCCGCTCCAGGCAAGGAGTAAGGACAACAGCAGGATTCGATAGGAGACCATGTACTTCACGGCGGCAAAAGTAGTGTATTTTTATATAAGGTGGCTTGCTATCAACGCAGTTTAACCATATTTCTATATCATAATTGCCAAACAAATTGTATTTTTGTGGCTCTCAAACCAACTAATTAAACGTGATATTGCTATGACGGTAATCTATCCTTCACCCATATTTGGCCCTGTGCACTCCCGTCGTTTGGGGGTGTCGTTGGGTATTAACCTGATGCCAGCCGATGGCAAAGTGTGTACGTTCGACTGCATCTATTGTGAATGTGGCTTTAATGCTGACTTTCGTCCCCATCTGCCTCGCCCTACACGCGAAGAGGTACGTGAGGCCTTAGAGGCTCGACTCCAGCAGATGCAAGCTGATGGACCTGCCCCCGATGTGCTGACCTTTGCGGGCAATGGGGAGCCTACAGCTCATCCCCACTTTGCTGAAATCATAGCAGATACCTTGGCCCTTCGTGACCGCTACTTCCCTCGGGCTAAGGTGAGCGTACTCAGTAACTCCACGATGATTCATCGCCCTGCCGTCTTCGAGGCCTTGAAGCGGGTGGATAACAATATCCTCAAGCTCGATACGGTGGATGAGGAGTATATCCATGCCCTCGACCGCCCTACGTCAACGTACCATCTCCAGCAGATTATTTCGGATATGAAGCGTTTCGAGGGCCATTGCATCATCCAGACCATGTTCCTCAAGGGGAGTTACCAAGGGAGGGAGATGAGTAATTTGGCTCCCCGCTTTGTGGAGCCGTGGATCAAGGCGGTGGAGGAGATTGCTCCAAGTCAGGTGATGATCTACACCATCGACCGCGAGACACCGGCCCATGAATTACAGAAGGCCACTCCGGAAGAGCTGGATGCGATAGCTGATGAATTACGCAAGCGGGGATTGCAGGTGAGCGTTTCGTATTAGGGCAAAAAAAAGGAGTACCGCTGTACTCCAACCTTTGTTAACCTTAAATCTAATACTATGAAAAACACATTGCAAAGGTACGGCTTTCTGCGGTATCTGCAAATTTTCGAGTAAAAAAGTTGTGTTTTATAACATGTTTTGTATCTGCTCTATTTTTGTTAACGTTAAACAGCGCCATTAACAAAAATAGAGCAGTTTTTTTGCATTATCTCACCAGCAGTTCAATGATAGGTTGGAGTACGTCCGCATACCGCATAAACCCGAGGTCGGTAAAGTGGATGCCATCCACACAGGCTTCATCGTCAGTGCCGATATGACGTTCAGAGGTAAGGAAGTAGAGGTTGCGGTCACCCTGCTTTTTCAGTAGCTCATACACTTCGCGCACCTTAGCGTTTCTGCTTCGCACCTCTTCGGCCATCTTTTGGTCGAGCCAGATGTAAGTAAAGTGGGGGTCTTCTACCAGCAGGATAGGTGCATCGGGATGAGCGGCACGCACCTTGCTGATGAATTTCACCGCCCGTTCGTCCATCTCCTCTACCGTAGCGTTGGGCACGAAGTCGAGGATATAGAGTGCTGCATCTACCGAGGCGATAAGGTCGGCCATCTCCATATCGAGATGAGCGCTTCCACTGAATCCCAGGTTAATACACTCCCTTTGCAGGCGACGTTCCAGGATATTGGTATGGGCCATTCCCGGTCGAGAGGCACAGGCCCCTTGCATGATGCTGGTACCATAGAAGAGGATAGGTTTCTCGCGACGGGGCAAGTTGACTTGCGGTTGTTCGATGAGTGCCTCCGTATCGACACCTATTTCTAAAGAGATGGGTCCATCATACAGGGGTAAGAAGAGGAGGTACTCGCGCATTTCTGGCGTCATGTTGCGCACGATGGTGGCGGTAGTCAGCTTCCCGGTAGGTCGTCCGCTGCCGGCAAAGTGCCAGCGGTCACCATCCAGGCAATAGAGGTCGAGTCCACAGATACCGGTGGGTGTCATGTGGTTCATCCGGAAGTTGTTGCGTGTCTCCCAGCGTGCCGCAATCTGAGTAGAGTTGCTGCGGAAGCGAATAGCCAGTCCGGCGCTGTTGCGCCCCAGGAGCCAAAGCTTTTCGAGTGATACCGTCTGACACGAGTCTGGCAATCGTTCATACCGCGAAAGGGTCTGTTCCGTAGCTTTGCCCAGCAGCGGAAATTCGGCAGCATCTACAAAACGGGTCTGGGCCTGAAGCCCTACAGTAGCAAGACAGAGGAGAATAGCAGCAAATAGAATCTTCTTTTTCATGAGTATATGTATTGATTATAAATAAGGTGAAACATGATGCAAAAGTAGTGATTGCTGCAGAAATATCCAAATAATGACCTAAATTAATGCGACCTTTCATTTTGTATTCCGCTCGAGTTGCACTATCTTTGCGCAGAGAAAAGTTACCCTAAAGATGAATAAAGACGAGATTGTACTCACCCCGATGATGAAGCAGTTTCTTGACCTCAAGGCCAAGCACCCTGATGCATTGCTGCTTTTCCGTTGTGGTGACTTTTACGAAACATATAGTACGGATGCGATCGCTGCTTCCGAAATTCTGGGCATCACCCTCACCAAGCGTGCCAACGGCAAGGAGAAGACCATCGAGATGGCAGGATTCCCCCACCATGCGCTCGACACCTACTTGCCTAAGTTGATTCGTGCAGGCCGGCGAGTGGCCATCTGCGATCAGCTGGAAGACCCTAAGCTGACCAAGAAACTGGTGAAGCGGGGCATTACGGAGCTGGTTACCCCTGGTGTATCCATCAATGATAACGTACTGAATAACAAGGAGAACAATTTCTTGGCTGCCGTTCACTTTGGCAAGTCGGCCTGTGGAGTGGCTTTTCTGGATATCTCTACCGGAGAGTTTCTTACCGCTGAGGGTAGCTCCGACTATGTAGATAAGCTGCTCAACAACTTTAATCCGAAAGAGGTGCTCTTCGAACGGGGTAAACGAGCCATGTTTGAAGGGAACTTTGGCAGTAAATTCTACACTTATGAGCTCGAAGATTGGGTCTTTACCGACAGTTCGGCTCGCGAACGGCTACTGAAGCATTTCGAGGTGAAGAATCTCAAGGGCTTTGGCGTGGAGCAACTCAAACTGGGCGTGATTGCTTCGGGAGCCATCTTGCAATACCTCACCATGACGCAGCACACCCAGATAGCGCATATCACGTCGCTGTCCCGCATCGAAGAGGAGCGCTACGTGCGGCTGGATAAGTTTACGGTACGCAATCTGGAGCTGGCAGGCTCCATCAACGAGGGGGGCAGTTCGCTGCTTTCGGTTATCGACAAGACCATCAGTCCGATGGGAGCCCGTCTGTTGAGGCGCTGGCTGCTCTTCCCGCTGAAGGAGCTAAAGCCCATCAACAGTCGGCTCGATGTGGTGGAGTACTTCTTCCGTCACCCCGATTTCCGCGACTTGATGGACGAGCAGCTGCATCTTATCGGCGACTTGGAGCGCATCATATCCAAGGTAGCCGTTGGGCGTGTCACTCCTCGCGAGGTAGTGGCCCTGAAGGTGGCCCTCCAGGCTATGGAGCCCATCAAGGAGGCGTGTGAAGGAGCAGAAAATGCCGTACTCAACCACCTGGGTGAACAGCTCAATGTCTGCCGTTCCATTCGGGCTCGTATCGGTCATGAGATTACCAACGACCCTCCGTTGCTGGTGGCCAAGGGAGGCGTCATCAACGAGGGAGTGAACGAGGAGTTGGATGAGCTGCGACGCATCGCCTACAGCGGTAAGGATTACCTGCTGCAGGTGCAGCAGCGCGAGAGCGAGCTGACCGGCATTCCGAGCCTGAAGATTGGCTACAACAACGTCTTTGGTTACTACATTGAGGTGCGCAATGTCCATAAGGAGAAGGTACCGCAGGAGTGGATTCGCAAGCAGACCCTGGTCAATGCTGAGCGCTATATCACGCAGGAACTCAAGGAGTATGAGGAGAAAATCCTGGGTGCTGAAGATAAGATACTGACTCTCGAGACCAAGATATATGCCGACTTGGTGCAGAGCTTGACCGAATTTATCCCAGCCATTCAGGTGGATGCCAACTTGATAGCGCAGCTCGACTGTCTGCTATCGTTCGCTACCATAGCTCGCGACAACCACTATATCCGCCCCGTATTGAGCGATGACACCACGCTCGATATCCACCAAGGGAGACACCCCGTCATCGAGAAGCAGCTGCCGATAGGCGAGAGCTACATCGCCAACGATGTGCTGCTCGATACAGAGAATCAGCAGATTATCATCATTACCGGACCTAACATGGCCGGTAAGTCGGCCCTGTTGAGGCAGACCGCTCTGATTACCCTCATGGCCCAGATAGGTAGCTTTGTGCCAGCAGAGAGTGCACATATCGGATTGGTAGATAAAATCTTCACCCGCGTGGGAGCCAGCGACAACATCTCTGTGGGCGAATCCACCTTTATGGTCGAGATGAACGAAGCAGCCGATATCCTTAACAACCTTTCGCCCCGTAGCCTGGTGCTCTTCGACGAACTGGGGCGTGGCACCTCCACCTACGATGGCATCTCCATTGCCTGGGCTATCGTGGAGTATATTCACGAGCATCCCAAGGCCGCTGCCCGTACCCTCTTTGCTACCCATTATCACGAGCTCAACGAGATGGAGAAGAGCTTCAAGCGCATCAAGAACTACAACGTAGCCGTGAAGGAGGTGGATGGTAAAGTCATTTTCATGCGTAAGCTGGAGCGTGGTGGAAGCGAGCACTCGTTTGGTATCCACGTGGCCAAGTTGGCCGGTATGCCCAAGAGCATCGTGAAGCGAGCCAACGAAATCCTTAAGCAGCTGGAGACCGAGAACCGTCAGACAGGAACCGTAACAGGCAAGAGCATCACCGAGGGGGCTCATAGCGCTGGAGGAATGCAGCTCAGCTTCTTCCAGCTCGATGACCCCGTACTGAGCCAGATACGCGACGAGATTCTGAATCTCGACGTCAACAACCTGACGCCCATTGAGGCACTCAACAAACTGAACGACATCAAGCGCATCCTCCGCGGCAAATAAGGGGGGATGCGTTTTGAACAGCTGAAGCGCGAAACCGGTAAGGTTACGAACTATTAAGCTACTTTATGACGAATATGTGTCTATTTATGTGTAATTTTACAGAATTAATTTTAATCCAAAAGCTATGAACAAAAGTTTTTTTCCTCTCTTGGCAGGAACCTGCTCGCTCCTGCTTTCGTTTGCTGGCGTAGCTTCTGCTCAGCAGCATGAAGCTGTATCCAATCCTCCCTTTGCCCTGCTGCATGGTCCCTATCTGCAGGAGGTGACCACTGAGGCGGCCACCGTGGTGTATGAAACCAGCGACAAAGCTTTCAGCTGGGTCGAGGTGAAGCCACACGGAGCAGCCGATGAGGAGGCTCGCCGCTGCTTGACCTCGCGCGATGGCCTCTTTGATGCCTACAACGCTTTCGGCTCCGTGCGTATCCACAACCTGCAGCCAGCCTCTCAGTACGACTACCGCATCGTGTCGAAGCAGATGCTTCAGTTCCAACCCTACAAGGTGACCTTCGGCGATAGCATCACTACCCCTTGGTACACCTTCTCTACGATTAATCCCAAGAAGAAGGGAGCCTCAATCTTTGTGACGAGCGACATCCACGGTGATGCAGCCAAGTTGGAGAAGCTGCTCCAGCTGGCCGACTATCGGAGTTGCGATGCCTTCTTCTATGCGGGCGACATGATGAACTACATCAACAGCCATGAGCTGCCATTCACGTCGTTCATCGACAGCAGCGTCAAGCTGTTTGCCTCGTCCATTCCTTTCGAGGTGGTAAGGGGTAATCATGAGACTCGCGGAAACATGGCCCGCAGCTACTCCACCTACTTCCCTAAAGAGAACGGCAAGATTTACGGCTCCTACCTGCTGGGCGACGTCATGATTGTGATGCTCGACAGTGGTGAAGACAAGCGTGAAGACCATTGGGTCTATGCTGGATTGACCAACTTCGACGCCTATCGCAGTGAGCAGGCCGAGTGGCTCAAGCAACTCATCCAGACCGAGGCCTACCGAAAGGCTCGTTACCGCATCATCATCAGTCACTTCCCCATGGTGATGGATACGCAGTGGAAAGAGGAGAAGGAGTGGTATGGTTGGGACGATGCCATCCGTAAGTTCCTTCCTGTGCTCAACGAGGCCAATGTAGATCTGCTGGTTTCCGGTCACACCCACCGCTACTTCTATCATGAGAAGGGCAGCGACGGCAACCGTTTCCCTGTGCTTAAGCAGGGTCACGATTCGGCTGCACGACTCGAACTGCACGACGGCAAGATTCACCTTAAGGTCATCGACACCAAGGGAACCATCCTGAAGGAGGCTATACTCTGAGTGGTTCGGTTGCCCGCTATCAGCGATGACAAATCGCTGCAAAATGATGCATCATAGGGGGCGAAAGTCTTAAAATAAGATTTATTCAGATTAAAAACATTTAAATTACGGAAGGTTTTTACCAAACTATTTTGATATTAAATAAAAAGCCTACAAATTTGCAAGCGAAAGAAACATTAGATTTTTTCATAGTTAAGGTTTAGGTTAAAAGGAAAGAGGGGTGTTGTGAAACAACCCTTTTTTCATGTCCATACGTTTCATTCCCCATTTCTGTTTCCTCTTTAAGAAGTCAAATCCATCCATTTTTGGGGGATTATAAATCATTATATTGTATATTAGCAGGTGAATAAGTAAGGTTCTATTGCACATTTTTTGTAGGGGCGGAATATTTTCCGCCCTGAATTCTGTGTTATCCGGAAACTAATGCATATTTTTGTGTGGTATTTAACAACCTCTACAACACAACGATTAATTTATGATGACGATGAAGAGTAAATGGGCCATCTTTTCCCTGTGTATGGCCTTTATGGGCTTATCTACCGCTAAGGCCCAGGTAAGCAATGTGGCTTACAGTGACAACCAGGTGCGGTTTACCGTGATTTCTGAAAGCACGGTGCGTCTGGAGTATGACCCCAACGGGCAGTTTACCGACAACAAGTCGTTTATGGCCGTGGTGCGTGCCTACGACCCTGTCAACTACCAACTGAAGCAGGGTTCGTGGATTGAGATCACCACCCCGATGCTCAAGCTCCGTTACAAGAAGGGCTCGGGTGCGTTTACCGACAAGAACCTGGTGATCACTTCGGCCACGAAGAAGAAAGGCTCCTTTCAGTTCACCTGGAAGCCCGGCATGAAGCAGCAAGCTAACCTCAAGGGTACGTTCCGCACGCTCGATGGCTATGATGGCGATGTGCGCACGTTCGATACGCCCGAGGGAAAGAAGGGTGAGCACATGGAAATTGAAGATGGCGTGATAGCCCGCGATGGATGGACGCTCATCGATGATTCTCAGAGCCTGCTCTTCGATGGCGACCCCCAGTGGGAATGGGTCACCGAGCGCAAGCATCGCGATGGACAGGATTGGTACTTCATGGCCTACGGCACTGACTACAAGCGGGCACTGAAGGATTACGCCCGCTTTGCCGGTAAGATGCCCTTGCCCCCACGCTACGCCTTTGGCTACTGGTGGTCGCGCTACTGGCTCTACTCCGACAAGGAGGTGCGCAACCTGGTCAAGGATTTGCGTAACTACGGATTCCCCCTCGATGTGCTGGTGATTGACATGGACTGGCACTACACCGAAGAGGGTCGCGGAGGTTGGACGGGCTGGACCTGGAACAAGGAGCTCTTCCCCGACTACCGTCGTCTGCTCCAGGAGCTCAACGACGACCATCTGAAGGTGACGCTCAACCTCCACCCTGCTGATGGCGTAGCCTATTATGAAGAGAAGTATCCCGAGGTGGCTCGTGCCATGGGAGTAGATCCTGCTACGAAGCAGCGTATCGACTGGCTGGGTAGCGATAAGAAGTTCATGACCACGATGTTCGACGTCATACTCAACCCGATGATGGCCGACGGCGTCAGCTTCTGGTGGCTCGACTGGCAGCAGCATATCTACGACCGCAAGCTCACCATGCTGAAGAACACCTGGTGGACCAGCCGCTGCTTCTTCACCAACATGCAGCAGTTCACCGCTAAGCGCCCCATGATCTACCACCGCTGGAGCGGACTGGGCAACCACCGCTATCAGGTGGGCTTCTCTGGCGACACGAGCATCTCGTGGGAGTCACTCGACTTCCAGCCCTACTTCAACCACACCGCTTCGAACGTGCTCTATGGCTACTGGAGCCACGACCTGGGTGGGCACATGCATGGCATCGACCGCATTGACCCCGAGATGTACACCCGCTGGATGCAGTTTGGCGCTGTGAGTCCCATCATGCGTACCCATTCCACCAAGAATGCCAAGCTCAAGAAGGAGCCTTGGGTGTTTGACTATGATATCACCCTTGCCCTGCGCAACAGCGTACGCCAGCGTTACACCATGGCTCCCTACATCTACTCCATGGCCCGACGTGCCTACGACGATGCCATTGCCCTCTGCCGCCCCATGTACTATGATTATCCCACGGCCGAGGAGGCTTATCAATTCCGCAACGAGTATATGTTTGGCGACCAGATGATTGTTTCGCCCATCACCGCTCCCATGAAGGGACGTTACTCCCTGCAGACCACCTGGCTCCCCGAAGGAGAGTGGTTTGAGCTGGCCACGGGCTCGCTGCTTCAGGGCGGACAGACCGTAGAGCGTGCCTATGCCATCGATGAGTACCCCCTCTTTGTGAAGGCTGGAGCCGTGCTTCCACTCTATACCGACCAGGTGCAGAACCTCCAGAAGAACGATGAGGAGGTGGTTGTGGCTGTCTTCCCCGGTGGCGAAGGGGGTAGCTTCTCGCTCTATGAGGACCAGGGAGACGATCAGAACTATGCCACTGAATATGCCACTACGGCATTGACCAGTCGTGTAGAGGGCAACGAACTCACCTTGACCATTGGGGCCCGTAAAGGGAGCTACAAGGAGATGCCCGCACACCGTCGCTTCAGCGTGAAGGTCTATAACCGCTACCTGCCCATTGCAGCCACGGTGAACGGCAAGCCCGTGGAGTGCAGCTATTGCGGAGAAGAGTTTGCCGTGATGGTCGAGGTGCCCGAGACCGACTGCGCTGTGGAGAAGGTGGTGAAGCTCACCTTTGCCGATGCGGCCGTGAGTCTCGATGGCATGAAGGGCCGTGCACACCGTCTGGCCAAGGAGATGGAGGCCATGAAGTATCGCGATGCCGGGGTCGTATTCCGTCAGCCGTTTGCTATCTTGGGCAGTGTGAGTGAAGCGCTCCGCTATGCCACAGCTGCTGATCAGCCCGAGGTAGTGAACCGCTTCATGGAGAGCTATCATCGTCTGCCCGAGCTCCTCAAGGCACAGCAACTCAACGAAGCACAGCGTGCAGCCTTCCTCCAAGCCATCGACTGGAAGGAGTAAACGGTTTCCTTCTACCCGCAATTTGCTTCTACCCGCAATAAGGTAAACCCAGGTGCCACTGCTATCTGACGATTCCAGCATCATCTTATAGCAGTGGCACCATATATAGGTAGATAGACCATGTCATTCTCCATCTGTTATCGTATATTAGGGATAGTCATTTAATTCATTTCAATTGAGTTAACCGGCAGAGTTTCCTCCATTTTTCCGCTCAAACTCATCGTTTTTATATCATCCACTCTGATTTCACGGCCGATATTTTCGTTTTCATTCACGTCTGAAGCCACCACTCCCGTAAAGTTGGATTCCATGTGTAGGACATTAGGCTGTGAGAGGTAACTGGATAGACTCTCGTCTTGCGAGGTTAACCACATTCGCCGTGTGGATACCGAAGAAGATCAGCATGATTTCTGTCGATTTTATCCTCGCAGCTATCTTTCGCAATCCGTAATGTTCCTTCTGAGTGCCGAATGAGCCCTCCATGGCTGTGGCTCTCACTCTGGCCAGTTCTCTCTTGGTTGCGTTCTTCACTTCGTTCGTGCCTGCGCTGCTTCCTGTAGGCCAGGTTCGCTTTTTCAATGTCATTGTACTTCGTCCTCAATCGATGTTCGCCCAGCTGAGAACTGATGCCACACATCATCTTGTATGCTCTCACGGTACATTCCCAAAGCAACTTCACGTCAGTGGGGAAACGCATCAGGTTTTCATAGCAGCTTGTAGTTTGTCAACTGGTTCTCAGGACTTATCCTGATGCCGCAGAAGATTTGATAATGGATGTTCCCATTCAGAGCCTCCATCAGCTTCGGAGCGGACAAGCCTGTGTACATTTTCAGAAATGCTAATGCAACCTTACCTTCGGGAGTGAAGAAGGACTTTCGGCCTCGTTTAACCCTTTTGTGCATCGGACGCTCTTCCATCAGATTGAACGATATAGCCATCTGACGAAGAGGAAGGAGGGACTTGATGCCTCCAAGTTCAGAGGTCTTGAACGTTTCTGCATATCTCTGATAAAAATCAAACTCTGTAAATGCAATTTCTTGCTGAATTTCGGATAAAAGCAAGAAGGAGGTCAATGCGGTTCATCCGCATTGACCTCCTTCTTGTTTTCCCGATCCTGTACTGACATACAACCTGGGCGGAATGTGGGGTGTATTCAGGGCAGAAAATATTAGCTTCGCTCAAAACATCTTATAAATTATTACACTAAGGTATAGTCCGTCCCTACAGTGGCTGATCGCTTGATTACAACTTCTTGTAGGGGCGCAATATTTTCCGCCCTGGATTTAGAAATCCAGCGTATCGAGCTGTTTATTGACCAGGATGCCATCGGTCGCATTGAGCCGGAGCGTGAGGCGGCGCTTGGCCTTGAAGCGGATGATGAGCAACTCGGCATCCCCTTCGAGCGTCTCTTTATCCCCCAGGTTCACGAAGGTGGGATAGAGTGCCTTCTGACCATTAGTGTGCAGACGGTCGGTGGTGAGGTTGCGCATGGCTTTCATGCCGAGTGCCTCGGTACCTACATACTCCATCTCCTGCTCGTTGTAGGGAAGGGCCAAGCTGAGTGCATTGACTCCATGCAGCCCTGTGCCTTTCACCCTGATTTCGATCGTCTCGCCCACCTGATACACCTTCTTGTCCGCCGTGACCGTGACTGCTCCGGCAAGTGAATCGCGCCGGCTACTTTCGATGCCACCCTCCAGCTTTACGGCTACGTGGGCTATGTCGAAGGCATCAATCAGTCCATTCAGGTTGAGGTCCCCCTTGCTGATATAGCCCTCAAAGTCGCCGTCGCCCTGGCGCAGGCCGGTATAGTTCATGTAGGAGGTGAGGTCGTTCTCATCCAGCTTACCGTCGAGGTTGAGGTCACCGGGGATATAGCTCTCCGTGCCCGGCACGCGGAATACGTAGAGTTCGCGGCCCGAGCCAAAGTCGCCCACCGCCTGCGTTACAGCGATCTTGATGAAGCGCATCACGGGTTTCTCCTTAAACAGGAACTCCTTGGCATCGCCCCCCTTCCAGCTGAAGCTGCCGGCCTCGGTCCAGTGCTTGCGGTCCATGCTATAATAGATGGTGCCTTGGAGCAGCGTGCCGTTGCCGCCGTTTTGACGCGGCAGGTAGATGAACTTCTCCACCTGGCCGATGCTGTTGAGGTCCATGACGAGGTCAAACGGCACGGCCTTCCGACCCCATGCGGTGTGCCACAGGTTCGACTCATCGAAGTCAAACAGGCGATTCACCCCCTCGCCTCCCTGGTTCTTGCAGGAGGTTTCGGCCACGATGCCCTTGATGGCCCACTCCAGCGGGTCGCTCTTGGTCTTGGCGGTCAGTTCGGTCCACTCCGAAGCCCCGTCGGCATTGACCGCCCGCAGCCTAATAGTGTAGCTGGTCTCAGGACGCAGGTCCTCGAGCAGCAGGTGGTCGCGCCGGATGGTGGAGTAGATCATGCCATTGTGCTCCAGCTCGTAGTAGTCGGCCCCCTCCACCTTGCTCCAGACGGGCTGCAAGGTATAAGCTGTGGTGTGCTCATCGGCCACAGCCACCGTAGGCGCCGTGAGCGCTCCATGCTGAGCCAACAGTTTATTCTCCACTTCATAAACGTAGCCTTTCACCTCCACGCACACCTCGTTGCGCGTGATGTCGGTAGCAGCCAGGCGCACATGCAGCAGGGGATTCTTCACCATGTGGAGCTGTGCCATCTCGCTGCCCGGTGTGGCAAAACGGTTGAGTTCAGGCTGCTGCTCGTAGTAGAAGGCATTGTCCGTGGTGCCGAGTGCGTCGAGGCTCTGCACCTCAGTCAGCTTGATGCGCCGGCCTCCCACCGTGGCCCTCACCCGCTTGGGCTTGGCGGTCAGGTTGATGCGTACCACCGTTGACTTCACCTTCACCATGCCCTGGAACTCACCCTCCGTAGGCGCAATGCGCAGCGTAGCCCGGTCGTCATCCAGCGATTGCGTGATCCGCGTTATGCATCCTTCACCCCGTCGGTAGGCCTCCGTACGGCCATCGTCATCGTACTCCGTGAAGTCGCTCTCCCTATAGGGATAGACCTCGTAGATGCGTTCCGCCCCGTCCACCTGGTTGGGATGATTGTGCGGTCGGTTGAGGGGGATGATGGCTCCGCGCTTCACGAAGAGCGGTAGCTTCCAGAGAGGAGCCTCGAAGTTGTTGATGATGCGTCCACCCCGGTAGCAATCACCCGTGAAGTAATCCACCCACTCCCCTTCGGGCAGGTAGATGCCGTTGCGAATGTCGTTGCCCTGCTCATCAGCCTCAGTAGCCTGGTAGATAGGAGCCACCAGGAAGTAGGGGCCATAGAGGAACTGGTATCTTGTTGCCGTGCCCAGCGTATAGGGATTGGGGTCGTCGATCAGCATGGCGCGCACCATCGGCTTCCCATCCACCGCCTCGCGAGCGATGCTGTAGGCGTAGGGCATGATTTCCGACTTCATCTTCAGGTACCAGCGGTTGATGGAAGCGGCCGGTTCGCCCAGGATGTGCGGATACTTGGGGTTGGCCCCCCACCCGTCCATATTGAGCTGCATGGGGGTGAAGGTTTTCCATTGGAAATCACGCACGTTGACCGGCGTATGCTTTCCGCCGAAGATGCCGTCCATATCCGAGCCGATGTTGGGCTGTCCCGAGAGACCGCTGCCGATGTAGGTGGGGATATGGAATCGGATATACTCCCAGTTGCCGCCCGTCTGGTCGCCCGTCCAGATGCCTGCATAGCGCTGCGTGCCAGCCCATCCGTCCAGCGTGATGATGAAGGGGCGTGCATCGTTGCCATAGTAGGGCATGAGCTGCGCCACATCGGCCACGCCGTTGAGCCCGAACGAATAGCCCGCGCCCACCCAGGCCACGTCGGTCTTCAGCACGCGTACCCCCGCATCGCGCACCTCCTTGACGATGTCGCGTTGCAGCAGGGCGCTGACCCCCTCCTTGGGATGGAGGTCCGACTGGGTCCAGAGGCCGATTTCCACTCCTTTGGCGTGGGCATAGTCGGTCAGCCCCTTCAGGTTCTGGATATTGCCGTCGAGCGTTTCCGTCTGGCCGTAGCCTGCTCCGTAGCCATCATTGGGGAGCAGCCAACCTAGGGGCATGTCGTGCGCCTCGTAGCGGTCGATCACCGCCCGTGCCGAGAAGGGGTAGTTGTTCTTCTCGCCGTTGAGAGACTCCTTGATGCCCTCGATGCGCTTCTGGCTCTCCACGTATCGCTTCCCGTCCTCAAAGAGGATGCCCTTCACGTCCTCCTTCCAGTAGTCGCGGTTGTAGGCGTTGAGATGGCCCTCGTAGAAGCCAAACTTAGGGAGCAGCACGGGATGGCCCGTCAGCTGATAGAAGTCATTCAGCAGCCCTACAAGGTCATCGTTGACCATGAAAAAGAGATCGAGGTAGTTGGTCTCGTGGGCGATGCACACCCTGTTGGCCTCAGTAGCGCCAAAGTCGTATCTCCCCTTGGCAAACGTGTGCCACATCACGCCATAGCCCGCCGTGGACCAGTAGAAGGGCGTAGGCGAGGCCACCCCGCCATCCGTCCAGCTGTTGCTGTTGACGATAGAGATGACCTTCCCCTTGTGTGAGAAGCGTCCGTTCTGCACGCCGCCGCCGTAGAAGTACTCATCGGGCTGCTCCTTGAGCCGGATGGTGACCCGCTTGTCGCCCAGCTCCACAGGCGCCACCGTCTCGGCCACGACGGCCCCGTCGCTCAGCCGCACCAGCCTAAAGCAGCCGCTGTGTTTACAGAACACCACTTGTATCCTGGAAGTGGCAATGGTCAGCTCCTCGGTATTCTCCAGCAGGGAGATAGGGCCTACCGCCTTTCGGGGCGTATCCACCAGGATGTGTGCTTCGGGGTGGGCCTCAGGATTGCGGAGGATCCCCCCACGGTTGTCCTGGAAGAGGCGCACGAGGTTTGCACCATAGAAGTCGAGCGTCATGCGCGTGCTGTCCGTTAGGAGCACCTCTACCGTAGTGGGGTTGATCTGCCGGGCGCCCACCACACCGGTAGCGACACCTGCACTGTGATTCACGCTCTCCACCCCACGAGGCAGGGCATACGCTGGACTCGCCGTCCAGAGTCCCATGGGCAACGCGAGTGCCCATAGCAAGTTTCTTGTAGATTTCATGTAGATTTTTATTTAATGTTTCACTAGTGTCCGGTTAAAATCTCACCACAACGATAGTTGTATAGGTAGGTTGTCCGAACGGTTATTATTATCATCTTTAGTCACATTGAATATGGAATGGATATCACTTTGCTTGAATAGGAGCGGACCAATAGCATTTGAGATTGCATGAAGCGACTGAGGTAGGCGGAATTTCTTCTTCGCAATGATGAGTAGCAGGTAGTCACATACGGCAATCCAAAGCTGTAGATAGACTGCATTCTCAGTAGTCCCATAGAACTTCTTGATATGCAGGTGTTGCTTCACCCATTTGAAGAATAGTTCGACCATCCATCTTTCTCTATACAGTTCTGCAACTGTCAGAGAATCAATGATTAAGTTGTTTGTAAGAAATCGGTAGACGTTATCTGTTGAGTAGTCCTCGTATACTACCATACGCAATGGCTCAGGATACTCCACCGAGGGATTCTTACCCGTCAGACGGATTATTTGATCGCTGATGAGTCCTGCAGATTTGTCAACCTCATGTTCCTCTGCGACTTCATACACCATGTTGTCTTTTGCTCTGGTAACGAAGAATGCTCCCTTGAGATGAAAACACTCATAAAGCTGCTTAAAGAATACATAGCCCTTGTCCATAAGATAGAAGGCACATGCTTCAACAGGTATCATCGGCATAACCTTGGAATCGTGCACCAGTCCGTTTGTCATTATGATATAGGACGGGATGCTTCCTCTCAAATCAATCAAGGTATGCATCTTTACGGCGCCTTCTCCGTGATGAAACTCTGCCCATGGGGATAATTCCAGGCATAGTCGGATGGTGGTACTGTCTAAAGCATAGACCATTTCTTTAAGGCCAAGACGGAAGTAGTCATCGCGATACAGCATCTTCGCTTCCTTTATAAGGGTTTGCGCGAAGTCCCTGTATATCATCCAGTTCCTTTTCTCGTTGGCTTCTGCCAATGTAGATTTCGGAACAGAGCAAAGACCTGCATGATAGAGATCTTTTCCACAGAGCCCAAGTGTCATCTCGATGTCTCTCAGACCTGACCTGTCTGTAAACTGAGCAAAGCTCATGACCTTGAATTGATCAAAGCAAGTAAACGATCTGGTTCGCCAGTCACCCTTGTAGCGATCAACACATTTCTGGAATTCATAACGTGAAACCAGAGACATGATCTGTGAAAAGATGGTCTTTTTCGTACTCATTATAGCAATATACAGCCACTAGAGGCCTAATTGCTAAGGTACAAAATTTAATCCAAAAATTCAAAGAACGCTATATTTAATTAATTATCAATAAGTTAAACCGCATGTCCCGGATTTTAACCGGACAGCAGTGTTAATGTTTAGATTAGGGATGATATCTTTCTCCATGCGATGACCGCATCACTTCTTCTTCCTTTTCGAGCGCTTGGCCCAGCCCTCCTCACTGAAGTCCGGCTCAGGTCCACGCAACTCCTGGTCGTGCTGGAAGAACTGCTTCCAGTCATCCTTCTTGCCGCGCGGCTTGGTGTAGCCCCGTTCGGCCCGGCTCGGCTTTTGGCGCTTCTCTGTGGCGGGAGGAGCCTGCCGCTCATCAGCTAGCTCGGCCACCACCTTGCGTCCTCCCCATTGCGTACGGCTCAAGGCCTTCGCCACGTGGGCTGCCTCACCGGCCTCTACGTCGAAGAAGGAGTAGGTCTGCATCAGGTCAATGCGACCCAGCTCCACCCGGTCGCGCGTGTTGCGGTTGATGAGCCCTATCAGGTCGGCCGGGGTGAAGCGGTCCTTCTTGCCCAGGTTGATGAAGAGGCGCTCAAAGCCCTCCTCCGCCTGACGGCCTCGGGGCGGCTTGCTACCCTTCTCGTTCGTCTCTTTGCGCTTGCTGCCCTTAGCAGGCTTCACGGCAGCCACCTGCTCAATCTCTTCGCGGTCGCGGTAGTACTCCAGGAAGCGGTTGAACTCGTGGCTCACGATGCGCTTGATGAGGTCCTCCTTCGAGAGCCAGTCGAGCTTGCGATAGACGTCAGGCATGAACTCGGCAATCTCCTCCTCGTTCACCTTCACCCGCTCCAGGTCATCAATCACCTTGTAGAGTTGCTTCTTGCAGATCTGCTTGCCCGTGGGCATCACGCCCTCCTCAAACTGCTTACCGATGATGCGTTCAATCTCGCGCACCTTGATGCGCTCGCGCAGGTTAATGATGGCGATGCTCGTACCCGTCTTGCCGGCCCGTCCCGTGCGTCCGCTGCGGTGGGTGTAGCTCTCCACGTCGTCGGGCAGTCCGTAGTTGATCACGTGCGTCAAGTCGTCCACATCCAGTCCACGGGCCGCCACGTCGGTGGCCACCAGCAGCTGCAGATGGCGCACGCGGAACTTCTGCATCACCAGGTCGCGTTGCGCCTGCGAGAGCTCGCCATGCAGCGAGTCGGCATTGTAGCCCTCCTGCATCAGCTTGTCGGCTATCTCCTGCGTCTCCTTGCGGGTGCGGCAGAAGATGATGGCGTAGATATCGGGGTAGAAATCCACGATGCGCTTCAGGGCCGCATACTTGTCCTTGGCATGCACGCAGTAGGCCACGTGCTTCACGTTTGCCGTGCTTTCGTTCCTCTTCCCGATGGTAATCTCCTTGGCCTGGTGGAGGTAGTTCTGGGCGATGCGAGCTATCTCGGGACTCATCGTGGCCGAGAAGAGCAGTGTGTTGCGCTCGGCGGGTACCGCAGCTAGGATGGTGTTGATGCTGTCCGTAAAGCCCATGTTGAGCATCTCGTCAGCCTCGTCGAGCACCACGTTCTCCACAGCTGCCAGCGACACGGTGCCACGCTCCATCAGGTCAATCAGTCGGCCAGGCGTAGCCACGATGAGATGCACCCCTCGCTTCAAGGCCTTGATTTGGCTCTCGATGGATGATCCACCATAGACGGGTAGCACATGCAGTCCGTTCAGGTACTTGGCATAGTCACTCAGGTCGCCGGCAATCTGTAGGCAGAGTTCGCGCGTGGGGCTAAGAATCAGTGCCTGAGGCTCGCAGCGGGCAATCTCTATCTTCTGTAGCAGCGGAAGCCCGAAGGCTGCCGTCTTGCCCGTGCCCGTCTGCGCCAAGGCCACTACGTCGTTGTTTTTCCCTAGCAGATAGGGGATAACCTCCTCCTGCACAGGCATGGGCTGTTCGTAGCCCATTTCTTCGATGGCCCGGCGAATTTCAGCCGATACACCAAGTTCTTCAAATGTCTTCATTGATGAAAAGCAGTATCTTTTTGTTTATGAGTGTGCAAAGATAGTGCAAAGAGAGAAATTAAACAACTGATGAACCGATTGTTTTCATAATTCCCTAAGGATGGTGTTCATTTCTCCACGCATTCTCGTAGAAATCTCGGGAAATGTGTAGGGAAGGTGCTCAGATAGGAACAGAAAGGTGGCCAATGGAGGACGACTCAGTTCACCTCCTCAATTCAAATAAGCGGTGATTTACATGAATATAAATCGTTAAAAATTCAAAGAATAGGGGTTAGGTGCTGAATAAATCGTATCTTTGCTGCACTTTCAACCCCTATTCCTATACCTATTAAAAATGAAACAGATTCTATTATGTATGCTCTGCATGGTGGCTTTGAGCCTGCAGGGACAAACTAAGCCCAACCAGCTCCGCTTCAATACAAAAGGGGAGTTCAAGGTAGTGCAATTCACCGACGTACACTATGTACCCGGCAAACCAGAAGAGTCAAAAAAGGCCTTGGAATGTATTGACCAGGTACTGGATGCAGAGCAGCCAGACCTCGTAGTCTTAACGGGCGACATCATTTATGGTAGTCCGGCCGAGGAGGCCATGCGCACCGTGCTGCAACGAGTGTCCGACCATCAGGTACCTTTTGTAGCGACCCTAGGTAACCACGACGATGAGCAGGAGATGAAACGCGCCGACCTCTATCGCCTGATCAGCAGTTGGCCCTGCAACCTGCAACTGGCCGAGCAGACCGACTTTGTTGTGCCAGTAGCCGCATCCGATGGCAGCAAAACGGCTGCCCTACTCTATCTCATCGACAGTCACTCCTACTCTACCCTACCCGATGCAAAGGGATACGCCTGGATTGATGGGGAGCAAATCAACTGGTACCGCACGCAGAGCCGTCAGTATGCCGAGCAAAATGGCGGAACTCCTCTACCTGCCCTGGCCTTCTTCCATATCCCCCTGCCGGAGTATGGACAAGCTGCCCGAAGCGAAGGCTGCATCCTTCGCGGCAACCGCATGGAGCCCGTCTGCTCGCCGGTACTCAACAGCGGCCTCTTCACGGCCATCAAAGAGCAAGGTGACGTGATGGGGTGCTTTGTGGGACACGACCACGACAACGACTATGCTGCCATGTGGCATAAGGTATTGCTGGCTTACGGCCGTTACACCGGTGGCAACACCGTGTATAACCACCTCCCCAACGGGGCCCGCGTCATCGTGCTGAAAGAGGGTCAACGCGCTTTCAACACCTGGATTCGCCTGCGTACAGGAGAGATAGAGCAACCCACCACCTACCCCGACAGCTTCGTCAAGCAATAAGCGTCGAGCTACTTTAATTTGTCCAAAATCTTTATTTTTTAGTCCCCAAAGGGTTAGCAAGAAGAAAAAACGAAGTTTAGGACAATTACCTGCCAATTTTATCCTATTTGGATGGTTAGACGGTCAAAAGCTACACTACAGTAACTCTAAGGTAAGTCTAAAGTAACTCAATAGTAAGTCTAAAGTAACACTAATCTGACTCTAATTCCCAATTAGAGTTTGATTAGAGTTTGATTAGAGAATGATTAGAGATTGATTAGAGGTAGAGCGAAGCGACTTTGGAAGAAGAAAAAACTGATTGTTAAGAATTTTCCTTCATTATTTCTCACCATAAAAAACAGCTACTTATGAAACAGAAGACAAAAGTAATCATCGCCCTGGCTGCTCTGTGGGCCATCTTGGGGACGGCCACCGTATCGGCCAAGAAGAAACCCGAAACACAGAAGTTGGCCGACAAGGAGCAGGCCCTGCAGACCATTACGATTGAGGCCACCAAGGCACATATCGGCTTCTTGGCCAGTGACGAGCTTAACGGGCGCAAAGCCGGAACCCGTGACTCGAAGATAGCCGCGCAATACATCAAGTCGATGTTGCGGCAATGGGGTATCGCTCCGCTGGGCGACAACTACGAGCACCCTTTTGAGGCCTATAGCATGGAGTGGCAGAAGCGCAAGCCCTATTATGTTGAACCCGACTCGGTGGCCAAACTGAAGCAGATGACCCACCGTAAGCTCAGCATGGTCAATATCCTGGGCATGATTCCTGGCAAGAAGAGCGATGAATACGTCATTGTGGGTGCACACTTTGACCATATCGGTTGCGACCCCGATCTGGAGGAGGACAAGATTTACAATGGTGCCGATGACAATGCCTCGGGCGTAAGTGCCGTGCTGCAGATTGCCAAAGCCTTTGCCTCATCGAAAAGCGTGCCCGAACGAAACGTTATCTTTGCCTTCTGGGACGGCGAAGAGCTGGGCCTGCTCGGATCAAAGCACTTCACCCAGAGCTGCCCCTTCATCCATCAAGTAAAGGGCTACCTGAACTTCGACATGATTGGCCGCAACAACAAGCCGGAGAATCCGCAGCATGTAGTCTATTTCTACACCGCCTCCCATCCCGCCTTCGGCGAGTGGCTGAAAGAGGATATCCAGCGCTACGGCCTCCAGCTTGACCCCGTGTATAAGCCATGGGACAATCCTGTAGGCGGCAGCGACAACGGTTCGTTTGCCAAAAAGGGAGTACCCATCATCTGGTATCACACCGATGGTCACCCCGACTACCATCAGCCTGGTGACGAGGCTCACAAAATCAACTACGAAAAGGCTACCGACATCACCCGTGCCTCCTTCCTCAACGTATGGAATCTGGCCAACGTCGAGAGCTACTGATTGGCTTCATTCACTTCTGCTGCAGCAGGCGGAGGCGGTCGGCTTCGGGCAACCGCTCGATGGCATAGCGAAGCATGGTGCGGGGCATGATGCAGGCTCGGGACGCAAGCCATGCCTGCAGACGAGCCTCATCGCGCTTACCTGCCTCACGAAGCAGCCAGCCTACCGCCTTCTGCAGCAGGTCGTGGAGCGGCTGGGGCTTGTCGAGGAAGCGTTGCGCTATCGCATAGGTATCATCCAACTGTCCCTTGCGGATGAACTGCATGGTGCTGACAATGCCGATACGTTGCTCCCAAATGCTCTTCCCTTGGTCGGCCAAGCCATAGAGCAAGGAGCGCTCCTTGTCGATAAGCC
Source organism: uncultured Mediterranea sp. (assembly GCA_945879145.1). Classification (GTDB taxonomy): domain Bacteria; phylum Bacteroidota; class Bacteroidia; order Bacteroidales; family Bacteroidaceae; genus Bacteroides. The sequence goes on from CAMCUZ010000025.1 coordinate 26,368, forward strand.
ATTCGCCCAACAGGTGATAGCAACTGAGGTCAACCAGGTCCCAGTTGTTGACATAGTCGGTATGGGCCAGGTAAAACGCTACACAACGTTGCCTTAGGTCAGGCTCCTTCCGAGCGTGTTTGAAGATTTCGACCAGGGTGAGCAGGGCGGCCAAGCGCACCTCGTGATAGGGACTGGTGATGCAGCATTCCAGTTCGTCGAAGCCGGTTTCGCGCCAGCACTCCTTCACGATACGGCGCGTAGTGGGCACCTTGATGCCCAGAAAGCGGTCGCCTTCACCATACTCCCCCTTGCCGCACTTAAAGAAGCGCATCAGTCCGGCCACCTGCGACGCATCGGCCACGGCCAGCATACGATTACCTAATTGGTTCGTCATAGAAAGAGACTATCTAAGAATTTCAATTGATGAATAGATGCCGCAAAAGTAGGTGATTCCATTGAGAATACCAAATCCTTCACCCGTCAACTCCTCCATGTTATGAAAGAGGGAAGCTGACAGCGTGAAGGATCAGAATAGTCTAGGTTAGGGTTTATATTGGAAATAATTCAGAAGATGGGTATCAGTTCTTTTGGACAACGAGATAATTGGTCAGGCTCCAGAATTGCTCGGGCTGGGTGATGACCAATATTTTCTCTCCTTGCTCTTCGGTCAACTCATACGAGGTCTCGGGATGGCTGGTCAGCAGCTTCACCTTGTCGGCACCCAGCGGCAAGCGGCTAAGCGTTCGTTTATCGCTGATGACAAAGTATCCCTTGTCAAAATCACCCTTCATCAACTTGGTCTTCTGCAAGAACCCAGACTCGATGATGTTGTGCTCCTTCAACTCTGATTTGGTAGCGATCACGTAACAACAGGTGTTGAGTTCATTCTCTAGCTTCTGCGAAGCCTCTTGAGCCGTATTGCGCTCGGCAGTGATGGTCGTGACGGTAGTTTCGAGCGAGTCAACCGCATGGTTCAAAGTATGAATCTTTCGATTGGCTATCAGCAACTGTTGGTTCAGCAACTCGATTTCCTCCAACTGACTCTCAATCTGGCTGCGCAAAGCCTTGATGATACCTTGCAGTTCCTTGTTGTTGATAGTGGAGTTCTTCAGCTTGGACTCCAGTTCCTGCAAGCGCATCTGTCGCTGATTGGAGAGCTCCTTCAGGCTGGAGATGTCGGCCATCATCTGTGCCCGCTGGTTAGGATTCCCCTTCGGATGCTCCGTCGAGACGGTCATGATGTGTTCAAGTTGCTTGATTTGCTCCAATCCATTGGCCACCTCCATGACCAGTTCGAGCAACTGGTCGCGTTCGCTCAATGCTGTAGCTAACTCCTGTTTAGAGATTTCGGCCAAAGCTTCTTGTTCCTTTATCTTGTTGCCTTGACAGGCCATCAATAGGACTAAGGCAACTGCTGAGATCATAAGTTGTTTGCTCTTCATAACATCTACGTTTTATTGATTTCGAGACAAAAATAGAGGAAATAGCCGTATCATGCAAAACCTGTGTCAATAGAAGAGGGAAATTTGTCAATAAACGGCGACCGAAAGATTTGCTGCAGATGCAGAAATGCACTATTTTTGCGCCATGAAATCACTTGAACATAAAACGGACTTCATTTTTGATCTATTCTTTGCCATCCTCTTTATGCCGCTCCTCATGCTGCTGGGGCCGGCCAGCTACTGGTGGGCCGTATCTCCTGTGTTTACCTGTCTGGCTGTGGCTGATCTCTACGGATGCTATTATGCCACCAAGTTCTTCCAGTTTCCGCAGCTCATCCTCAACAGGAGGTACGCTAAGCTGGCCATTATCTCCGCGCTGATGGTGATAATCACCTATCTCCTGACCTGCTACCCGCTACCCAAGGTGAATTTCCTTTTACCATCGATGAGCGAATACCAGACGCGCATGCGCAACTACCACGTCACCATCAGCCTGTGGTTTATGTGGTCCGTAGTGATGGGATACGCGATAAGCGTGGCTTTCATCAAGGAACTCTACTACCGCAGGTTGCTGCAGAGCATCGCCGAGAGCCAGCGTAACCGAGCCGAGCTGGCCCTCTTCAAGGCTCAGATTACGCCCCACTTCCTGTTCAACACGCTCAACTCCCTCTACAGTCTGGTCATCGGTACCTCTGATAAGGCCGAAGAGGCCTTCATCAAGTTTACCGAGCTGCTGAGGTATAGCTATGTGACGGCCGGCAACGACTGGGTCAGCATACGCGACGAGGCCAACTACATCAGCAACTACATCGATCTGGAGCGTATCCGGCTGAACAGCCATACCACGGTGGTGTGGGAATGCGAGGTGGACGACGACTCCACCATCATCCCCCCGATGATCTTCCTGACCTTCGTGGAGAATGCCTTCAAGTATGGCGCCTCCAACATGCACGACAGCAACATCACCATCCAGCTGCGCCTTGAGAAGGGGAGGCTGCAATTTACAACCACCAACCCTCTGATGAAGCATGCCGACGAGTTCCGCAAGGAGCTGCCCGTAGGCATCAGCAACTGTCGAAGCCGACTGGAGGCGATCTACCCCCACCACCATCAGCTCCATATCCTAGAGGAGAAGGGGCTATTTACCGTTTATCTTGAAATCAATCTGAACAATCATGAATGAAATCGTACGCTGTGTAGCCATCGACGACGAGCCATTGGCGCTCGATGTAATCCAGAAGTTCTGCCAACGCATGGGCCAGGTAGAGCTCAAGACATCGACCGACCCGCAAGAAGGGTTGGAGATGATCCGTCAATTCCACCCCGACATCGTGTTTCTCGACATCGAAATGGAGGGGACCAATGGCCTCGACCTGGCCGCACAGCTACCCAAGGAGTGCTGCTTCATCTTCACCACGGCTTACCTGCGCTATGCGCTCAACGGGTTTGACCTGGATGCCGTGGATTATCTTCACAAGCCTTTTGCCTTCAGCCGCTTCCAGACCGCCTTTGCCAAGGCCATGCGGCGCATGGGGCGTGAAGCCATGAAGAGCACGGCTCAATCCATCGTGGTGAAGCAGGAGTACAAGAACATCACCATCCCCCTGGACGACATTCTCTATGTGGAAGCCCTGGAATCGTACTGCAAGATTCACCGGGCTACGGAGAAAAGCGTACTCTCGCGCATCCTCTTGAAGAATCTCTGTAGCATGCTGCCACAGGAATCGTTCTTGCGCATACACCGCTCGTTCATCGTCTCTAAATCGAAAATCAAGTGCTTCAACAAGCAGGAGGTTACGCTCTGCAACGGAAAAGTCCTACCCGTGGGCAGACAATACGTAGGACAGCTCTCGACGCTGAACATAAGCTGAAGACAAGAGGAAATAATAGACTACTATCAAGCCGCTTATTGACACAAGTTGCCCGTCGGTTGACACACACTTGCAGGATATACCGACTCATTTTACCTTTGCATCGTCAACCTCAGGAAAGCGTGAGGTGAGCATCATGTTTAATTTTTTAATAGGTATTATTATGATGAAAAAAGTTCTTTTTGCAGCCGCAATGATGGCAACTTTTGGTGTTAACATGGCTTCGGCCAGCAATGCAACAGTAAACGACATGAACCTGATGGCCCAGGTAGTCAACCAGGATCCCTACAAGGCCATCGAAGTGGACAAACTCCCTCAAGCTGTAAAGGATGCCTTAGCCAAGGATTTCAAGGAGATGAGCATCAAGGCAGCTTATGTAAAAGAGACCGAAGAGGCCAAGACCTACAAGGTGACGCTGGTCAATGCGGATGCAGAGACCATAGAGGTACTCTTCAACGAAAAAGGTGAAGTGCTGCCCGCCGAAGAGCAAATCTAATGGTTTTGCAGGAGGTAATCCTGGAATGAATTCTCACTAAAACATCGAATATGACGGTTATGGCCACGTGCTATAGCCGTCATTTTACTTTGTAAAGCCTTTCATTTTCTATCTCCTTCGTTTGGCAGATTGACCAAAACCAAGTACTTTTGCAACAAAGAAGAGTAGAAATGATGATATCGATAGATCAACTGATTCATACCGTACGTCAAGCAGCAAGTCTGATGATTGCCGACGGTTTTGAGATTACCCAAAAGGGGGGATGCGCTAACATCGTAACCTCGAGCGACGTGGCTGTGCAGAACTACTTGTGTAACCAATTACGAGCATGGATGCCTGAATCGGGATTCCTCTGCGAGGAGATGGATGTACACGATGCGGAGCAGCAATACACCTGGATTATCGACCCTATTGACGGCACGGCCAACTATAGCCGAGGCTTGAACCAATGGGCCATCTGCGTAGGACTGAAGCACGAGGAGGTCATCGAGATGGGGGTGGTTTATCTGCCGCAAACCAATGAGCTGTTCTATGCAGAGAGAGGGAAAGGGGCCTTTCTCAACGGCAAGCCTATTCACGTTTCGCAACGCACCTTTGCGGACGCCCTGCTCTGCACCGCCCTGCCGGTGTATCATAAGGAGTATGCAGCTACCTGCTCCCGGATCATCCTCGAAGCCTTCGACCGCTGCAACGATATCCGTCGCTTTGGTGCCTGTGCCGCCGAGCTCTGCTACCTGGCCATGGGGCGCTGCGAACTCTACTTTGAGTACCTGCTCAGCCCCTGGGATTATGCGGCTGCCTCGCTGATTCTGACCGAAGCTGGAGGTATCATCACCTCGGCCAACGGAGACCCGCTCTGCCTGACCGCCCCTACGGGAGTGATTGCCGCTAACAGCAGGCCGAACTACGCACAGTTGCTCGAGATAGTAAACCGACCTACATGAACCCATATTTTATCCTAAAGAGACCTTATTCCAACGAAGTATGAAACAGAAGAAAACGCGTATCTTATTTGTCTGTCTGGGTAATATCTGCCGTTCGCCGGCTGCTGAGGGGGTGATGAAGCGACTCGTGGAGCGCGAAGGAGTACAGGAGGAGTTTGTGATTGACTCAGCGGGCATCATCGGTTACCACCAAGGGGAGCTGCCCGACCCCCGTATGCGCAGCCACGCTGCTCGCCGTGGCTACCTGCTCATCCACCGCTCGCGGCCAGTGACCAGCAACGATTTCCTGGAGTTTGACTGGATTATTGGCATGGACGACCGCAATCTGGACGACCTGCACCGACTGGCCCCTACGCTGGAGGCTGAGGCGAAAATCTGCCGTATGACAGATTTCTGCCGTCATCACCCCGAGGCCGACCACGTGCCAGATCCCTACTACGGCGGCGCAGCGGGATTCGACCTGGTACTCGACCTGCTCGAGGATGGCTGTCAGGGCCTGCTGGATAGGTTGACCAGAACAGGCCCTGACAGGGGTTAGAGGTGATCGGAGTCGTGCATCATCTTCTCCCGCTCCTTGGGCTCAGCTCGAAATATCGATGTATAGTTCATCGGCCAAAGCAGTATATCTCCTTCGGGAAAGGAAGTACATCTGCTTTGGCCAATACACTATATCTTCTCTAAAAAACGAACGTGATTTGTCTTTTCCTGATTTCACTAGACACTTTTTCTCTTTATTAGCTGAAACAGTAGA
>CAMCUZ010000026.1 GCA_945879145.1 uncultured Mediterranea sp.
GGCACGAATATCAGAAGAGCAAGCTGTTTTGTACGCTCTACCCTGCCTTGGCCGAACTGGAGCGCAGATATGACGAGTTGTCGCCCACTCAGATTTGGCACGAAATGGAGGTGTTTTGTGCAGGGCGTCTGCTTGGGTCGCAGGCGTTGGAGATGGAGGTGATAGCGCTCTGGAACACCCTGCTGAAACGCTATTCGACCTTTATCACCCCCGACGGAGAGACGATTGAACGCACTCCCCGAGAGGCGGAATATACAGCGGTGTGCGTGATGACGTGCGTCAGTTTCCGCTTAATCGCTGAATCCGGTGATGAGGGTAATGAGGCTGTGATGGAGATGCTGAAACTGATAGGCAATCACCCCGTGCATGTTCATCTTTACAAAGCTCAGAGGCAGAGGGAGGAGCAGTTGGAGGAGTCGGGCCGAGAGATAGAGCGCATTCCGTGGGTGAATGGAGTGGATCATAAGGAGGCCCTCACCGTGATAAAAAGAGCGACGGACCCAAGCGATACGGAGCAGGCGAAGTGGTTTAACCCCCTGTTCCTGCGTGTCACGCTGGAGGAGTGGGCGGCCTTTGTGAAAGTATGCGAGGCCGAGATGACTTTTCAATACCGAATTGATCGCATCGCCTACTTGGTCGTTGCAAGCCATAAGCATTGGCTGAAAGGCCCAAAGACCATCCATCTGGCCACGTGGGTGAAGCTGATGAACAGTATGCTGGGCACAGCGAAGCAGATGCAGCAGGCCGAGGTGTCGCGCAAATGGAACGAGATGAAGAACCAGAAATTTTACGAAAGCCTGCAGGGAATGAACGAATGTGCTGAATATCAATCGGAGCACATCTCGTCAAAATTCTACAAGGATTTGGTAGAGCATGTGAAACTGATGCACGCAAAATATTATGCAATGAACACTAACCGTTAAATACAATAACCATGAGCCAAGAGTTACAACTACCGGTATATACCTATGAGTTTATCCCTCTGGAAAAGCCAGAGGGCAATCTGTTTCAATCGAAGGAGGAGATTGAGAAGCATATCGAGGACCTCAAGCTGCACAAGCAGGAGATTCTGCAGAAGTACATCGACCGTATCGTCAAGGGCGAGCTGGTGCCGAGGATGGGGGATAAGGAGTATCGTTGCAAGACGCTCTTCCACGAAGGCGGGGTGACAATATTCAAGATGGAGAATATCAAGGATGAGTCATACGACTGGAACTTCGGTGTGGAGCGTCACAGGATAGGACCCAACTGCCACGTCATCATCGACAACCGCAAGGATATGCAGCACATTGCCATTGAGCGGAAGATCAAGGCGTTTTCATCGACCAACGTGGTGAAGAACATCCTCTGCGAAACGCTCAAGCCGCTGCTCAGAAGTGAGGGGTTGCTGCTGGAGATCAATCCGCAGTTTCATCCCAAGGAGTTCTGGGACTTCATTGAGGCCAACCGCCAGTATGGCATCAAGGAAATCCGCTTCTATTTCCCTTATCCCAACCTGCCGGCCATCTCCGACAAGTATGGCGAGGCGATGAAGCGCATAGGGCTTGACTACCACTGTATGCCAGGGCTGATACTCTTTGCGCCCGACGACCTCGACATGGTGCTGGAGCATGAGGACCAAGTATTGAACTTCTGGCTTGAGGCATCCTCAGAGAGCGGCATCCCCGTGGCGGTGCAATCCAAACGTATGGGATCGCGCATGCAACTGATAGGCAAGAACAAATGTGTGACGTGGCCGCTCGATAAGAAGGTGCTCGACATGCTCGACCCTCAGCCTGAGATGGCGCAACAGCAACAATTGCTGATAGATGTCCTTGATACAGACGAGAAGGCGCTCGTGAGGGAAAAGATTACGGAGTTTATCAATAACGGACGTTCAAGAGTGATTTAATGCAAATTGATTACGGTGTGTCCTGGCAGACCGTTAACTGTTACCGCGAAACGGACTTGGATTTTGGCTTCGCAGGGCCTCGAGGGGAAATAGTGGTTAAGGGGTAATATTATATATATTATATAATATTAAAGTTTTCTCTTAAAGTAAGAAGTGGGTTGACGGGGCGCGTTACGCGTTAACAAGTTAACACTTCTCCTAGAGGCCCCTTGAGGATTGGATGGGTGATGGATGGTGAGGGGATGGTTGTTTTCTCGGGGTGAAAATTTTTTTTCCTCGCGAGGAAAATGAAATGGGGGCGTAAGGTGGGGTGGTGCAGCATGGGGTGCAGTTGCTGCGGCTGGTGTTAACTTGTTAACGCGAAATAACCATTGTTTGTGCGTTGCGGTGTCGAACACACCATCCCCCTTGTGTCACGGAATCCGGAACAGGGGGCTGCGGGGGGCGGAACAACTCTTGGTGGGGTGAGAAAAGGGTGGTATCTTTGCATTGTACAAATTTCTTAACCCTTTTAATCTTTACTTACGACTATGAGCATCAAAGTGAAAGCTGTGGAACGCAACGTGTCGTTCGACAAATCGAAAGAGAAGTGGGCTTACGTGATGCAGCCCGAACTGTACAGCAAGCTCTCACAGAGCAAGGTGATTCAGGAAGCTGCCCTGCGCAGCGGCATCTCGAAGGGAAGTATCAATGCTTCGTGGGACGCTCTGGCGGATGTCATCAAGGCCTGGGCTACGGAGGGCCATTCGGTGGCCGTACCGGGACTGGGGTCGATGCGCTTCGGACTGCGGGCCTCCTCGGTGAGCGACGTGAACCAGGTGGCTTCGGGATTGATTACCACCCGACGCGTCATCTTCACACCGAGCGTGGACATCAAGGACGAGCTGGCACGTACGGCCATCAACATCACCTGCTACGACCGCAACGGTGATGTGGTGAAGCGCGTCACCTCGAGCGATGATGGCACCGTCGAGGACCCGGACAATGCCGGTAATACCGAGAATAGCGGTGGCAGCACGGGCACGGAGACCGGCGGTGGTGGCAGCGGTAGCGATGCCGACATTGAGTAAGCTGACGGCATGGATGCGGTGTAATTCGCTAAACTGTTGATTTCTAAAGCTTCTCCTGGCGCTATGCGTCGGGAGGGCTTTTTTGTTTTCCCCCGGATGAGGCTGGGGGGTAGTGATATGTTGAGAGATTATCAAATAGCCATCTGTTCACAGGTGCGTGAGGCTTTTCGGGAGCATCGCAGCGTGATGGTGCAGATGCCCACGGGTACGGGCAAGACGGTGGTGCTGGCTCAGCTCGTCAAGGGGTTTCAGCCGACTGAGGGGCAGGGGAGCGGCATCTTGATCGTGGCCCACCGACGGGAACTGATCGAGCAGATTCGGCAGACCATCCGGCGCATGGGCATCGAGCGGAAGAACCTGATGGTGGAGTCCATCCAGACCATTTCGCGCCGTATGCACTCGGCTTCGCTCGACCGAATGGGAGTGGGCCTTGTGGTGATTGATGAGGCGCATCATGCGCTGGCCAAGAGCTACCGCCTGCTGTGGGATGCCTGGCCCGATGCGAAGTTTCTGGGACTGACGGCCACGCCTTGGCGTATGAGTGGCGAGGGGTTCACCGACCTGTTTGAGGTGCTGGTGCAGGCGCAAGGCATCAAGCGCTTTATTGCCGAGGGGTGGCTCTGCCCGTACGACTACTATGCCGTGAGGCCCGACAGCGATGAGCAGCAACGGGTGGATGCCTTGACCAAGCGGGGCACGGATGGGGACTACCAGACGAAGGAGATGCGCGAAAAGCTGGATGATACGCCCTGTATCGAGCGCCTCTTTGCCACCTATCAGCGTCATGCGGCGGGCAAGAAGGGCATCATCTATGCCATCGACATTGCCCATGCGGAGCATATCGCGGCCTACTATCGGCAGCAGGGGGTGGATATCTTGGCACTCAGCTCGAAGACCCCGAAGGGGGAGCGGCAGGAGGTGGTGAACCGATTCAGGGAGCAGGGGTCGCCCGAGGTGCTGGTGAGCGTGGACCTCTTTTCGGAGGGGTTTGACTGTCCCGACGTGGAGTTTATCCAGATGGCGCGTCCTACGCTCTCGCTGGCCAAGTACCTGCAGATGGTGGGGCGCGGATTGCGCAGGCACGGCAGCAAGGCGTGCTGCATCCTCATCGACCAGGTGGGGCTCTACCGGGCCTTTGGACTGCCTTCGGCTGAACGCGATTGGGAGATGGCTTTTGAGGGATGTCGCGAGCTGGATGCTCAGCAGCACGAGGGTATGGCTCGGCTGGAGCGGGGGATGATTCCTTCGTCGCTGTTGGAGGGGAATGAAGAGGAGGTGGTACAGATTGTCTCGCACGAGGGGATGGCACAACGCTTTGTGGGGGCGGCTCTGGCCACGGGCTTTGAGCGGATGAGGCGGACCGATGGCGAGGTGGCCTGGGTCGATAGGGTGAATGGGGTGACCTTTCATCGCAGGCCCCGGGCAGTGGATTTCTCGGGGCTCGAGCTCTCGACCGACGATGGCATCTTGTACTTCCCCCGCATCGGTTCGGCGCTGATTGATGAAGAGAGCGGCATCCACGTGAACCTCCTGAACATGCAGGTGGGGGATGGCATCTTTTGGAAAAAACGCTACATCTCGCTGAGCAATCCTACGCAGGTCTATCGCTGGATGGAGACCTTGGCCAACGGGTTGCGCCTGTTTCACGACGAGCAGGGAAGGGTCTTCATGCAGCAGGATTCCGACCATCCGTTGGTGGCCGAGGGGGAGGTGAGTCGCGATGAGATGAACCGCCGATGCAACGAGGAGGTGCTCCGAGTAAACCGCATCAACAGCGCAAGTGAACTGAGCACCAGCCTGGCTTGGATCAAGTCCTATCCCATCATGATTACCGAGGAGACGCTCGATGAGGAGAAGCTGCAGCGGGTGCTCTTTGCCGACCGCAAGATGAAGTGCAAGACGGAGCGTTGGCTCGACATGAAGTCGGATGGGGTCTATGCGGAGAAGCCCGATGTGGTGAAGCGGGGCTGGGTGGAGCTGCTGCGAGTGGATGGCCTGCTCTATGTGCGCAACATCCAGGGTTTCGCGGGCTTTGCGTTTCCCAACCATGCCATCCGGGCCGACGAGCGGCTCTGCCTGATTGGCAATCAGCTCTATCTGAGGCGGTCGGGAGTAATGGATTCGTTCACCGTGGTGAGGAAGAGTGAAGACCTGACCCTCTTCATCGTAGATAGGCTCTACAACCGCTACATGATTATCAATAAGCCAGGCAAGGAGCTCGAGATTCAATACATGTCGAAGGAGCCGGGTTAGCGGGGGTCTCTGTCGTGGAGGACGGGGAATTTCTGGCGGAAGGCACGTAGCCGGTCCAGGTCGAGGGTACAGGTGATGGATGACTCGGTATCGTCGGGACAGGCCTGCAGGGTGCGGCCGTAGGCATCAATCAGGCAGGTGCCGCCGTTGTAGGTGCAAGCAGGGTCGTGGCCAATGCGGTTCACCCCACAGACATAGGCCTGGTTCTCAATGGCCCGGGCACGCAGCAACAGGTCCCAAGGCGCACGACGCGTGATGGGCCACGAAGCCACGTAGAGCGCTACGTCGTAGGCTTCGGCACCATCGGCTGCATTGCGGGCAAAGATGGGGAAGCGCAGGTCGTAGCATACCTGCAGCAGGAAGCGCACCCCTCGCCACTCCACAATCACTCGCTTTTCGCCAGCCGTATAGTGCAGCTGTTCGCCACCGTAGGTGAAGAGGTGATGCTTGTCGTAGTAGGTCACTTCACCCGTGGGCTTGACAAAGTAGAAGCGGTTGTAGTAGCGACCCTCCGCTTCGGTGGCTATGCTACCGGCCAGGGCGGCATCGAGCCGACGGGCCATCTGCTTCATCCACTCGAGTGAGGCGCCATCGCGTTCGGCAAGCCCTTCGGGTTGGGTTACAAAGCCCGTGCTCCACATCTCGGGCAATACGTAGAGGTCACTTTGGGGGGCCGCAAGAATCTGATGTTCGGCAGCCTGCCGATTGGCAGCGGGATGGCCCCAGACAATGTCTCGTTGCAGTAATGTAATCGTCATTTTTTTATGCTATTCGTTGCGGTTTTCAGGGCGGAATCCGTTGCGGTATTCGTTAAGGTATATGCTGGCGCTGGGGTGACTGGGGCTTATCGGCTGAGGTCGAAGAGGTAGGCCAGCTTGACGGTCATTACGTTGTGGGCTGAGCGGGCAAAGTAGTCGCGCTTGGTGCTGTTGTAGAAGTCCGAAAGGCCGTAGTAGTAGCGCCCTTCGAGCAGGAAGTGGCCTATCTTGGTGCGCAGCTCTACGCCCAGACCCGCGGCTATGCCGTAGTCAAACCGATTGTCGATGGCCTTGCCATGCTGCTCGGTGACGAGATTGGCTCCATCAGAGAGGGCACCTTCCCAGTCGCCTGCGATGCTCTCGCTGTCGCTCAGCAGGAAACCTATCTGCGGACCGGCATGGATGAAGAACTGCATTCCCCGGTCGCGACCAAAGGCCAGGTGGGCCAGGAAGGGCATCTCCAGGTAGTTCATCTTGCGGGTATAGCTCAGCTCGGGATAGTCGATGTAGTGCTCATCCCATCCGCGCTGCGCATAGTTGAGCTCCACCTGCAGGCCACAGATCATCTTGAAGAGCTTTTCGGAGATGTAGCGGGCCGTCAATCCACCGTTGATACCACCCAGCTGGGCTTGTTTCACGGTAGGGGTCAGGCTCACCGAGGCCATGTTCATACCGCCGTTGATACCCACGGCCAGGTTGTGGCGCTGATCGCCTACCTGGGCCAAGGTGGTCGTGGTACCGGCCAGCAGAAAGAGAGAGGCCAGCAGCAACAAGCGACAGCCTACGGAGTGCTTGCCGGCCGCAACGGGATGTGCGATGGGTTGGATGGAGTTCGTCATGGGGTCAGGGGATTAATCAAAGTCAAGCTTGAGCAACTCGTAGTCGCGGGTGAAGTGTACGAAGAACACCTTGCGGTTGATGAAGCCGCCCCAGTTGTTGACGCGCGTAAACTTAAAGCCCGTCTGGATGGGCACCAGTTCCAGTTGGTTCATCTGCTCCTCGAAGCGGTTGCCATAGCGGGCCATCCCCTTGAGGAAGAAGAAGCCGGTATCAAAGCCCAGCATGCCATACTTGGGGTAGCGGTCGTCCATCTCCTTGGCATACCAGCGGCGGTAGGCCGAGGTGAAGCGGATGGAGGCAGGCAGCAGGTTGTTGGTGTAGAACGACGAGTAGAAGTAGGTGTCCAGCTCGAAGAAGGCATCCAGGTGGTCCTTGGTGTAGGTCTGCCACTCGGGATAGCCAAAGAGGTGGATGCGCTGTTCGGGGTTCTCGCGCACGGTCAGTACCAGTTGGGGCAGGATCTTGATGAGGGTCAGGTTGCTGCCCGAGGTGGGGATGAAGAGGTTCTCCTTCGTGGTGCTGAGGCACTGCTTCAACTCCTCCGAGGTGGCTTCGTCGCTCACGCTGCGGGTGGCAATGCCCCGGGTGGCCAGCTCCTCTTTCAGTCCCTTGATGAATTCAGCCTTCTCCTTGCTCCCCTCCTGCGCTTCGATAAAGATGATCTGCTGCTGGGCAAACTGCCGCATGAAGTGGTCATACACCTCGGAGTAGAGGTAGGACTGGGGGGTGTTGACCTGATAGACCATGGGGTTGGAGAAGACGGCGTTGTCCTTCGAGGTGAAGGGGATGACGAGCCGGATATCGTGCTTCTTGCAGTACTGGGCCAGGGGGGCGATATGCTCCTGATGGCGTGGGCCGAAGATGATGTCCATCTGCTTCAGCTCCTCACGGTTGAGCAGCGGCTGGATGGAGCTCTTTTCATCGCCCGAGTTGTAGGTGTAGAGGTCGATGTTCACCCCTGTGCGCTTCAGGCTATCTATGGCCATGAGGAATCCTTCGTAGTACTCCGTCATGCGCGAGCTTTCGGTCTGCGGCACATCCAGGAAGGGGAGGATCACGGCGGCTTTGATTACTTGATACCGTTTGGCGGGTTGGGCCGCTTCGTTGAAGAGCTGCTTGTCGGTGGGCACTTCGGTGGGGCGTGCCGTTTCGGTAGGGGTGGTGTAGGGGATGCAGAGCAGGCTGCCCTTCTTCAGCTTGTCGCTTCCCCGGAGTTCGGGATTGGCTGCGATGAGCTGTTCCTGGCTGATGCCATACTGCCGGCTGATGCTGAACAGCGTCTCTTTCTTCTTCACCCGGTGCATCTCGCGGCAACGGGACTCTACGCCTTGTGGCTTGGTCTGGTGGGTGTCGGTCGGGTTGGATACGGCAGGGGTTACACCACTCCCTGTAGTAGCGGTTACTGCACTCCCTGTAGCAGGGGTGGACTCACTGGCCGGGATGCGGATGACCTGTCCGATGCGGAAGTTCTGTGCACTCAGTCCGGGATTGGCTGCACAGATCTGCTGGGCCGTAACGCCATACTTCACCGTCAGCCGGTAGAGGGTCTCGCCGGCAGCAATGGTGTGGAAGCTCTCTTCGCCCGCTGCTTGACTCCCTTTGCGCGGTATGCGGAGGGTACGTCCCGTGACAATCTTCTGGTCACTGCCTGGGTTGAGCTGTACAATCTCTTGCACCGTCACCCCGTACATGCTGGCGATGGAGTAGAGGCTCTGACCCTTCTCGATGGTGTGGAGAAAGCTGTTGTCCGCCTGTTGGGCCCAGCTCTTTCCCAAGGGGAGCAGGCTCAGGAGCAGCAAGCAAGCTATGCGGTTGATACGTTTCATGTTGTTCTGGTTGTTAAATAACTGCATTTGCACGGGCAAAATAGGCCCTTTGCGCGGCAAAGATAGTAAAAATTCCATTTTTTCATTCGTTATTCGCCAAGAAACCGCTATTTTTGCAGTGAGGTTTGCGGGAATGCTCCTTCTCCTGGTTGTAGAGCACCTGCTATACCTTATTATATATAGGGCGTGCGCAAGGATAGGATAGCGAGGCGCACCTCCTGATCGGACGATAGCATATAAATGAACAACAATGGACGAAGCAGAACAGATTTCCGTATATGGTGCCCGTGTGCACAACCTGAAGAATGTGGATGTACAGATTCCGCGCCACAGCCTGACCGTCATCACAGGGCTGAGTGGCAGCGGCAAGTCATCCCTGGCCTTCGACACCCTCTATGCCGAGGGACAACGACGCTATATTGAGACCTTCTCGGCCTACGCGCGCAACTTTCTGGGCAACCTGGAGCGGCCCGATGTGGATGAAATTCAAGGGCTTAGCCCCGTGATCTCCATTGAGCAGAAGACTACCAACAAGAATCCTCGCTCTACCGTGGGGACCACCACCGAAATCTATGACTTCCTCCGCCTGCTCTATGCGCGTGCCGGCGAGGCCTACTCCTATCTCTCGGGCGAGAAGATGGTGAAGTACAGCGAAGAGCAAATCCTCGACCTCATCCTCAACGACTATGCGGGTCGCAAGATTTACCTGCTGGCACCGTTGGTGCGGGGGCGTAAAGGGCATTATAAGGAGCTCTTTGAGCAGGTGCGCAAGAAGGGCTACCTCTATGTGCGCGTCGATGGCGAGGTGCGCGAAGCACTGCCGGGAATGAAGCTGGACCGCTACCGCACGCACGATGTGGAGGTGGTCATCGACAAGCTGAAAGTGCAAGACAAGGACGACAGCCGACTGAAGAGCAGTGTGGCTACGGCCATGCGACAGGGCGATGGATTGCTGATGGTGCTCGACCTGGAGACGGCTCAGGTGCGCCACTACAGCCGCCGATTGATGTGTCCGGTGACGGGCCTCTCTTACCGTGAGCCGGCCCCCAACAACTTCTCCTTCAACTCTCCTCAAGGGGCCTGTCCCAAGTGCAAAGGGCTGGGCGAGGTGAGCACCATGGCACTGGATAAGGTCATCCCCGACCGCAGCCTCTCCATACAGGATGGGGCCATCGTGCCGCTTGGCAAGGGGAAGAACAGCATGATTTTCTGGGAGATAAGTGCCCTGCTCGAGAAGTATGATGCCACGCTCAAGACCCCTGTCTGCGAACTGCCCGATGAGGCGATTGACGACGTGCTCTACGGAAGTGAGGAGCGCATCAAGATCAAGAGCCAGCTGATTGGCACCTCGAGCGACTACTTCACCACCTTTGACGGAGTGGCTAAGTACATCACGCTGCTGCAGGAGAAGGAGGCCTCGGCCTCGGCTCAGAAGTGGGCCGAACAGTTTGCCTGTACAACGACCTGCCCCGAGTGTGGCGGGCAACGGCTCAACCGCGAAGCGCTCTCGTACCGCCTGCTGGATAAGAACATCGCCCAGCTGGCCGCCATGGATATCAGCGAACTCTACGACTGGATGCAGCAGGTGGAGCCGCTACTGGATAAGAAGCAGCAACAGATTGCGGCCGAGATTCTGAAGGAGATCCGCACCCGTCTCAAGTTCCTGCTCGATGTGGGGCTCGACTACCTTTCGCTCAACCGCACCTCGATGAGCCTCTCGGGGGGTGAGAGTCAACGCATCCGCTTGGCCACACAGATTGGTTCGCAGCTGGTCAACGTGCTCTATATCCTCGATGAGCCCAGCATCGGACTGCATCAGCGGGACAACGACCGACTGATTCACTCGCTCAAGGAGCTGCGCGACATAGGCAACACGGTCATCGTGGTGGAGCACGACCAGGATATGATGCTGGCGGCCGACTATGTGGTGGATATGGGTCCCAAGGCGGGTCGATTGGGGGGTGAGGTGGTCTTTCAAGGCACCCCGCGCGAGATGCTCCAACAGCATACACTCACCTCGCAGTACCTCAACGGCGAACGAACCATCGAAGTGCCTGCGGTGCGTCGTCCGGGCAACGGGCACAGCTTGCTGCTCAAGGGGGCCCGGGGCAACAACCTCAAGCAGGTGGATGTGGAGTTTCCGTTAGGCAAGTTGATCTGCGTGACGGGGGTATCGGGCAGTGGCAAATCGACCCTCATCAACGAGACGCTGCAACCCATCCTGTCGCAACGCTTCTACCGTTCGCTGCAAGCCCCTCTGCCCTACGATGCCATCGAGGGATTGGAGTATGTAGATAAGGTGGTCAACGTCGATCAGTCCCCCTTGGGCCGCACGCCCCGTTCCAATCCGGCCACCTATACGGGGGTCTTCAGCGATATCCGCAACCTCTTTGTCGGTCTGCCCGAAGCCAAGGTGAGGGGGTACAAGCCCGGTCGTTTCTCCTTCAACGTAGGTGGAGGCCGATGCGAGGCGTGTCAGGGCAATGGCTACAAGGTGATTGAGATGAACTTCCTGCCCGATGTCTATGTGCCCTGCGAGGTGTGTCACGGCAAGCGCTACAACCGCGAGACGCTCGAGGTGCGCTACAAAGGAAAGTCGATAGCCGACGTGCTCGACATGACCATCAACCGGGCGGTGGAGTTCTTTGAGAACGTGCCGCAGATCCTTCATAAAATCAAGGTGCTGCAGGATGTGGGCCTGGGTTACATCAAGCTAGGGCAGAGCAGTACCACCCTCAGCGGTGGTGAGAGTCAGCGCGTCAAGCTGGCCACCGAACTGGCCAAGCGCGACACGGGCAAGACCCTCTACATCCTCGACGAGCCCACCACAGGACTTCACTTCGAAGATATCCGCGTGTTGATGGGTGTGCTCGACCGCTTGGTCAACAAGGGGAACACCGTCATTGTGATAGAGCACAACATGGACGTCATCAAGATGGCCGACTACCTGATAGACATGGGTCCCGAAGGGGGCAAAGGCGGAGGTACCGTAGTAGCCACCGGCACCCCCGAACAAGTAGCAACCCAGACCAAAGGCTACACTGCGAAATACCTGAGGAAAGTGATTAGTGATAACTTTTAAATTGAATAGACATGAAACCCAATAAAACCAACGTCGCTCGTTTACTCGACAAAGCCAAGGTGAACTACGAACTGATCCCCTACGAGGTGGACGAAAACGATCTGAGTGCCATACATGTAGCAGCCAGTTTGGGCGAGGACATCAACTGTGTCTTCAAGACCCTGGTGCTCCATGGCGATAAGAGTGGCTACTTTGTCTGTGTCATCCCTGGTGAGCACGAAGTCGATCTGAAGAAGGCGGCCAAGCTCTCGGGCAACAAGAAGTGCGACCTCATCCCCATGAAGGAGCTTCTCCCGCTGACGGGCTATATCCGTGGAGGCTGTTCCCCCATCGGCATGAAGAAGCATTTCCCCACCTACATCCACTCCACCTGCATGGATTTCCCCTTTATCTACGTCAGTGCCGGTCAGCGCGGTCTCCAAATCAAGCTCGCCCCCCAAGACCTGATACGCGAATCCCAAGCCACCCTAGGGGACCTATTTTGAGGAACCATCCACTGTATGTGCGGAATATACCTTAAATAATTTAAAAACCAAACTTTCTCCCTGCGAAAAGAGAGATTCTCATGAAAAAGGAGTATATTTGCACGAAAAATTAACCTATCAAGTATTAACTTATTAAAACAGTACCATTTATGTTTAAGAATCATCCCAAAGGATTGCTCTCAGCCGCGCTGAGTAACATGGGTGAGCGCTTCGGCTACTACATCATGAACGCCGTACTTGTGCTCTTCCTCTGCTCAAAATTCGGTTTGGCTGAAGAGGTTTCGAGTGGAATTTTCTCAGTGTTTTATTGCGGTATCTATCTGCTTGCGCTGGTGGGCGGTATCATTGCTGACCGTACGCAAGATTATAAGGGCACCATCCGCAAGGGTCTGATCATCATGGCCCTGGGCTATGTGCTGCTCTCTATCCCCATCTTAGCCACAGCCGACAACAAGGTGTGGCTGCTGCCGCTCACCTGTCTGGCCCTCTTCCTCATCGCCTTTGGTAATGGTCTCTTCAAGGGAAATCTGCAGGCTATTGTCGGTCAGATGTACGACAACTTCGAGGCCGAAGCGGCCAAGAAGGGTCCTGAGGCACTGCGTATCGCCAAGAGCAAGCGTGACTCCGGCTTCCAGATTTTCTATGTCTTCATCAACGTAGGTGGACTGATTGCCCCCTTCGTAGCTCCCCTGCTGCGCGAGTGGTGGCTCAAGGCTCACCATATGGTCTATAACGCACAGCTGCCCGAACTCTGCCATCAGTTCATCAACAATGCGGAGGGCATGAGCGAACAGGCTGCGGCCAATCTGAACACCTTGATGGCTGCTGCGGGCGGTAATGTCAACGACATGGCCGTTTCGTGTCAGACCTACCTGCAGATCTTCAACGAGGGGGTACACTTCTCGTTCATCGCTTCGGTGGTGGCCATGGTGCTCTCACTGGTCATCTTCCTGGCTTCACAACGCACCTTCCCCACGCCGGCCGCGAAAGAGGCCGTGAAGGGTGTAGAATATACCGCTGAAGAGAAGGCCGCTATGGCCAAGGAGATCAAGCAGCGTATGTTGGCCCTCTTTGCCGTACTGGCTGTGGTCATCTTCTTCTGGTTCTCGTTCCACCAGAATGCCCAGTCACTCTCTTACTTTGCCCGCGACTTTGTCGATTCATCGGCTGTAGCACCCGAGATTTGGCAGGCTGTCAACCCCTTCTTTGTGATTGTACTCACGCCGATTGTGATGGCCATTTTCGCCGCACTGTCTCGCCGGGGTATGGATATCTCTACGCCCCGCAAGATTGCCATCGGTATGTTCATCGCCTCCTTGGCCTTCATCTTCCTGATTATCTTCTCCATCATGAACGACTATCCTTCGGCCAATGCCTTCAAGGAGTTGCCTATTGAGGAGCAGATCCAGGCCAAAGCCGGCTGGTTCGTGCTGATTGTGGTCTATTTCTTCCTCACCGTGGCCGAGCTCTTCATCTCTCCGCTGGGTCTCTCCTTTGTATCCAAGGTGGCTCCCAAGCATCTGCTGGGTCTCTGCCAAGGCCTCTGGCTGGGTGCAACGGCTGTAGGCAATGTGCTGCTCTGGATTGGCCCGCTGATGTACAATGCTTGGCCCATCTGGCAGTGCTGGGCCGTCTTCGCTGCCGTCTGCCTCATCTCCATGGGCATCATGCTCAGTATGGTGAAGTGGCTGGAGCGAGTAACTAAGTAAATTCTCTCTGTACAAAACATACTTTAATCAACCTATTTATAACAACTTTTTAAGCAAACGTATTATGAAATTCTTAACAGACGAAAAACTCGTGATTGTGGGTGCCGGTG
This sequence comes from uncultured Mediterranea sp., assembly GCA_945879145.1. GTDB lineage: Bacteria > Bacteroidota > Bacteroidia > Bacteroidales > Bacteroidaceae > Bacteroides. The sequence continues at coordinate 14,025 of CAMCUZ010000026.1, forward strand.
GTATGATCGGTTCAAACATGGTACAGAGCGTTCTGATGCTGGGCCTCACGCCTAACATCTGCCTCTATGATATCTATGAACCCGGAGTGCATGGGGTATATGATGAGATGTGCCACTGCGCATTCCCCGGTGCAAACCTCAGCTATACGGTGGACCCCGCTGTGGCTTTCACGGGTGCGAAGTACATCATCAGCTCGGGCGGTGCACCCCGTAAAGAGGGTATGACCCGCGAAGACCTGCTCAAGGGCAACTGCCAGATTGCTGCCGACTTCGGTGAAAACATCAAGAAGTACTGCCCCGATGTGAAGCACGTAGTGGTTATCTTCAACCCCGCTGACGTTACGGCCCTCACCGCTCTGATTCACTCCGGTTTGAAGCCCAACCAGCTCACTTCACTGGCCGCTCTCGACTCTACTCGTCTGCAGCAGCAGCTGGCTCAGGAGTTTGGCGTACAGCAGGATAAGGTTACGGGTGCTTACACCTACGGTGGCCACGGCGAGCAGATGGCTGTATTCGCTTCGAAGGCCTTGATTGATGGCAAGCCCCTGGCTGAGCTCCCCTTGAGCGCTGAGCGTTGGGCCGAAATCAAGCACATGACCACTCAGGGTGGTAGCAACATCATCAAGCTGCGTGGCCGTAGCTCATTCCAGAGCCCCGCTTACCAGGCTGTTAAGATGATCGAGGGTGCCATGGGTGGCGAACCCTTCACTTGGCCTGCCGGCTGCTATGTCAACTGCGAAAAGTGTGGCTACAAGAACGTGATGATGGCTATGCCCACCACGATTGATAAGGATGGCGTTCACTTCACCGCTCCTCAGGGTACGGAAGAAGAGATGGCTGGTCTGACCGCTTCGTACGAGCACCTGCAGAAGATGCGTGATGAGATCATTTCACTCGGCATCATCCCCGCCGTAGAAGATTGGAGCAAGATGAACCCCAACCTCTAATCCTCGTTCATCCATTTTTTGTTCATAACATCCCCAGGGGGTGCCCCGGCCCAAAGCCGCCCGGCACCCCCTTTCTTTATCAGTTTATGAATAATCACGTTGCGGTATTCGGGCGTAAACACCCACTACAACAAAAAATGCAATGAACTGAAAAACAATTCATTGCATTTACTTTGGTGATTCCGCTGCGATTCGAACGCAGGACCCACGCCTTAGAAGGGCGTTGCTCTATCCAGCTGAGCTACGGAACCAGCCTTAAAAACTGGGTGCAAAGGTAGCGGTTTTCTAGTTAATCACCAAATATTTCCCCTCTTTTCTGCAAAAAAACATGCTGTAACCCTCCACAACACATACAATCAACCCGCTACAACACAAACGGCCAACCCATCGCCTGCCAACAAAGGAACAACAGACTCCAAACCACCAACACCGCTACACTGTAACACCAACCATGCCTCCACAGCATGCGATACCCCGCCTGAGGCTCTACATACTGCACCCAGGCTAGCACCCAAGGCAGGTAGGGTAGGAAAGGGGAGAGGATGTCGGTACTGCAATCCCCGATGCAGAAAGCACTATAGAGCGCCTCGGCACTCACCTGTTCACAGCCTATCAGCGGCTCCAAACAGGGAGCAAGCAACTGCCACTTCACCTCGGTAGGCACTATCAGCAGGTTGAGCAATGCACTCACTAGTACCACCGGCAGCCACATCATCGGCAGAGGAGCAGTCAGCGAACCCACCCATGTGGCCCCTTCGATGGCCAAGTAACTCCCCAGCTGCGAGTAGTCCAAGAGCGCTTGGAGCTCAGCGAAGAAGAGGAGATAGAGAAAGTAGCTACGCAGCAGCGGAATCAGGCTCACAGCCCCCTCCATCAATTGGGTATCTACACGATACCGTCCCGACACCGCCCCATAAACCCCTGCCATCCAGGCCACTCCGAGGCAGACTACCGATACGATTCCCTCCATCAACGGACTGTGGGTCAGCGTTCCATCTACGCCCAGGAAAAGCTCTCCCCACACCATACAACCCCATAGCAGCAAGCCTGCATAGAGCGCACCCGCCGTTAGCGCACTGGTCAATGCACGCCGTTCGCGTCGGGTCAAGGGAGGAGGAGTCACCACAGCAGAGTGACACCCCCAGGAGGACAGTTGCCTGTAGCTGACCCACCCCATCACCCCGAGCAGCACCACCCCGGAGAGGGAGAGAAAGAGCGCATAGTGCACCGCCGTACACCCAATGGCCGCAAAAGCCGTCACCACCCCGGCCACGGGAGGTAAGCCCACCTTGCGAAAGAGCGAGGCCGCCAGGGGCAGCAGCAACAGATAGCCCACATCGCCCAGGAAATGGCTCAACGCCCCCAGCACCACCACCAGCATCACCATGCTTCGTGGCTTCATCCGGCAGAGCAAGTCACTTCCCGTCACCGCATCCAGGAATCCCGTATGCTGAGCTAAGCCCAAGCTGAAGAGTCCCAGCAGCACCTCGCCCAGGGTGGAGTAGTGGTAGAGGTTGCTTACCCCATGACGTAGCAGCCACCGCACCCCTTCGGCATTGAGCACACTCCGTACCGCTACGGGTGCTTGCGTCACGGGGTGTGCCGTCTGCAATCCGTAGGCCTCGGCCATCCAGGTGATGAGCACGAGCAGCAGCATCAAGCCGCAGCCAAAGGTCACCTTACTCCTCATCGGGCTCCAGCTGTTCCAAAGGTATCAACCCCAACTGCAGCGCCTTCACCACCAGACGCGTCGCATTCACCCCGCTCCGTTCGTTGGGCAGGAAGAGGCGGTTAATCAGGTCGTTCTGACGCTTCTCCAGCGACTTCACCCCGAAGGGCATCCCCTTGAGCGAGGCAATCATCTCCTTGGTGTAGCCCAGGGCCAGGTGGCGCAGGTAGCGCTCATCATACTCATCCATCTCATACTGTATCAGCGCCTCCTGCCGTCGTACATCGGTCCGCACCGCTTGGCGGAAGCGCTCCACGATCTTCTCCAGGATAGGCTGGTTGAACACCATCCGTTTCCCCTCCATCACGGCCTGCACATCCACCTGTGTCAGCAGTTCGCCCGTCTTCAGGATAATGCCATCGGCACCCGCCTCCAGCACATCCACCCAGAGCTTCTCGTTGGTCACCTCACCCGTAAAGATGAGCACCCGCACCTCGGGATGCTCCCCCTTCAATCGGCGGCACACCTCCACCCCAATCGTGGTCGAACCGCCCAACCCCAGGTCGAGCAGTACCAGGTCGGGCACCTCCTGCTCCAGCAGCGGCCAGAACTCCGCTTCACTCATGGCGGTACCAATCACCTCCGCCTCCGGTATCTCTTGGCTGAAGATGCCCATCGTGCCCTTCAGCTCCAGCTTCACATCCTCTACGATAATGACTTTAAACTGTTTCATTTCATTTTGATTTTATCGCTCATATACCAATATTCGTCCTGATTTCACTGTAGGGGCGGAACATTTTCCGCCCTGAATACACCATTAGGAACCCTACTCAACGTAAAGTAGATAGCCATCCCTTGCGGCTCCAACCGCTCCGCATTGATGCGGCATCCTCGGCGACCGGCCAGCTCGTCGTGCAGTCGGATAATCTGCTTCGCCACCAGGTAGTCGGTCCCCTCGCACTTGCCGTGGGCATAGCGCTTGATCTGCCTCATCTGTGGATGAAACCAGCCGTTCAGCTCCTCCTCCGTGTAGCGTTGAAGTGGGTCGCAGAGGGTAAAGCGCACAAAGCCGTTGGCGGTGCTGCCGATGCGCAGGCTCATCGCCTCGCTCCCCTCACTAGGCAGGGCCAACTGCGAGCGGATAAGGCACTCCATCAGGTAGTGGAGCAACTCCTCATCGCCCCACACCGCTTCATCTCGGGCCACGGCACTCTCTCCCTCTTCCCATACCACGACGAAGGGTCGGGGTGGTGTACTATACCCGCGGATGGTCCGTTGGTAGCACTGCGTTGCATAGTCCGCCAACTCCTTCACCCCCACGGCCGTACGTCGGAACATCACCCGCTCCACCTGTCGGTCGGCACACGAGCTCAGTAGGCCGAAGATGCCCTTGTAGTAGGCCATCAGTTCCCCCATCTCCTCCACCTGGGCTGCCGTGGTCATGATGCCCCGGTCGGCCATCTGCTCCAGTTGCGAGGCCAGCAGTTTGATTTTGTTGGGGTAGTAGATGGTCTCGTGCTTGATGGTCGAGAGGCAGTTGTCCAGCACCAGGTTCTGCACGTGCAGCTTGCTCTCCTCCCACGAGGCCCGTTGCGTCTCGTCGTGGGCACTCTCAATATCCCGATACTTGCCCGAAATCTTCATCAGCGCATGATAGAGCACCACGCTCCAGTAGTCGGTGATGAGCTGGAGCAGCAGCAGATGGGTCGGTCGGTCACTCTCTCGCTCCGTCAGCAGGTAGAGCACCCCGATGCAACGGCTGGCCTCACCCTGTTTCAGTAGCAGAGGGAAGAGCAGTTGCGGCCCCTCCTCCATGCGTCGCTCCTCCTTATAGCAACGCTCCATCCATGCGATGACGCTTTGCTCCTCCGCTTCCCCTTGACAGGTCACCTCCAGCCCCTCACGATGCTCGTTGTAGTAGGCCAACGCCATGCCGCGCAGGGGCAGGATGGCCCGGATGGCCTCATAAACAGCCCCCATCATCCGTTGCGGCAACTCCTGCAGATGCTCCTCATCAGGCAGCGGAGTGGTCGAGGCGTAGAGGCGGTGGGTGATGTCCAGCACCTGCTCCATGTTCCATTGCGTCATCATCCTGCGGCGGAAGGCCATCAGCAGATACCCACCCAGCAGCAGGAGCAGCAGCAGGATAGAGCAGACCAGGGCCACGCTCTTATGGTCGGTATGCCGCTGCAGCGTGTGGCAGTACGCTTCCAGCGAGCGGTCCTCACCCAGCAGCTTATATAAAGAGGTATAGGCAAAGTTGTTGTATCGGTAGGCCTCCCACTCCTTCAAGGCCAGGAAGGCCACCGCCGCTTCGTTGCGCACATCCAGGATGATGTGGTAGTCACTGTCGTAGGGGGTGTGCCACCAGGTCAGTTCCGCCGCCTCCTCCTCACCCGTCAGTTGCATCAGGGGCAGCTGGCGCAACGCTTCAGGCAGCAGCGGTCGGCTGAGTTCCAGGTGGCGGTTCAGGTAGGCAATGGCCGAGTCGGCATAGAGAATCGTCGCGGCATAATCCCCCGCCACATTGCTGTAGTACGCCTTGTCGGCGTAGGTCGAGGCCGTATCGAGTAGCGCCTCGGCGTAGGTCGGGTTATCCCCTTTCATCGGCTCCTCCGTAGCAGGTGGTGTAGCCCAGAGTGAGCAGCTCATCCCGATCAGCAGAGCCGCTGTCGTGACCATCCCCTTCAATCCATCAGTCACCCCTTGTCCCAGGGGCAGACGGAATCGGAAGCAGCACCCCTTTCCCTGTTGACTCTCCACACGGAACGAACAGCAACTGAAGAGTGCCGCACTCTTACGGTAGCTCTCGATGATCCCCTTGCAGTTCATCAGGCCAAATCCACTGCCCTTCGCCTGCCGGATGCGCTTCACCTCCTCCGGATGCCCCTCCAGACCAATCTGCGCAGGGTCATACACCTTCCGCTCATTGATCAGTTGCACGTCGGCAGGCGAGAGCCCCGGACCATTGTCCGTCACGGCAATCTCCACACACCCCTCACCGGGCACTTCGTATGCCTCGACCCGAATCTCACCCCCCTCAGGCGTATATTTGCGAGCATTCTCCATCAGCGTGTTGAGCATGAAGAGGGTGAGTGCCTTGTCCGCCTTCACCCGCAGTGGAGTGGGGCAGAGTAGGAGCTGTTGCCCCTTCTGAACAAAGGCCCGGCTCCCCTTGGCCAAGAGCTCCAGCAGTTCGCTCAGTGCAAAGGTCTCAATATGCAGGCTCAGTCGTCCCTGACGCATCTGAATCCAGTAGGCCAGCATCTCGTTGTACTCGTTGATGGTGCCCGCCAGCTCATGGATGTAGTGCAGCCGTTGCCGCTGCTGTGTCGCCGCCATAGCCGAGTAGATTCCATCCGCAGGCAGTTCACACTTCAGCCGCTCCACCTCGTGCAAGATGCGGTCGATGAAGGGGAAGATGCCGTTCACCACGCTCAGACAGGCCCGCTTCGCCACATTCTGCCGTTTACCTGCCGCAATGTGCAGTTCATGCATCGCCCGTTGCTCCTCCAGCATGATGCGTTGCTCCTCCAGCATCAAGGTTGCTGCCCCATTCTCCAATGCCCACTCCACGTAGGGGTTGATGAGCTTCAGCATCGCCTCCTCCTCGGCCGTGAGAGGGGCATCAAACCGCAGCTGCTTCTCCTCAATCACCGCCCGCTTCTCGCCAAACAGCGGTCGCAAGGGGCGTTCCATCGCTTGCAGCAAAGCCTCCTCCATCTCCTGAGGTGTAGTCGCAGTCGGGGGAATGGCCCCCGAGATGGTGCGGCAGAGCGCAATCAATCGCCGTAGCCGCAGCAACATCCGCAGTTGCCGTTTGCGGCGGTAGCGGCCCAAGAACATCAGCAGCAAGACACTGAGCAGCAGTACGGCCACCAGCAGCAGGAGCGAGAGGTTGAGTTGTGCCGACTCCCTCTCCAAGGTCTCCAAGCGGTTCTCCAGCTCGCGGTCTTGACGGGTCCGCTCCATGATGTCCAGGTAGCGGTTGCGATAGCGGTCGCTCTCCCCTTTGTTGCCTAGTCCCGCATAGCTTACGCTCAGCTGTTCATCGATGCGCAGTTGGCACTCCGGTATCTCCCCGTCGCTGAGCCACTCCTGGGCCCGTTGCAGGGAGTCGAGTGCCTCCAAATAGCGTCCGTGGCCGTTCAGGTAGCGGCTGATGGTCACGTAGCCGTTGGCCACCTGGTAGGGGTCACCATACTGCGTGAACCGCTTCAGTGCCTCTTGGCCCAGTCGCAGCGGAAAGAGGCTATCCACTCCCACACTATCCCTACCCAGCAGCAGGTGGCACTGCATCAGCTCGTGGCTGCGGTGGTCGTCGAAGAAGGCGTAGGCCCGTGGCGAGGTCATTAGATTGGCCATTCCCTGCAGTGCATTCCCCTCGATGTAGATCAGTTGGTTCGCTGCCGCTTCCCGAAAGGTGGCATAGAGCAGGTCGAAGCAGTGCAGCCTTCGGTCATGCTCCTCTTGCGGCTTCATCAGCGCAGCCGCCCCCTCCAGGTAGGCCGCATAGAGCCATTGCCCCGTATCAGCAGGCAGCTGAGCGTCACGCCGTAGCAGATCCATCGCCTCACGCGCATCCTCCTGTTGCTGCAGGTAGTAATAATAGGTCGCCGAGGTGAGGTAGCACTCCGACCGTGCAAAGCGCAGGCGGCTCCGTGCATGGGTGGTCATTGGGGTCTGCTCCTCCTCCTCAATCCGCTTCAGTCGCTGCAGGGCTCGGTTGCGGTAGTCATAGAAGGCCTTGTTGCGGGCCATGCGTTGACACAGCTTCATCCTTCCCACGTCGGCCACGAGTAGCTCCGTCTGGTTGCTCGTGGCCTGTTGCGCTTGGTCAAAGCAGCGTTCCGCCTCGGCATACTCCATCCGCATAAAGGCGGCCATCCCCAGGTTGTTCCATGCCTCGGCCCTTCCCGTACCATAGAGCTCCGCCGCCTGCAGGGCCTCGTGAGCCCGTTGACTGCTTCGTGAAGGATTGCGGTAGCGCCAGGCGTAGGCTTCCGCATTGAGCGCATCCACCCGTTCCACCTCACTCTGTGGTACCATTTCGCGGCACGCAGTAGTCAGGCAGCCCGCTGCTACCACGCCCATCAGCAGGTAGATGGCAGCAGCAAATCGATGGAGTAAACAACATTTCATACAGCAAAAATACAAAAAAATCCGTTGTCGCTGCATTTTTCCGTGTAAAGTGAGGTGAATATGCGAGATAATTCATACCTTTGCAACAAAAATAACATAAATTCGGTTCAAACCTTATAGAATAATGAGCGAAAAAGCACCTTTTATGGTATTCTCGGGAACAAATTCCAGATACCTTGCAGAGAAAATTTGCGCCAGTCTGAACTGTCCGTTGGGCAACATGAACATCACGCACTTTGCTGACGGCGAGTTTGCAGTCTCTTACGAAGAGTCCATCCGTGGCTCGCACGTGTTCTTGGTGCAATCCACCTTCCCCAACTCCGACAACCTGATGGAGCTGCTGTTGATGATTGATGCCGCCAAGCGTGCCTCGGCCAAGAGCATCGTTGCCGTTATTCCCTACTTTGGCTGGGCCCGTCAGGACCGCAAGGACAAGCCGCGTGTCTCCATTGGCGCCAAGCTGGTAGCCGACCTGCTGAGTGTGGCCGGTATCGACCGCCTGATTACGATGGACCTCCATGCCGACCAGATTCAGGGATTCTTCGATATTCCCGTCGATCACCTCTATGCTTCGGCCGTCTTCCTGCCCTACATTGAGTCGCTGAAGCTCGACGACCTGGTGATTGCCACGCCCGACGTCGGTGGTTCCAAGCGTGCCAGCACCTTCTCGAAGTACCTCGGCGTACCCCTGGTGCTCTGCAACAAGACGCGTGAGAAGGCCAACGTCGTAGCCACCATGCAGATTATCGGCGACGTAAAAGATAAGAACGTGGTGCTGGTTGACGATATTGTCGATACCGCCGGTACCATCACCAAGGCCGCCAACATCATGCTCGAGGCCGGAGCCAAGTCTGTACGGGCCATTGCCAGCCACTGCGTGATGAGCGACCCCGCCTCGTTCCGTGTACAGGAGTCGGGCCTCACCGAGATGGTCTTTACCGACAGCATCCCCTACAGCAAGAAGTGCGCTAAGGTGAAGCAGCTAAGCATCGCCGACATGTTTGCTGAGACCATCCGTCGCGTGATGAACAACGAGTCCATCAGCTCGCAGTACATCATCTAACTACACGAACAACCCCAAACAGAAAAGGGTCGGAGGGAACATTCCTTCCGGCCCTTTTAAGTATTTTTAAATTATTTCGAACAGAATAGGTCGCTTTAATCAAGAAAAATCCTTAACTTTGCAGCGAAAAGCAGGAGATATCCAGCCTTTTCCCAATCATTCTCTCCGCAACCCGTTGGGTATGAGCGGAATGAACTGACTGAGCTATGGATGCATTGATTAATGCACAACCCCATCAAGGCGGTGAACCCATCGATTCACCCCTTCGCAGCGGACTTACCTCCCATGCCAACCCTGACGCGCAAAGCGTAGCAACAGGGGTGTCGGTAGAAAGTACCCACTCCGCAACCGGGGAAACATCAACCCCTAAAATTACCCCCCCCCAATTCGGCAGGAAATGGTTCGTGCTCCGCGTCTCTTACGGACGCTCCATCAAGGCCGAGCAGCTGCTTAAAGAGTTAGGAATTACTACATACAACCCCCTCCATGTTGTGGTCAAGATGGTCAGGGGACGACGTCGCCGGGTGCAGTTACCACTGCTTCCCGGCTTACTTTTTGTCCATGCCGAACCCTCTTTCCTCGATGCCATCATCAAGGAACCCGCCGTTCGCGCCCTCCTTTCCTATTACTACGACCACTTCCAGCAGACCGCCCTGGGCAACAACCCCCCGCTGACGGTCTCCGACAGCAGCATGCAGAGCTTCATCATCGCCACCACCCATCCCGACCAGGATGTACGCGTGGTCAACCCCGAGCAGGTTCACTACAAGAGTGGTGACATCGTGCGGGTCATTGCGGGCGACTTCAAGGGGGTAGAAGGACGAGTGGCCCGTACAGCCGGACAACAACGTGTCATCGTCCAGCTGCAGGGCCTCTGCCTCATCGCCACCGCCTACATCCCCACAGGCTGCTTAGAGATTATCACCCCGGCAGCAGGCAAAGATTAAAAAGCAGGTTGCAAGTCCATAAACTCCTCAATCACGTCAAACCCCGGACAATCCCGTTTCAACGGATCCAAGTCACCATGACCCACTATCAACGCCTTCGGATAACGCCGATGCAGCTCCTCAAGCAGCCTGCGCAAGGCCACTCGCTGTGCCTCCGTACGGGTATCACAAGGTGTGCGGCCCTCCTTGGCCAATCCACCCACGTAAGCCACCCCGATGGAGTGTCGGTTATGATGCTTGCAGTGCGCTCCCACCATCTCCTCCGGTCGGCCCGCTTCAATCGTGCCATCCGTAGGAATCACATAATGGTATCCGCACCCTATCCAGCCCAGCGATCGGTGATAGCGGTCGATGTCCGCCAGGCGAAGGGCACTGCCCGCCCTATTGGCGGTGCAGTGCACAACAATCAGCGTGATTTGTCGCATGCCGTTAGAACAGTTGCGAAGCTGCGCCACCAGCAGCCCCAGTCAGTACCAACTCAATGATGCGAATCACATAGAGCACAATGCTCTTCCAACTACCTTTCATACGCGTCGTCTTTAAATAGATGAATAGAATCAGTTGCATAACTCACGGAAATTTACTCGATGTCGGCATCGCTACTACCGCTACCACCACCCGAGGGCGTATTATCCGAACCACCCGAAGGAGTCTCAGTCGAGGTGTCGGTAGAAGAACCGCTGCGAATAGCCGCCAGATTCACCACGTCGGCCCCCTCCTTCAAGGCCTTGATCGAAGCCGTTTGTACAGCTCGGCTGGGTACGAGGTTAAACTCCGCCTTGCTGCGCAGATTCTCGAAGTCAGCACCCGGCGTGAAGAGCAGGTTAACGACCTTGATGTTGTCGGCAGTGAACTCCTTCAACGAGGGAGCCGGATCACAGGTAATCGTGATGCTAAAGACACCCAGCTCGCCAAACTGCACCTTGTTGCCGTTGAGCAGTTGCTCCACCAAGCAGGAGCAGGTGTCACTGACCACCCCTTTCACCGTACCGCGGGTAAAGACCCCGTTGTGGTCCGAGATGTGCTTTACAAACTCGTCGAAAGTCATGACCTTGGTCACTTGGTTCTTGGCATACGCCATCTCAGGAGCCTGGTCGTCCAGCGGACTTTTCCACATGAAAGTAGAATAATTAATCATATCAATTGCCCATCGTCGGTATGGGGCTTCGTGCTTACGCCGGCAGTTCTCGGCGCCCGACAGAGGTGATTATTTCCGAACTGCACAGCAAAGGTACGGCGCTGAACAGGCGAAAACAACTATTCATCCAAGTGATGACTAGTCGATAACTGAGTAATCACTCTACGATAAAATAGACCTATTATGACCGAAGAAAAAGCGCATATCGTGTTCAATATTAGTGGTGGAAACAACCAGATTCTACCCAATGCCACCGAAGCTGTTCAGAATTTCAATTATTACGGCGAAGCAGGGATGGAGTCGCACAGATTATCTGAAGAGGGTGAAGAAGTTCCTATGCAGGACTCAACCACGCCCAATCTCTCCTCCCGTTTCGCTATATATATAAATAAGGTAGAAGTTCGCAACCGCTACATCGATTTGTTGAAACAATGTCAGTCGGCAGCTGAGGTCGGCCGTCTGGTAGTCGCCATGGTGCAGGAGGTGCCCGGTTTAACCATCCAAACGGCAAAGACGGAACCTTTTATTACTATACTGCTCGCTTTGGCCACTTCCGTGCACAGTGGCACGACAGTAGCCAATTTCCGGAAAGCCATCGATAATGCGTGGTACAGCAAGAAAGAGTAAACCTCCAACAGATGTCTATCCCATCGCTTCACGACCTACACAGGCTCTATTACAACCAGATAGCCCGTGCCCAAGCTTTTCTCGAAGAGAATAGCCATGCCGATCTTTCGAGAGTAAAATGTCTGTTACGCATGATGATGCCCAAGGAGGTTCACGATGAAATAGAAAAGTTACATGAATGCCGCGACCCGCATATTACCTACAATATCTTAGGAGGTAATAACCTGCTGGCACCTCAAGCTAAAACGATAAAGCAACATATCTACCACATTCCCCCAGATAGTATGGATTTACAACGTCAACCATTCTCTTCCATTGACCTTAGCGATCCGTTTTTTGACTCGCTTAGGAATAGTTACGAGGGTTTTGACAACTGGTTTCGCAAGAAGGCAGCTCAAAACGAAATGGCAACAGTCTATTACGACAACGGTCATCTGAAAGACTTCCTCTATTTGAAGATTGAAGATACGGCCATGACCGATGTAGAACCATCGTTGCCAGCTTGCAGACGCCTGAAGGTGGGGACATTCAAGATAGAGAACCGTGGCACGCGCCGGGGCGAACGACTGATGAAGAAGCTGCTTGATTTAGCTGTGGCAGAGGATGTGGATGAAACCTACGTCACCATCTTTCCCGAGAGTCGGCTCCAATGTTTAATTAAGTCGTTCCAATGCTTCGGCTTTCAACTCAAGAGCTTCAAGCACCATTCCGATGGGCGGATTGAGAATGTCTATGTGCGTGATATGCGCAGCCACTCTTCCGATATTCTGGCTCACTATCCTTTTGTCAAGATGGATTCCGACCGATATTTCATGCTTAGCATCAAGCCCGAGTATCATACCCGTCTCTTTCCCGACTCCATCCTGAAGAACGAGCAGAAGTATGATGTCATTCAGGACCTTTCAGAAACAAATAGCATCTATAAGATATACATCTGTTGGATGCGCGATGTAGCCCAGCTGCAGCGAGGCGATAAAGTGATTATCTATCGAACCAACGACCATAAAGGTCCAGCCAATTACCGCAGTGTATGCACATCAGTATGTACTATATTAGAGATACGCAAAAAGGCTGACTTTGCTTCCGAAGAGGAGTATCTACGTTATGCCAAGAAATACTCCGTTTTTTCTGAAAGCGACCTTCTCGATTGGTACCGTAATCGTCCCGGCTTCATCATCATAAAGATGGCCTATAATATAGCCTTTACTCGTAAAGTGATACTCAAGGAGCTCCGTGAAGAGGTAGGCTTGGAACCCGATTATTGGGGATTCTTCCAGCTTACCGCGGAACAATTCGACCATATATTACGCTTAGGAGCAATCAATGAACGTTATCTTATCCGTTAAACCTGAATATGCCAGCAAAATACTAGCTGGTGAGAAATTGTATGAATATCGTAAGGTCATCTTTCGTCAGCCCGTTGAGAAGGTGTTTATCTACGCTTCTTCACCTATCAGTATGATAGTAGGAGAGTTTCAGATAGATTATATCATTCACGACACCCCAAAGGAGTTGTGGAAATTGACGCACAGCGATTCAGGTGTCACCCAAGCGTTTTTTAATCGTTATTTCAAGGGTAAGCCTGTTGGTTATGCCATTCGCATGAAAGAGGTGGTAGCCTATGCTGTCCCCATTAGCCCATTTCGACTGCGAGAAGACTTCAAAGCACCTCAAAGTTTCATCTATATAGAATAAGTCAATACTACTGATATTCCAGAGAAGATATACTGCCCCAGCCAGAGAAGATATACTGCTCAGGGCAGGGGAGTATAAGTTCTAGATATTCTAAGCAATGGAAGTAATCAAAACAAGAAATTACGCACAAATAAGAAAAACTACCCCACAGCCGGATACTACTCTCCGCTTCTACGATTCCTTTCAGGAGAGCAAGTCTGGCAGTGGCTTTTAGATAAAATAAACAAGATACCCGTGGCACGTGTGCCATAGCCTATTCGCGTTTGGTGGCTCAAAATAGATAAACGCGCTGCTTTTATTCACTCTATCAATCATTTTTAAATTATGAATCTTTTTGTTTCAGGCCTCTTCAACCGAGGCACAGAGAATGAGTTTGTCGAGTTGGAAGCAGCAGCTAAATGCACACTCGACGAGGTGATGTTGTTTCGCTATGCCTACGGCAAGAATGACTTGCCCATTCAGAGCGAGACTCGTGTATTTGTCTTCCCGTATTTGAATCTCCGAAAGGGTAATCTGGTGAGGGTCTATACCTTCCACCATAAAAGTAAGAAGAAAGAGATGGATGAGTCGCTCGGCAAGAGGGTGTACAACTTCTCTTGGAACCTTGATCGTACCATCTGGGAGGGAATGCATGTGGAGGCGCATCTTGTAGAGGCCAGTTGTAGCGTAGGTATAGCTCCCAGTGATTCGATGGCTGACTCGATAAGAGTCCATGGGGATGAGAACCGTTCTACCTTCCTTGATGCAGATGCATTAACGGCCAACATGCTGTTGGCAGCCCTGGATGGCCGCATCAAAATCATAGGGGAGAATGGTAAAAGCGCTCCCATCGAGGTATCTGACGTACCCGAAAAGGTGAAAGCATCCTTAGAAGCAAAGGATATGGATAAGGCATACGCACTACTGCTAGCTGAGTGTGCAAAGTAGACTCATCGGTGAAGGGGAATTATGACGGGGGAGTTAGAAGGTTCCCGTCATCTCCCTTCACCTTTTAGAAATAAACCAGCAAATAATGTGAACATTTGGTGAAAATGCTGTGCCTATGGGCTTTAGCTCTTTCACATGTGAAAATTGGTCTAACATGAAGCAACACTCATATCCTACAATTGATAGGCAGGCCCAATCTTTTAAATTATTCCTTGATACCTATATTTTGACACCCAAAGTCAAATCTGCTATAGAGGAATTATCAGAGCATAGCACTGTCTATATTTTTAGTGGCATTATTCGTGATTTTTTGACAGGTGTTATTGATGGAGTGCGCGATTGTGATATTGTCATCCATCGAGGAAATGATTATAAAATACCATTATCATTCTTAAAAGGGAAAAAATACAAGAGGAATCAATTTGGAGGACTAAAGATATTTGATGATAATTTATCATTAGATGTATGGTACTTAGAAAATACTTGGGGAATAGTCAAAGAAGGGGACATTCCAAATGTTCATTCATTATTAAACCGAACCTTCTTCAATTTTTCCTCAATCGTATTCGATTACTCAGATGCACAATTCCTGTATAACGAGCAATTCATAGAATTTTTGGAAACAAAAAGGATAGAAGTAGTTTATCCTTGTAACCCCAATATAGAACTATGTATAGTTAACTCATTGTATTTTGCAGATAAGTGTGGTTTAGCTATAGGCGATAGTTTAAAGCAATGGTTATCTAGTCATTTTGATGATAATGTAGACTTTGAAACAGCGCAGATTTGTCATTTCCAGAGAGTATTATATGATAATGTAAAGATTAAAGAACGAGTTATGGAAATAATCAATGAAGAATATCTAATAGACTGGAAGAAGTATCTTAATACAGATAGGGCAAGAGATAAGTCAAATTTTAAAGATTATAAGGCTAATAATCCTCAGAATGAGCGACGGAGCAGTTTTGAAAGTGATTTAGGTAGAGTGTTGTTTAGTTCAGCATTAAGGAGAATGCATGATAAGACGCAAGTTGTCCCATTGACCACTGGCGACAGTGTGCATACTCGTCTTACTCATTCACTTGAAGTGATGAATGTTGCAGAATCATTAGGACTTGATTATTGCAGAAGAGCTTCTTTTAAAGCATGTTACGGAAATAAAGCCTTTCAAATCGAGCGAGATATTATAGCCATACTTCGTTCTGCAGTACTTATTCATGATATTGGCAATCCTCCTTTTGGTCATTTTGGCGAAACTATTATACAGAACTATTTTAAAGATTACCTTTCCACTCATATCATCACAGACGAAGAAGCATTGGATTTTATTCGTTTTGATGGGAATGCGCAAGGATTAAGAGTGGTCAGCAAGCTGCAGTATATAGGTGATCTATATGGTCTGAACTTAACTTATGGTACCATGGCCGCTTATATGAAATACCCTAATTCTGGAGAGATAAATAAGAACTATGTGGGCACCAAAAAGCATGGAGTGTATTATAGCGAAAAAGGATTGTTGGATAAAATTGTTGATTCATGCAATATGCGAAAGGGGAAAATGATTGCACGTCATCCACTTTCTTTTTTGGTTGAAGCAGCTGACTCTATCTGCTATTACATCATGGATGTTGAAGATGGCTTCATTATGAGATGGTATTCTTTCGAAGACATTATAAAGTATCTGAACAAAACTATAAAGGCACAGACAGGCAACGATTCCTTTGATATACTTTCAGAATTGGGGATTAAAGAAGTGGATGATGGGGTAAAGAAGAGTGAACGCAGATTGATGGTTGACTTGAGAGTCGGAATTATTCGGTACTTTGTTCAGCTAGCCGTTAGTAATTTTTTAAAGAATCTGCCCGGTATCGATGCTGGGAAATATTCGCATGAATTACTTGATGATGATCCATTGTATCTTTCAACAGCGCTCAAAGCGTTTGCTAAACGGTATATTTATCCTCAAAAAGATATTGAACAATTGGAATTAACAGGTTATTCCGTTTTACGTGGTTTACTAGATATTTTGATAGACTATGTGTTTAAGGATGATGCCAAATTTCGTAATCATTCAAAAAGTGTCATATCCAAGACTTGCTTGAAGGTAGCCATTCATGAAACAAATCATATAAATAATTCATACATGAACATTTTGGAGGAAGATATATGGAAATTTGATGTAGAGAATCTTACTCCTTACAATAAATTGCGCCTTATTGTTGATTTTGTATCAGGAATGACAGATAAATACGCAGTGACTCTATATCAAAAACTTAGTGGTCAAAGATTATGATATGAGAATATACATTTGAAATTAAAGCCCGGCTAGAAAATGCTTTTCGCTTTACGACGATTCCTTTCAGGGTAGTAAGTCTGGCTGAGGCTATAAAGTAATTTTTTTTAGTGTAAGCATCCAACCGTAAGCACTCAATTGCGTTCGAGGTAAATAGCTGATAAGTCTTTTTCTTTTCAGCCATAAATTAAAGTATAGTATTTATGGTAAGTAGTGAAGATTACAAAAAGTTGTATGAACTCTATCAAGTCGAAGGAGTTCCCAAAGGTATTTCGATAGTAGATTTCTGATATGGAACGCCAGGATTTCATAAACACGATCAATGATCTCCGCTCTACCATCGAGAGCCTCCGCCTGACCATTGCCACCTTGCAGCGAACGATAGAAAGCCTGCACGATGGTGAGAAACGCTATAGGGAGGAGATTGATGAACTGCGCCGTCATTGTGAATATCTGGAATCGCTTAATAAGCGTCACTGCAAGAATCGCTTCAGCGGTAAGACGTTGAGCCAGAAGAACCGCACGGAGAATAAGAAAAAGGGCCGCGATGAGGAGAAGCAGAATTTTGTGGATTCTTCATCTCATGATGATACTAATGCTTCGGGTAATGGCGATGACGGCACTGAGGCATCCTCGTGAAGAAGGTGTCCTGGTCGCCTGTCTGTTCTTTACCTTGTGCGAGACTTGCAAGAATTTTGGTGTCAACTTCAAGGAATATGTCGCTTATGCCGCTAAGGAATTGATTAGTGGTAATACCGACTATGAATCACTGGCTCCATGGGCTATTAAGCTCGTATAGCCTATTTAAATGTTAAATATATACTTTGTGAATTTTGTATCTACCTTATTCCTAATAGGGTAGATGGTATTGAGTGCTTACATGCCTTGTCTATGTATGATTTAGACATGGTTTATTTGGTGAAGGGGAATTATGACGGGGATTTGGAACGTGTCCCGTCATCTCCCTTCACCTTTTCAAGATGATTAAATCGGCAAATATAGTAATAATCATGTGAAAATGCTGTGCCAATGGGCTTTAGCTTTTTC
>CAMCUZ010000027.1 GCA_945879145.1 uncultured Mediterranea sp.
CATACCAGTAACCGATGTTAAGGCTACGATTAAAGATAGTAATAGTTTTTTCATTTGAATTATTCGAACTAATGAATAAGGTTAAGCTTCTATGTCGCCTACGGCTACTTGATACTCATGCCAGAGTTCATCGATGTGATACTCTTGACCTAAGACATGCTGAATAGCTCCCTCAAACGACCAGGGAATCACCTCCAATGTACTGCGATTGAACTTCCTCAAGAAATCGGGGTCTTTGTTGTCACGCAGCCAGACGAAGAAATAACCTGCTGTACGGTAGCCATCCATATAATTTCCACCAATGGGACGAGCACCCTCTCCAAAGCCACCGTTGGCAATGCGTACGGCATCGGCCATCCCTTCGATAAAGGCCCAAAATACACGACTGTTGCCGTAGTTACCGATACCTTGAGGCTCCAGCTGATAGGCATGAGTCAACTCATGAAGCAGTACGCCGCGCGTTTCGAAAAGCACCTTCGCTGTATCGTTCTCTGCAAATGATTTCTCGATATGCTGGGTGCTGTAGAAGATGCTGACTATCCCATTACCACCATCTTTGGCAGAAATACCTTTAATGTCTTGCAGTGAGTAGTGTAGTGTATCAACGGGTACAATACTATCAGAAGGCGAGAAGTAAAGTGTAGAAAGCACATCCTTAGCCTGAGCTGTGATATAAGCCTCGGGGTTGGTGATAATCTGATGATAAATGGCCGAACCTCTGCTTTCGGGCGCTTTATCTTCGAAAGCAATATAGCCTACATGATAGTTTGACCAATCATCTGATACCTTTTGGTTACTCTCGTGTTGGCATGCGCCAAGTGCTGCCACAATGAACATGGCACCGCACATACATTTCATCTGTTTCATTGTTTTGAGTTAGTTTTGGGTTAAAGAATAGGGTTTATCATTGGATTTACGACCACGCTGGGTAGCGGGTTTATCGCTCATTTCATACTCCCAGAGTCCGCCATTAAGTACTTCTTGATGAGTGACATAAAGGCGATTAACTACTTGACCATTGATTCGGAGCGAGCGTACGTAGCAATTCTTATCACTCACGTTCGGCGCTTTAATCTCCAAGCTCTTACCATTGGGTAGCGTGGCTTTCAGATAGGTGAACCGTGGTGCTCCCAAAACATACTGGTCCGTGCCGGGGCAGACAGGATAGAATCCCATCACAGTAAAGAGATACCATGCTGACATCTGACCACAGTCATCATTACCTCCCAATCCTGCAATGTGGTTTCGGTACATGCGATTGACAATATGGCGTACCCAATATTGCGTATGCCAAGGCTGCGAGGTCCAGGCGTAAAGATAGGGAATGTGATGACTGGGCTCATTGCCATGGACATATCCACCAATCAAACCCTCTTCAGTAATATCTTCGTTCTTTTCATAATAGTGTTTAGGCAGTTCCATTTCAAATAGCTGGTTCAGCCGCTTGATGAAGACCTTCTCACCGCCCATAGCTTTCATCAGGCCAAATACATCGTGCGGAGCATGGAAAGAGAAGTTCCATGAATTGCCTTCGATGAAGCCTTCACCATGCGTTTGCAGGGGATCAAAATCGGGCTTAAAGGTGCCATCAGCATAGCGCGGAGCAATAAACTTCAAAGTAGGGTGAAAGAGGTTGCGGTAGTTTAGTGCACGTTGGCGGTAGCAAGAAGCGACCTCCTGATTGCCCTCTTTCAACGCTGTGTTGTAGATACACCAGTCGTCATAGGCATACTCCAAGGTGGTTGAGGCTGAGGTGCTGCTCTTCTCAAAGGGTACGTAGCCCTGCTTGATGTAGTCGGCTAAGAAGTCGTAATAGCCTACGCTCGAAGTCTCTACCATGGCTTTTAAGGCCTCACCATGGTCTGCATAGTTCTCTTTGCAGATGGCGTCAGCCAGAACGGGTACAGCATGATAACCACTCATGCACCAATTTTCATTACCCATTAGGCTCCACACCGGTAGCATGTGATGCACACTCTGCTGCTGGTGCGCTATCATCGATTTCACCATATCCCTATCCTGCGCTGGAAAGAAAAGGTTGAGGAAAGGATGTTCTGCGCGATAGGTATCCCAAAGCGAGAAAATGGTATAATTGGTGAATCCATCGGCCTGATGAATGTTATGATCTAATCCGCGGTACTTTCCATCAACATCCATATAGACAGAGGGGTTAATCAACGTGTGATAAAACGAGGTGTAAAGCATGGCTTTGTCATCGTCTGTACCCTCAATCTGCAGCTTAGAAAGGGCCTTGTTCCACTGTGCTGAGGCTTCTTGAGTTAATGCTTTGAACGTTTTGCCTTCAGCCTCGGCCTTCAAGTTCTTGAGCGCACCTTCTGTGCTGACTCCAGAGAGAGCCACTTTGACCAACAACGTGGGGTTTTCTGTGGTATTGAAGTGGAAATAGGAGACCACTTCCCTTCCAGCCATCTCTGGGAAGTTTTCATATTGGTTGAATCGGCGCCAGAACCCTTTGTAAGTTGATTGTTGTTTATCCTTGAAGCCATACGACTGGATAGGCTGAGAGAAGGAGATGGCAAAGTAGGTGTAGTTCGTTCGGGCCCATCCCTCTGTGATGCGGTAACCAGTCAACAGCGTATCGTTTTCAACACGTAGAAAGGCCAGGCGCGTTTTACCTTCATAATTATAAATACCGTGGGTCAAGTCAATAACGAGATGTCCATTACCTCGCTCCTTAGGGAAGGTGTATTGATGTACGCCTACGCGTTGTGTAGCGGTGAGTTGCGCTTTGATGGCATAATCCTCAAGCATCACCTCGTAATATCCAGCACGGGCTTTTTCTGAATCGTGATTAAATCGTGAGCGATAACCCTCTTCGGGCACAGTGGCTCTGCCTGGATTCAACTGAACTTCGCCAACAGCGGGCATCAACAAGATATCACCAAGATCTGAGTGGCCTGTTCCGCTGAGATGAGTGTGACTGAACCCTACAATGGTGGGGTCCTGATACTGGTATCCCGCACAGTAGACATAAGCCTCTTTCTGATAAGCTCCATTCACATTGTGAGGAATGGTATCCGTATCAGGACTTAATTGAACGATACCAAAAGGCACGCACGCACCCGGGAAAGTATGCCCCATTCCTTGTGTGCCAATCAGTGGGTTGACATAGTCTGCCGCCTTTTTAGACGCATTCTCTTGAGCTTGAAGTGATACACTCAAGCACAGAAATAGACACGCATTTACTACTCTTCTAAGCATCTTTGTTTAATGGATATTAGATTGGTTTTACATGTTTTTTTGTAATGCAAAATTAGACATATAATACCAAATCAATATCCTCTAAAAAGACACTTATTAAAGGTTGATTAAAAAAGTCTTAAATAAGAAAAGCAAGTCAAATTGAGAACGTATTAGATTACTTATTTACAAATAATTAGAGAAGTCATGTCCAAAATAAGAACAAGCTATCCCAAGGCGATTAAGGCCAAATAAAGAATAGAATGTACTGTTTCAGACCGTCTCTTTTTGCTCCTCATGGCTCTTTCTAAAGTGACTTGGTGTAGTTTGATACTTGCGTGCAAACTCCTTATAGAAATAGGGACGGCTGGCAATGCCTATGGCATCCATCACCTCCTGAATAGTAAGTGTAGTGTGACGAAGCAGATAGGCTGCTTTTTCCATTTTGTAGTTCTTAATGTAATCACCAGGATTAGTGCCTGAAATCTCCTTGAATTTTCGATAAAACTGACGTGGACTCATGTGCATCATTTCTGCCAGATAGGTGGTGCCCATCTCTTCATGGTCCAGAGATTGGTCTATCAACTCCATGATGGTGCGTGCAAATTGTTGCTGCTCGTCGGTTGTAGCATAAGGGAATTGGGGAAGGGCTGACCGAAGAGGTTCTGCGCCCTTTGCTTCAGGTACGCCATCCGGAAGGGTAAGCACCTGACAAGCATCCTGTATCTTGCTCCACCACCCCTTTTTCCACAAATAGTAGATCACGGCGACAAACAGAGCAATCAGTAAGAAGAGATAGAGCGTATGAGCTGCTGATGAATGGTACCAGTGGGGGTCAATCACAATCGTATAGCTTAGCTCCTTACAGACAGAGTCCAAGGCATCTTTCTTGTACCTTACTTTGAACGTATAGGTACCATAAGGAACGTCCTGAAAGTCAGCATAGTTCTCTTTAGTAAAACGACTCCACTCTTTATTGAATCCTTCCAGCTTATAGGCGTATTCAATGTCACTGTGCAGGTAGTCTAACGCGGCATATTCCAGTGAGAAGTTGTTTTGATCTTCAGAGAGTCTGAGCGTATAGGTTTTAGTGTTCAAAAAGGCATTTAGTTCTTGCTCCTGTCCATTGATTCGTAGCCTGCGCATCACGATGGGAGGATAGTATTCATCAGGCGAGTCCTTGGTGTTCTGCATATAGATCAGTCCATTGATTCCACCCATAAACAGTCTTCCCGTATAGGGACAGCGGTAATAACTATCATCACTGAACTCGCCAATCTTCATACCTCTACTATAATAATAAGCATACGAACCACCAGTCTGAGGGTCATATTCTTTTATCCCTTTATTGGTACTGAGCCATAGCATGCCCTGATCATCCTTCAAAATACCATGAATCATGTCATTATATAGGCCTTGATCATACCCAATGTATCGGTAGCTCAGCTGATTATCCTTCTGCTCAATGGCTACCAATCCAGCTGTGGTGCCCACAAAAAACAGGTTATCATTATAGGCACAGAGACAAAGTATGTCATCAACGGCCTTTTTCAATCGCTCTTTAAGTGAAATCACTTGAACCTTCTTACTAGCTATGCTGATGCGAACCAATCCATATCCTCTTGTCCCACACCATAATACGCTATCACCCTCGGCCAAAAGGGAGGAAAATTCCATGATAGCCTTTTCACCACTCATGCAATGAATTTGCTGTGAAGAGCGGATGCGTGGATGCTCGTAATCAGCAATGGTAATTCGCATTATCCCACAGCCTATGGTGGCAATCCACAGGGTGGAGTCATTCTCTTCGTAGAGACCATGTAACTCAAACAGGCGTTCTGACAAAGCGCCATAGACCTGCTCTATCCTATCTGTTTGATAGGAGTAATAACTAAGGGTAGAATCGGATCGGCCAACCCAAAAGTCGTTGCTAAAGCGTTTTTTCCAGAGGGTGAAAACAGGATTAAAATCAGCCTTTCGCTGGTAGTAACTAGCCAGGGTTTTACGATGGGGCAGATAAATCTCAGTATTTGGTCTCTCCTCCTTATCATACATTGGAATCTTAAGCAAGCCATCTCCCTTTGTCCCTACCCAGAGATTGCCTAAACTGTCAGTTAACAAGCCTCTAACCTGACCCATCACCGTGGGGGCTACTTGATGCATCAACAGGTTGCATGCGTTGGATTGCTGGGTATAAAGCATTACTGCGCCTTGGCCATCTGTGCCCAACCAAAGGATGTCTTGCTTTGCATCATGAAACACATCAAATGCGCGGATGTCTGACCGTATCATCTCCTCACCATAATGTTCTGATGACCTCAGATGAAGAATGCCTCCATTAATGAGCGTCACAATCAATTCATCGTGGTACGAGATAATGTTATTGAAACGACCATACTGATTAATCAGCGAGGATACGTTTCGGATAAACATCTTGGCGTTTCGCGATACGTCATAGAGGAAAAGGTTATGTTTTGCATCGATAAAATAGAGAATACCATGATGATAGAAGGTATCTGTTATGGGTTTATTGTGAAGTTGGCTTGATGAGATAGAGAGCTTAACTAAGCTCTCATCTCCACTAAAGCGGTCAAGAGCGTAACGATGCATTTCAGTTCCATTATAAGGGATAACGCAAAGAGCGCCCTTTTCATCCATAAACGCAGAGTGACTCAAATTGGATAAAGGGTAGTCGATGGTATGGATACGAACGAATTGCCTTAGATCCTGATGGTAATAATAGAGGTTTTGTGTGCCTAATACCCAGCTATGGCCTTTAGAATCAGAAAAGACCAACGCCTCTTCATTGGGGAATTCATAGTTTTCAGTAACACTCATATCGTTGCACGAGAAGAGGTTGACACCGCTGAAACTTTGCACCCACAAGTGATCGTTTCCAGCAGGCTGGATATGCGAGATGATATTGTTGTCCAAGGTCTTATTCTGCGAAAAGTCCGCCCGATAGACCTCTATGCGTTTACCGTCATAGCAATTGAGACCATCGTATGTACCAAACCACATCAATCCCACACTATCCTGATAGACGCACAGCACGGCACTATTAGATAGTCCCTGTAAATGGTCGATAGAGTATTGATTCTGAGCCAGCAGAGAGGTAGTCAATGCGGTAAAGGCCAGAGCCAAAAAGGTAACAATGCGATGGTTCATAATCTCAAGATATTGTGGTTTTACGATAATCGCTTGCAAATATATAAAAAAACAGTCGAATAATCCTTTAAAGGGGAGAAAAAAGTGGTTCATCCCCTTCCGCGACTGGCAAGCTATCCACTTCAAGGAGATATACACCTAACTCCTGGACTCATGAAGCCATCCAAGAAGTCCATGTTCCCTGTGATAAGAGGCAGTAGAGGTTTCGGTAAGACGACATCGTTAACTTGCGGCTGTCCTTGTCATGAACTGACGACTTACTGTCTTATTTAAAATAAGGTTGACCCAAATAGTCAACCTTATTTTAAATAAGACACTATAGCTTATGACGCAACTGAGTTATCGTGTCGGCTACCCGTTGGGAGGAGGTGACGTTGCGCTCATACTCGTTGATGTGAACCGTGCCACCCATCGAAACGACCTCGTTGCGGTACTGCATGGCGCTTTGCAATGTGTGACGAGCGGAGAAGTGGAACTCGCGAATGCCTGTCTGTGATGCAATGCGAAGGATATTCTGCTCGTTCACACCACAGCCTGCCAGCAAACGGATACGTCCATTAGCCTGCTCGTGTAGTTGCTTCAG
This sequence comes from uncultured Mediterranea sp., assembly GCA_945879145.1. Classification (GTDB taxonomy): domain Bacteria; phylum Bacteroidota; class Bacteroidia; order Bacteroidales; family Bacteroidaceae; genus Bacteroides. The sequence continues at coordinate 6,953 of CAMCUZ010000027.1, forward strand.
CAAGGGAATACCGGCCTCAGCAGTAGCCTGTGCACCTGAAGTAAGAATACGATGACAGCCCAGATCGATAATCGCCTCGAGTGCTTCAGACGGATTGCGGCAGACATCAAAGGCGCGGTGAAAGGTCACGGAGAGTCCTTGAGCAGCCTCTACCAAGCGGCGAGCCAAGGCAACGTCGATATCACCCTGCGGCGTGAGGCATCCGATCACTACCCCATCGGCCCCGCAGCGACGAGCCATCTCTATATCGCGAAGCATCGTCTCTTGCTCCACGGGGGAATAGAGGAAATCACCTCCTCGCGGACGAATAATGACATGCAGACGAGTGGTAGTCAGCAACTCTCTAGCCATGCATATCTCACCATACGAAGGAGTGGTTCCTCCTTCGGGAATGCCGGCACACAGCTCCACACGGTCGGCACCACCGATCTGCGCCTCCACACAACTCTCTACGGAGTTGGCACACACTTCAAATACATATTGTTCCATGATACATTTCGTTTTGCTTACAGGGGCGGAAAGTCTTCCGTCCCTGCAGGTTAGTTATTCATTCTTTTAACTGAACATTACAGACCGTGGATGGTCTTCAGCAGTTGTTCTCCCAATCCGATGGTGTAGCCCTGGGAAGCGAAGACCACACGGTTGAAGGTATCGGCAATCAGGACGATAGGCAGCCCACCCTGAGGATTGAGTTTCATGCCATCAATAGCCTGCTTGGCTATGCCATCGGTGTCGATACCATAGATGATGTTGGCCGGCAGTCCAGGGAAGTCAGCTGCCTTGTAGCGACGGGCTGACTCCTCATCGGGGAAGAGCAGCACCATGGTGCGACCCCACTCCTCCATCTCCTTCTGCAAGGCAGCGATGTCGCGCAAGGCATGGTTGGTAGGTTCCTGAGCCACTCCTATCACACCAACCACAAAGTAACCACGTCCGCAAGCGGCCAGCAGGGTCTGCTTCTCACCAGTTTGTGTACCATCCCAGGGGGTGAAGAGCGATTCACTGTTGAAGTTACCAATTACTTGCACCTGGTCGCTGCTCTGCCTCATCACAAGTTGACGTTCCGTACGCTCACCTTGCTTAATCGGGAACTGCTCCATACGGGCCAGCACAGCTCCTGAGGCCAGACGCGTACCCGTGACCATCAAGTAGTTGCCCACGTCCATGCGGGTACCCTGCTTGAAGGTATTGAGCCACGAGGCACCTCCGCCCATGTCGATATCGCCCTCATCGTAGTTCAGCAACTGAAGGGTACCCTGGGGAGTAACCTGCGAGATAGAGAAGTGATTATAATATTTAGGATTTGAGTTCACCTTAGTGGGTTGGTAGCTGGCTACAAAGGTACCGGTAGGCGAGGCCACGGGTTCGCGCTCACCAAAGCGCACATCCAGCACTCCTTGACCAGCCGTAAGCAGTTGCACCTTGCCAGTCACCTCATCAATACGGGCAGGAATACCCATGCTACGGGCAGCAGCCACGAAGCAGATGTCGCGACTATGTGCATCGGCTGCCTTGGCGCGCCAAACTCCTTCGGGGGTAATGGGTGAAGAGCCTACATTACAATCGGCTACTACCTTGATTTCGTCGGCTACCCGTTGTGCCCACTCCATCGGATTGTGGCGGTAGGCTGCTATCTCCTCGGCAGAGAGTTGCTGCTGGAAGAAGGACTTGCAGGTAGAGAGCGGTTCATCGCTCACGCGAGGATTACGCACGTAGAGGCTAAAGAGACGGTCGGCATCATTCGTTGCTTGCTGGATGGCCAGGGTCAGTTGGCGTGAAGTCTTGAGGTGATCGCGAAGCACATCAAGAGGTACGTCACGCAGGTCTTTGGCTGAGACGCGCGTCAGCAGGTCGAGTGCAGCTGCACGTTCCTCAGCAGAAGGCTGTTCGCACAAGAAAGTGGTAATCACCGCATGGTTACCGCGCGAGCCAATCAAGAGGCGAAGCGTAGTCTCCTCATCGAGCCCCTCTTCACGGGCAAAGGCTCGTGCAGACTCTTCGTTAAAGAAGGTATTTGTATAGGCCAGGCGCAGGGAGTCCTCATATACCAGACGACGGGTGTTCTCAGCCCGTTGCTCCGCTGTCACTTCAGGCAACTTCACTCCTTCCACGGGAGGAACCAAGTCCCACTCTTCGGCCACGGCATCCTCAGGCGTATGGTTGAGCACAATCTGCAGTCGCTCATCCTTGCCAAAGGAGACTTTTCCATATCCATAGTGTCCCTCCTTCGAGGCCCAAACCACCATGTCGCCCTTGCCAGCTGTGAGTGAGCAGCGCCCCTCGGCATCGGCCTGCTTGGTGGCTACGGTGTAGAATTCGGCATAGTTGTAGAGTTTGAACTCCACCTTGGCATCGGCTACTGGAGCACCCGAGGCATCGACCACCTCCACCTGCACCTTGGCGGTAGGGGCATAGTGGTCGGTTACGTTGATTTCGGTATAGGTAGAGGCCACTTTCATCACCTCTTCTGCTCCGTTATAGCGTCCAAACACCTTGCTGTGCATCAGCATACCACGTGCGGCAGGGGCATTGAACCATCCCAGGTCGAGCACAGGCTCGGGTTCACAAGCTCCCAGGAAATGCCATCCATCTCCTGCCCAGGCTTCTACCCAGGCATGATTATCGTCGGTATGGGCCCAACGGGGCGTATAGACCTGACGGGCGGGAATACCTACCGAACGAAGGGCAGCAACGAGCAGCACACTCTCCTCACCACAACGTCCGTAGGCCGTACGCACCGTAGCCAAGGGGGAACTGGTGCGGGAATCAGAGGGGGTATAAGTGGCCTTTTCGTGACACCAATGGTTCACCTCGAGGATGGCATCGCGCATAGAACGTCCAGCTACACGAGGTTTTAGTTCGTCGTAGAACACCACGCGCGAACTATCGAGCGCTTCGCGGTTGATACGTTGAGGAAGCACGAAGTGAAGGAAGAGCTGTTCGGGCACCTCCTTGCCCCAAGCCATCTCTTTCCGTGCCTTGAAGGCAGCACGCACATTCATCAGATGATAGCTTCCGTCGTAGTCGGCCATGTCTGACAGCGGCATGTAGGCATAGAGGAACTGGAGGGCTTCGCGTTCGGCCAAGGAGAGATCGGAACGGTCGAGCACATCAAAAAGGGCGCCATCGGGATAGCAGTTGCGCTTTTGCTGCAGGTCCTGCTCCATGAGAGCACGATAGGCCGCATCCGAAATCAGATGATGCTCCGTACATGCCGAGCAAAGCACTACAAGCAGCACGAGGCGTACGAAAGAGAGGGAAAAATGGTTCATTGTCATAGTCTATAATTTAAGAAGTTCGGCATTGGGGTGAACAGGCGTAAAACCTTTCACGATGCAAAGATACGCTGAGTGTATGAAACTTGCAAGCATTATTTTGGATAATGATCAGCTACTTACAAGGCGTTCAGCTGCTGATTGGCACGGTTGACTGTTACAGCAGCTGGCACCTCAGGCACGGCACTCAGGCTAAACGGAGCCAACAGTTTCTCAATCTTCTTCAATCCAGCGTGGTTGCCCTTGGTCTCAAACTCACGACGGAGGATATTGATCTTCTCATGAGCCTGGATGCCTTCAATCAGACGTTCAAAGCGGATACACGTGCGTGCTCCTGGATAGGCCAGATAGGTATCGCCGGCCGCCCAAGCACGGAAACGGGAATCGAGCAGGGGCTCCAACGGCCAACTGTTGTAGGCCCAACGCAAATAGCCATCGAGTTGCTTCTTGGCTACGTAGTAGCTAATCCAAGCTGCCTCTGCAGGGGCCGAGAAGGTGAAGGTGTTGGGATAGGCCTCAGTACAACAGGTATAGTAGGTGGTGCGCTTCTGCTCAGCCTTACGGCGCAAGCGAACCTCCTCAGGAAACTCTTGACCGATAACGATGCAGTAGTCGTAAAGGTCGGGTTCAATCTCAGCATGGTAGTTGCCAGCCAGCGAAACCTTGAAATCGGGATCAGCCTTGCGGATGACCTTGAGTGTCTTCTGCATCACCTGCATGGGGCGTTCGTCCATGGCGATGGTGCAGCGGTCAAACCAGCCCTTCTCCTTCAGGTGACGGGCAAAAGAGGTGAGCATGGCCACCCACATCTCTTCGTAGGCAGGCTCACCCGGAGCTGTTTTGATGGTCTTCAAACTGTTGGTAGCCTGATCATAGTACTGAAAAGAGAGTTCCCAAGGCACCATGGAGTAGCAGTTGATCTGCTGGTCGATGCCTACGCTCATCATGAACTCCACCCAACGGTCGAAGAGTGTGTAGTCGAAGGCCCAGGTACCATCAGCACGCTTTATCCAGGTAATCATCGTGTCGAAATAGTCTTCGGTCTGTCCGTTCCAGGGTTTGTGCATGATCGAGGCGGTAATAATCTTCTGACCTGCATCAGCCAATCGCTTCATCAAGGGGCGCATGGCCTCCAGATGAGCATCGCTCCAGAGCGGTACTTGATGATAACGTGCCACGGCGTAGGGGTTCTGCCAGAGATCGAGATGGAATGCCCATTCCGAGGGTTGCGGCAGGACACGGTCCACCACCTCGACGGTAAGATGCAAGCGTTGCAGCAGTTGCGTGCCGTTGTTCACCAACAAGTCGCCTTGGTAGGTGCCCGCAACAGCCGATTGCGGAATCCAGCATTGCACCCAGATAGGCTGTACGCTCTGTGCAGGCAACTCCATGGATTGTAGCCGATGGTCAATCGGGTCGGCCACAAGCAGCGAGTCGAAATCTACAGGCTTGCGATAGCCGCATCCCCCGCGTCCATCCTTGTTCAACTCGTCGGTCATCACGTAGCGCACAAAGCCAGCGCTCCACGCTTCGGCAGGCAACAGATTACCCTTTTTATCCTTAAACTCGGAGAAGCTGAACTGCAACTGGCTGAGTGCTTCACCACTCCATACCACCGCCTGTGCATTGACCCGCTCGCCACGCCATCCCTTCAGAGCCTGTTGCGTACGGAGCTTTATAGCCGGCACTTCGTGTTTAGCATAGCGCATATCGGTAGTGCCCCAGGTCACCTGTGTACCCTTAACGGCACTCCACTTGGAGGCATCTGGCTGCGAAGGGTCGGGCAATTCTTGATAGGCTGTCAAAGGAAACGGTGTTTGTCCGGTGGGTGTTCCACTTTGGGTCACTCCCTGCTGGGCAAAAAGCGGCATAGCGCCACAGAGCGCAAGGGGAAGCAGACTTTTCATCGCTTCCTTCCGGAGAATAGTCATCAGATTCATACGTTTTATACTTGTAAATAAAAGGTTAATAATCGGGTTACATATCACTCATTGCCATCGCATACGGGCAAGGTGACAGGAAAGAGGGGATGATCGCCATGCTCACGACAGAGGATTTTTACCAATTGCTTCACTTTGTCGGGATAAGAAGCGGCCAGGTCGGTATCTTCATGAATATCCTCCGCCAGGTTATAGAGGTGAGGCACGCCACCATCCACGTAAAGTTTCCAATCACCGCAGCGAAGTGCCATCTGATTGGTCTCGTGAAACTCCCAATAGAGGAAGTCATGCTCCGCCTGATCTGCCGATTGGCCCAATAGGGTGGGCAGGAACGATAGGCCATCGGTCTCTACGGCTGGCCCCTTATCGCTTATCAGCTGGCGGCAAGTAGGCATCAGGTCATAGAAGGCCAGTTGATGGTCGTTCGTTACCCCGGCAGGTACCTTTCCCGGCCAACGAGCGATGAAGGGAATACGGATGCCCCCTTCGTGACAGGAGCGCTTCAACCCGCGCAGCTTGCCGTCACGACCAAAGAATGTGGGGTCTGCCCCACCCTCTTCATGCGGACCATTATCACTCGTAAAGATGACCAGGGTATTATCATCAAGTCCTTTCTGCTTGAGCTTCTCCATAATCTGTCCCACGAAAGTATCCAGACGGGTAATCATGGCGGCAAAATGGGCATGGGTATGCTCCACGGGGTTGTAGCGCGAGGGCTTGGAGCCACCCCAGGTCTTGTCGTGGAAGAACTGTTTCTTATAAGCCTCTAGGATGGAATCCTCGGGTTGAGCCAATTCGGCATGGGGCAAGGTGTAGGTCAACAGACCGAAGAAGGGGTGCCCTTGCTGTTGGCGGTCAATCCATTCCAAGGCCTGTTGGTGAATCAGATCGGCTGCATACTGTGTGCGCCGTTCATAGCCCTTCCCATACATGGGATGAGGGATATTCTCATCAAGCGTGATGCGCACCACCTCCTTGTCACCTGCTTGACGGCTGTAGCGATTGAGGAAATTGGGATAGTAGAGATGGGCCTGATATTGGCAGATGTAGCCATAGAACTCATCCACACCACGCTTGTCGGGTGTAGAACAGGAGCCTTCGTAACCACCAGCCCACTTGCCAAAGAGGCCTGTCGTGTAGCCATTGCGTTTCATCACTTCGGGCAAGATGGGTTGATTGGGGTCGTAGGGTTCCTGACCCACCACAGCATAATCTTGGTTCTCTCCGTAAGGAATCAATGCCGACTCCGTCCAGTACTCGCGATTACCACGCACATGGGTATGGCCGGTATGCTGACCCGTCATCAGAGTAGCTCTAGAGGGGGCACTCACAGGGCTTCCTGCGTAGGCTTGCGTGAAACGCATCCCCTCGCTAGCCAGCTGATCAATATGGGGCGTTCGGATAAAGGGCTGACCGTAACAGCCCAGGTCGCCATAGCCCATGTCATCGCAAAGAATGATGAGGATATTGGGTTGACTCTGAGCATTGGTTTGCGCCCAAGAGGCAGTAGCAGAAAGTAGCAAACTTCCCCAAGCTGATAACGATTTTAAGGTATTCATAGGTTGTTGCATGCTATTCATTTCATGGTTTGAATCATCAAATAGGTATTATTCGGGTGTAAAGATACAAAAGTGGCACGAATATCCGTGCATTTGCCAGATTATTTTCCACAATCTTAGCAAAGCACGTGTTATTCGTGCCACTCAGTAGAGGTAAATTAAGCCTTACTTCCTAACCAAGTTGGGATTCTTCTCCACTTCGGTATCGGGATAAGGAATATAAATGCTGTTATCTCCTGCCCAGGTACTCTTGACCACCGACACGCTCTCTTTGGCCGTAATACCCGGAACGATAGTGATGGGCTGGTTAGCCACACGGTAGTCAAAGTTCTCCTTCAGTTGATTCATGCGGAACTCATCACTACGACGGGTTACCATGGCACACCAGTTGCCTGCCACTTCCCATCCGTGTTCTTCCAGACAAGCCTTAGCCAACTGGTCAGCACTCATGTTGTCGATAGCTACGGTAGTACCATCCATGTAGGTAAAGTTGTCCACATCGTTCACCGCTTGCTTGCGCACCTGCTTGAGGTATTGCTTAGCAACGGCTAGGTCACCACCCGAGCGGGCCAAACTCTCGGCATACCAAAGTAACACCTCAGCATAGCGGATGACGCGATGGCGATGGCCGTTGGTCATACCACGGTAGTTGGGCTTGGTGTAGTCGTAGGGCGCAGCTACTTCGTTACCGTTCTCATCACAGTTGGTAGTGAAGATGCAGAACATGGGGTGATAGGCATCCACCACCTTCTTGCCTTCAGCATCCAGCTCCCACCAATCTACGCTCTTCACGATTTCACGGTCTCCGTTCTCAAAAGTCACCTTCGGAGCATAAATGGCATCCTTGCGCGGACCTTCGGGGTAGTTCTTCCAGAACTTGATTTCGCCCCAGGCATCACCCCAGCCACCATCGCCAAGACCCTCGAAGCGGCAGCATGACGTGAGCTGTGAGTCGTGGTCCCAGCTGCCATTGATAGGTGAATAGTCGATACCCACCACGGTAGCCTTGTTGTAGTTATGACCCATAGAATAGACTTGGTTCCACTCCGGCTCCAGATAGTAGCCGTATGCCGAAGCGCCATCGATGACCTTCTTAGCCTCAGCAGCAGCCTTCGCATAATAGCCATCCTTATTGAGGGGATAGCCCGCCATCGACATATAGACAGCAGCCAGCGTAGCCTCTGCACCATGACGGGTAATATAAGCATCTACGCCATCGTGATGACGAGGAGCCTTGCTATAACTCGTTGGCAGGGCAAGAGCCTTGGTCAGGTCGTCAACAATCAGGTTATAGACCTCCTCTACCGAGCTGAGTGCCGGCGTCGTATCGGTCGTCGTGGTGGAAGTAATCAAGGGGAGCGGACCGAAGATGCGCACCAGGTAGTAGTAAGCGTATGCACGCCAGTAGTGCGCCTGTCCCAGGGCAATCGTCACCTCTTCCTCTGCCACCGGGGTAGATCCTGCATTCTCAATCAGCAGGTTGGCTGCCTTGATGACCGTATAATTCAGATTCCATGCAGCCGTTACACCTTTATTATTATTGGTCGAGCTGAAGGCATCCAACTCAGCACAGGCCTGTTTGTTCGAGCCCGGATTGGCCGTAATGTCATCGCCTTGCCATTGTGGGTAGTTGGGGTTGGTCCAGCTCTGCAATTGGTTCACCTTCTCGTAGAGTGCATTCACGCCGGCATCAAGCGCATCTTGCGATACAAAGAAGGAGGAGGGCACCAGCTGGCCTTTGGGGTCTTCCGTCAGGAAATCGCTGCAAGCGGTGGTGGTCAACAGCGCAACCGCCATTAAACCGCCAAAGTATATCTTAGTTTTCATGATTTCGTCAGTTTTTTGAGATTAAAAATTCATACGTACGCCCAATGAGTAGGTGCGAGGATTGGGATAGGCACCCATGTCAAGACCATTGTCGGCATCCACCTTGCTGGCGCTGAACGAAGATCCTGCAGGGTCGATACCCTTGTAACCGCTGATGGTAAATACATTCTGCACGGAGAAGGAGAAGCGCAGGTCGGCAAACTTGGTGACTTTGCGAGGCAGGGTATAAGCCACGCTGATGTTCTCCAGGCGGAGGTAGTCGGCATCTTCGAGCCACTTGCTGGAGTTACCATAGTTCTTGGTCTCCGAGCCGTAGGTCGGCATGGTCTTGCCCACTTCGCTGAAGTAATCCTTATCGGTGACGAACATCGAAGCACCCACACTGGTGTTCATAGCAAAACGTACGAGGTTCAGACGTTGTGCGCCAAAGGCCGCATTAAAGAAGCAGTTGAAATCCCAGTTCTTCCAAGAGATGGTGTTGTTCCATCCCAGCGTGAAGTCGGGCGAGGATTTGCCCAATACCTGACGGTCGCTACCCTCGGGAGTGGTGGTGATGGTGCCATCGGCTTTGTAATATCCATCTACCCATTTGCCGTCGGCTGTCTGCTGCAATCCGGCCCACTTGTAGCCGTAGAAGGTACCAATGGCTTCACCCTCACGAATGATGGTACAGGGATCTACCGTACCGGGCGAAGGAGAGTCACCATAGAGGGTAGGCTCTTCGGCGGTGAGTTTAGTCACCTTGTTCTTCAGGTAGCTGCCATTCAGAGTAGAGGTCCATTGCCACTCCTTATTCTGCAGGATACGTCCGCTGATGGAGATATCCAAACCCTTATTGCTTACCTCACCGGCATTCACCCAATACTTGGTACCGCCCAGGTAGTTGGCAGCAGTCTGTTGCAACAAAGCATCTGAGGTCTTCTTATCGTAGTAGTCCAGACTAACGGTCAGTCGGTTGTCAAAGAATCCCAAGTCGATACCCAGATCAAGCTGCTTCACCTTTTCCCAAGTCAGGTCGGGTGTTGCCAATCCGCTGGCCCAGTAACCGGTATAATTGGTGTCCGTACCATAATTGAACGAGGTGCTACCCATCAGTCCGAGCGTAGAATAGGGTGTAATGTCCTGATTACCAATCAAACCATAGCTGGCACGAATCTTGATTTCGCTGAAAAGCTTTTGGTTCTTCATGAACTTCTCGTTGGTTACCGTCCATGCTGCAGCAATCGAGGGGAAGTAACCCCATTTGTCATTGGTGAAGCGCGAGCTACCATCGGCACGGAAAGTAGCAGTCAACATATACCGGTTGTCGTAATTGTACATCACGCGGGCTACGCCAGAGAGGAGGTTCCACTTGCTGTAGCCGTTGCTGGCATCGCGGGTCTTGGCATTCTGCACATTCCAGTAACCCACCTGCTCAGCAGCCAAGTTGTTACCGCTGATGCTCATGGTGCGGGTCTCCGACGAGGTGGCCTCCCAAACAGCCGTAGCAGTGAGCGAGTGCTTGTTCCAGTTGCCTACGTAGGTGAGGTTGTTTGAGCTCTGCAGCATCAGTTTGTAACGATCGCTGTTGCCCATGGAACTGGTGCCCATGACCAGCGAGTTGCCGTAGCTGTAGCTCTTGGCATCCGAGTAATCCACTCCATTGGTAGTGGTGAAGGTCAATCCTTTGGCAAGATTGAACTTCAAGTCAATCCGTCCGCTCACTACACTCCGCTTGCGGTCGTTCTCGTTGCCATGCAGGATGCCGTAGGGGTTCTTTTGGATGTTGTTGTAGGGGTCCTGGTTGTACTGACCCAGGCTGTTCATCATCTCCATGGTAGGCGAGTAGTTCAATCCCACCCAAAGCGGGTTCGACTGGTTCTGATTGAAGCCAGCTCCCGATCCGTTACCCTGCGACATGTTGATGTCGGCTGTCATCTCCAGCCACTTAAAGAGCTTGGAGTGGACGTTAGCTTTTACAGAGTAACGTTCAAATTTCGTATCAGTCACTACTCCTTTGTGACTCAAGTAGCCACCCGAAACGTAGAATTGTGTATCCTCACTACCCTTCGAGATAGCCACCTTATAGTTCTGTGTAACACCGGTACGGAGCAGTTGGTCCATCCAGTCGATACCTGGGTTGGTGCCGCTCAAGTAGGGTTGCATAGCCGCTTGGTCAATTCCCTTATACTCTACCAAGGCCTGTGCATATTCCTTGGTGCCCATCACCTCGGGGATGTTGTAGGCGTTGCTCAGGCCGAAAGTAGCATCCACAATCACCTGAGTGGCGCCCACCTTACCGCTCTTGGTCGTAACCAGTACTACACCATTAGCACCACGGCTACCGTAGATGGCAGTTGACGAGGCATCCTTCAGAATCTGCATGCTCTGGATATCTTCGGGACTGATTCCCTCCAGACCACTCTCGCGCACAATACCATCCACTACATAAAGCGGGTCGTTGCTTTTATTCACGGAGCTGGTACCACGCACACGAATCTTCATGTCACCACCGGGCACACCACTCGACATGACCGACACACCCGATACACGACCTTGCAACGCATCTTCTACTCGCGTAATGGGTTGGTCCTTAAACTGCTTGCTGTCCATCACAGCCACGGAGCCAGCCAAGTCGGCCTTGCGCACCGCACCGTATCCAATGACCACCACCTCTTCCAAGGCTTCGCTATCCTCCAGGAGCTTTACCTGCAGGTCTCTGCGTCCGTTCAGAGCCACTTCCTGTGTCTTATAGCCCACATAGGAGAAGACCAGCGTAGCATGAGGAGAAACATTCAATACGAAATGACCATCTACATCCGTGATGGCTCCGTTACTCTGATGTCCTTTTTCAAGCACATTCACTCCAATCAGCGGATAGCCTTCGCCATCCACTACCGTTCCTGTCACCTTGGTCACCTGTTGGTTCACCATCGATACGGCGGATGTTTCCAGCGTTCCTGCCAGGGCAGGCATGCCAACGAAAAACAATCCCAACGCCAGCGGTAACACTTTTGCAATAGGTTTCATTCTTTCCATAAGTAATAAATTAAAGATAAACTTTTAAGTGTGTTTTACTCTCAATTTTTGCCTTAAGGCGTTGCAAAAGTAACAAGTGTAGGAGCGAATGGGTTTTCAAAAACCGCTAAAATACTTTCAAAATATGCTATTTCTACTCTTTTGGCATGGAGCTCATTGCCTCTGTATCACCATATTGCTTTTGGAGGTGTTTTAATTCCTCCATCAAGGTAGCGGTAATCGCTTCCATACCGGGCTGGCCGTAGAGGTTGTGCATCTCCGTGGGGTCGTTCTGCAAGTCGTAAAGTTCCCACACGTCGATGTCGTTATAGAAATGGATGAGTTTGTAGCGCTCGCCCCGCACGCCATAGTGGCGCTTCACCATGTGCTCGGCTGGATATTCGTAGAAGTGGTAATAGAGCGAACGACGCCAATCCTTGGGGTGCTCACCGCGGAGCAAGGGGAGCAACGATACGCCATGCATCTCTTTAGGTACACGGACACCTGCCAAATCGAGGAAGGTGGGGCCAAAGTCAATGTTCTGCACCAGCTCGTTGATGTCTCCCTTAGCAGCATAGCCCTTGGGCAGACGCATAATGAGCGGCGTGTGCATCGACTCTTCGTACATGAAACGCTTGTCGAACCAGCCATGCTCGCCCATGTAGAAGCCCTGGTCTGAGGTATAGACCACCAGGGTGTTGTCGAGCAAGCCGTGCTCCTCCAGGTAGTCGAGTACACGACCAACGTTCTCATCCAGCGAGCGGAGGGTCTTGGCATAGTCGCGCATGTAGCGGTTGAACTTCCATTGGGCCAGCTCCTTTCCCTGCAGGTTGCTACGGTAGAACTCGTCGGCTATGGGCTGATAGAATGCATCCCAAGCGGCACGCTGTTCTTTGTTCATTCGGCCCACGAACGCTTCGTAATTGGGACGTAAGCGCGACTGGCGGCCCTCTTGATCCATCTTCAGGTCATATATTAGATCCATATCGCGAGCAATACGCATCTCGGCCGCTTCAGCTGCTGGACGTCCTTCGTAGTCATCAAAGTAATTCTCAGGCAAAGGGAACTCCTGATCCTCGTAGAGGGCAAGGTGGCAAGTGTCGGCCATCCAGTTGCGGTGCAACGCTTTGTGGTGAATCAAAAGGCAGAAAGGTTGATCGGGATTGCGGCGATGCTCCATCCATTCAATGGCCTCGTCGGTAATCAGATTCGTCAGATAACCCTCCTGACGCACCGTATCACCTGTCTGCAGGATGAAGCTGGGATTGTAGTAGTCGCCCTGTCCAGGAACGATTTTCCAATAGTCAAACCCTGCGGGAAGGCTTTCTAAGTGCCATTTTCCAATGGCAGCCGTTTGGTAGCCTGCCTGGCGAAGCAACTTAGGATAGGTGAGCTGCGTGGTGTCGAACACGCAGGTCGTATTGTCGAAGAATCGGTTGGCACAGCTGTGCTTGCCTGTGAGGATGCAGGCTCGGCTGGGCCCACTCAAGGAGTTGGCCACAAAGCTTTGCGTAAAGCGTACCCCATCAGCCGCTATCCGGTCCAGATTAGGAGTGGAAACGTAACGTCGGTCGTAACAACTCATCATCTGAGCCGTATGGTCATCAGTCATGATATAGACGATGTTGGGACGTGCAGGTTGCTGTTCCTGCTTGGAAGTACAGGCCGTCAACGAGGCCAATGCGGTGGCTCCGGTAAGCCAAGGAAGCATGCTGGTGGAGGTAATAGTCATAAGGTATTTCAATTTTTAGATGATAAAAGATGTGCAAAGATAATCATTTTCCCGCTTTGAAACATTCATTTCTGTCTATTTTGGTTTAAAAAAGGGCTAAAAGAAGGAGGCTTGCCGCAAAATAATGGGGGAAACGGAACGCCGAAATAAAAAAAAGTCTATATTTGTCGGCTGAAAAACCAAATGTGACATGATCCAATACTATTCTTGCCGCTTCTACGCGAACGCATTGCTCACGATAATGATAGGGTGGCTATTCAGTACTCCCCTCCGTGCAGCGCATGACCACTTTACGCGCATCGCACTTCAAGCTGGACTTCCTTCTACCCTCACCTGCATCTTTGCCGACAGTAAGGGGTATGTGTGGACTGGTACCCGAGCCGGACTAGGCCGCTTCGATGGTCACGAGCAGTACCGCTATACCTTCGAAGAGAGAAACATCCATTCCCTTCCTGGAGATTACATCTACCAAATTACCACCGACCCCCAGCAGACCTTGTGGGTCATGACCGACCAAGGGGTTGCTCGGTATGACTATAACCACAACCATTTCCACCGCCTGCTCGACCAAGAGGGGCATCCCGTTGTGGCCTTTGCAGCCTGCAGCTATCAGAACAGTATGCTTTTTGTGTCGGGAAAGGCCATTTATCAGCTGGAGTTGGGCGAAGAGCGAGCCACCAAGTGGTACGACCTGACCACCCCGGAGGAGCTACGCATCGTCAAGCTTTGTCTTCTCCCAAACCATACCATGCTCATAGGTAGCCGTTGGAATGGAGTCTTCAGCATCAACCTGCTGAACGGACAGATGAAACAGGCACCTTACGATTGCGGACTGGAGATTACGGATATGCTGCTCGACCGCCAAAAGCGTCTCTGGATTGCCACCTATAACGAAGGGGTACGTTGCTTCCGTACCACCGGCCAGCTGATCCGCTCCTACCATACGGGAAACGCTGACCTGAGCCACAACATCGTGCTCTGCCTGGAGCAACGACAAGGGATGATCTGGATGGGTACCGATGGGGGTGGTATCAACATCCTCAACCCCGAGAGCAATCACTTCTCCCACATCAAGCATCGTGCAGGCGAGAAACAATATACCCTGCCCACCAACTCCATCAACTGCCTTCACAACGACGCTTACGGTAACCTGTGGATAGGCGGCGTATATAACGGCCTCATCGGCCTATCCAGAGTCGCTATGCGTACCTATACCGACGTGCATCCAGGGAGCCACCATGGTTTGAGCCATCCAGTAGTACTCAGCCTGTACCAACAGACGGGAAGCCGTAAACTCTACATCGGAACCGATGGTGGAGGAATGAATAGCTTTAATCCAGATACGGGTACATTTGATTCCTATGCCACCACCGCCGGAATGAAGATTGCCTCCATCTGCGGCTATGATTCCGAGCAGCTGATGATCTCCGTCTTCTCCGAAGGACTCTATCGCTTTAACCTCCGTACAGGTAGCCTGCAGCCGTTCACACTGCTAGATGAAGCGACCACCAACCGTCTTTGTAAACATGGCCATGCGGTAAACCTCATTCAAAACTCACCCCGTACAGTACTCTTTTTAGCCGACCATGTCTATATCTACCATCTTGACGAACAACGCTTCAGCATAGCCCAAGAAGAGAAGCCAATCTACTGGGGCAACCTACAGGCCATCGCAACTACCCACCGATACACCTTCTTATGCGACACACGGCGCGTCTATCGCCTGGACCAGGAGACCGAGAAGTTGGAAGCCATCCTTACCTGCCGCAACGACCAAAGTATCACCTCGGCCACCCGCGACGATGAGGGACACATCTGGTTAGGCACCAATCGTGGACTGATGTGCTTCAATCCTGCCGATGGATCAATCGAACAACTGCCTACAGAACTCTACAACGAAATCTCTGCCATCTCATGCGACCTAGAAGGGCACCTCTGGATTGGGGCCGACAACAACCTCTTTTCCTATCTACCCAAAGAGAAGCGCTTTATCCTGTATGGTGAAAGTGACGGCGTACTGCCCAATGAATACCGGAGCAAATCCAAATGGACCAGCCCAGATGGAGACATCTTTATGGGTGGAGTGCAAGGCCTGCTGCATATCGGTACCGACCTGCCATCCGTTCAGCCCGATACGCCCATCCTGCAACTATCGGACGTGCTCTGCAACGGCGAGTCGAATGGCGATATCTCGGCTAATCCGCATCATGAGCTATCTATCCCTCATGCCACCCATGTGGGCATCCGCTTCATGGCCCGCGAAAAAGATATCTTCCGCCAACGCCTCTATCGCTACCACGTTGAAGGACTCTTTCAAGAAGAGGTCATCACCCGACAACCCACCATCACCCTGCGCGCCCTGCCACAGGGCACCTACCGCATTCTGGCCTCGTGCAACACCAAAGAGGGCAAATGGGCACCTTATACGCAGCTCCTCACACTGCATGTCCTTCCACCTTGGTATGCTACTTGGTGGTTTGTCCTAGGATGTGCCCTCATGGGAACCTTACTCATCTTGATAGTGGCATGGCGTGCCGTGCGCCACAAAGAGCAGAAGATGCGCTGGGCCATGAAGGAGCATGAACAACAGGTTTACGAGGAGAAGGTGCGCTTCTTAATTAATCTGAGCCACGAACTTCGCACGCCACTCACCCTTATCTACGCCCCCTTGAAACGCCTGCTCCAACAGATGCAGAGCAATGAGCCTCACTACCAGCCCCTGCAAGCCATCTACCGCCAGTCGCAACGGATGAAAGAGCTAATCAATACCGTACTCGACCTGCGCAAGATGGAGGTAGGCGAAAGTCAACTCATCCTACAGCCTCATCCCTTAAACCAATGGGTAAAGCAGGTAGCGCAAGACTTTGTTGGCGAGGCTGCGGCCAATGATATTCAGATACAGTTTGCACTCGACCCACGCATTGATAAGGTAAGCTACGACAAAGAAAAAGCGGAAATCATCCTGACCAATCTGCTGATGAATGCATTAAAGCACAGCCCTAAAGAGAGCGTCATCACGCTGCGTACCGAACTGTCGGACGATGCGCAATGGGTACGTATTGCCGTAAGCGACCAGGGAGAAGGATTGAGCCATCTCGACAACAACAAATTGTTTACCCGTTTCTACCAAGGAGATGGTGAAACACAGGGTACAGGTATCGGCCTTTCGTTTGCCAAAATCCTTGTTGACCAGCACCAAGGCATCATGGGAGCCATCAATAACCCCGACCAAGGAGCCACCTTCTATTTTGAGATTCCGCTCACACAGATTACAGAAAAACGACTCTGCTCACCCAAGCCCTACCTGAACGAACTGCTTGCCGACGACCACAGCGAAGCGACGTTGGAGGATGATGCCTTCGACACCACCCCATACACCCTCCTGGTGGCTGACGATAACAACGACCTGACCGCTTTCCTAAAAGAAGCGCTTACCCCCTTCTTCAAGAAAATTATCCTGGCAAGCGACGGACAACAAGCGATACAGCTGACCCACAGCCACCATCCCGACATCCTCATCAGCGACGTCATGATGCCTCGCATCAATGGCTACCAGCTTTGCCAGAAGTTGAAGGGGGATCTGGAGACCAGCCATATACCTATTATATTATTAACAGCCAAGAGCGACAGCCAAAGCATGGCAAGCGGTTACAAGACGGGAGCAGACGGCTACCTAAGTAAACCTTTCGAACTGGATATGCTGCTGGCCGTCATGAAGAGCCGGCTGAAAAACCGTGAGCAGGTACGCCGCAGATACCTCGCTTCGGGCTCGCTGCCCCTACCCGAGGAGAACACCTTCAGTCTGGTAGATGAAAACTTCCTGTTGAAGCTGAACGAAGTAATTCAGCAAAATCTGTCAGAAAGCACCCTTGATGTGAAGTTGCTCTGCCACGAGTTGGCGATGAGCCGAGCCTCACTCTACAACAAAATCAAGGCGATTACCGGCATGAGTGCCAACGAGTACATCAACAAGCTGCGGATGGAAAAAGCCATGCAACTGATTCGTACCTCCAAGCTATCGTTCACAGAGGTGGCCGAGCAGGTGGGCTTTGCAAGCCCCTCCTACTTCAGCACAGCTTTCAAACAATATACCGGGGTCACGCCCACTCAATTCAAGCGAACCCACTCATCATCGAGCGCAAACCAGTCGATAGCAGGCTCAGACGGGTCATCCCAGTAGCGTAGTTTCTGGTCGATGTAGGTGCGCCAACGCTTGGCATAGAGCTGACTGAGCAAGCCGCTCCACTCCTTGTGCGCATAGTCGCGCAAGCCACCCTCTTCAGCCGCTACACGATGGCCCCAGGTGGTAATCTGTACCTTCGCATTAAAGCGGTAGTGTGCCTTCTCCTTGGGAGTACGACCAATAGCCTCGGCACGGTTTACCCAGGTATCCAGTCGAAACTCAGGACGTGTGGCCAACAAGCTGTCCTGCTGCATAAGCAGTTGCATAAAGCGCTCTCCAGCCTGAGAAAAGAGTCTCTTTTCGCCAGCAGCTAGAGCCGACTGCATGACCCGATACACCAAGCGTCCTCGTTCCGCCAGAGCCTGACGGCTGAAATCCACCAAATCGTAATCGTAATTCGAACGCCCTTCGTAGCTGCTTCGAACGGAAGCAAACTGTTCAGCAGCCTGAATCACCTCCCAAGGGTCATAATAGTCACTCATACCCGACCAGCTAGAGACCTGATAGGCCTTATCAGATGGACGAGCGCAGAAGATGGATTCATGAGGTCCTTGCTGTGCTGAGCCGAAAGGCGACGCATAGATGGAATGGGCCAGTTTACACCAAGCCTCGTAAAGTGCCGGATGAAAGTCTCCATAGCGCGAGGTGACATACTCCTTGAGCCACTCCTCCACTTGAAAAGGTTCATTGCGCCAAGGCAATTCGGTCAGCAGCTCGTACAACACGGGATTGTTTTCAATACCCTCCATCGTCATCCCAATGCCTCTCATGGAAGAGGCAAACGCAGATTGACGTGCCTTGAAAAAGCCATCCACCACCTGCTGCATCTGGCCATACAGACCTACGTTGCCACCGTAATTGAGCAACATGCAGTAGGCCCAGTCGTGTCCCACAAAGCCCTGCTTACGTCGCCAGGGAGAGTCGGGGTCTCCCCATTGAGGCAAGTTCTCGGCAAAAAGGTCAAGCACCAGCAGACTCCCCTTAGGGAGCTGTTCAATCATCTGTTGATGGGGACAAGCCTGCCAAGCCTGTGCCACCCATACAGCCTTCGGGTTGGCACGACGCATAGCCTCCAGGATAGCCTTACCTGAAGCGGGCAGGTCAACACCCTGGACAGAGCCTCCCTCGTGAAAGGGATCCATGCTGTAGTAGTCGGCCTTGCCATAGAGACGGGTCAGCTCCTTATAATAGCGATCTGCGATCTCGCCGAAGCGGCTATCGGTAGGCTGCAGGAAAGCTGGACGACGATAGCCACACCAGGTACCTGGGTCAGCCACATTCAGGTGCAGCTTCTCGCGAGCATCATGGGGCACCATGCCTGAGTAGCCCGCGAAGACAGGGTGCATATCCAGTTCACGCATACGAGCCACAATCTGCTTCTGCAAGGTCTCCTGACGTGCATACCAACTGTCGGGGTTCGGGCCACCCCACCCTTCCATGTTGTTCATCAGCCACCAGGCCATGAAAGCTGGTCCGGCGATAAAGGCGTCCATCTCTTCGCGGGTATATCCCAGTTGCTTAAGCACGTTGAACCATACGCATTCGGTGCCCGTAATGGCCAAAGGAAGATTAATGCCATGGAGGGCCATCCAGTCAATCTCCTGTTCCCAGCGTTTCCAATCCCAGAAAGCCATGGAGTAGGAATGGGTGCAATAGTTGAAGTCGTAGCGCAACTTGAGGTCGGTCTCGTGTCGTTCGGTGGTCTGCGGCAAAGGAAGTGTTTCGGGCAGGTGGATGCTGAAGTTACTCCAGGAGACCTGTTGATGGAGGTAGTGCTTGAGGTAATAATGTACTCCAGCGGCGATGTTGACATAGCTATTACCTCGCACCACCACTTTTCCCTTGCGGGCAGAGAGTTCGAAGAAATCGTTATCTGCAGCGACCCGTTCGGTCACGAAATGGCGGGATGCCCCCTTCTCCAGGCGTTCCAGCAGGCGGTCCACTGGATTGGCTGCCATCCCAAGCGGAAGCAGCAACAACCAGCAACATAAAAGGAAACAGGTTTTCATGATGGAATAGAATTAGGTATTGAACAATAGGTTTAGATGATGTTTCAAAACAACATCCATGGTTCAGCCATCTCAGCGCCCCAGCAACTGTCGTTCGGCCTCCTCCATGTGCTTAAAGTTAAAGCCCTCTACGACCTGTTGCATCAGGGAGGTAATGGCCTCGTTGCACAGGTTACCGATACTACCTTCGTGGGTGTGGTGCACCTCCTTGCAAGGCACGAAGCGACCCGCCTCGATGTCGAGTCCCACTTTTTTGTAGGCATCACGGAAAGGCATTCCCTCGCGGGCCAGACGGTTCACCTCCTCTACGCTGAAGATGGGTGCATAGCGTTCGTCATCCAGAATGTGGTCGTTGACCTTCATCTTGCGGATAATGTAGGTGGTCATCTGCAGGCAATCCTTCAGTTCCTGGAAGGCTGGAAGGAAGACCTCCTTGATGATCTGCAAGTCGCGGAAGTAGCCACACGGCAGGTTGTTGGCTATCAGCATGATTTGCTGCGGAAGGGCTTGCAGCTTGTTGCATTTAGCCCGCGTCAGCTCAAAGACGTCGGGATTCTTCTTATGGGGCATGATGCTCGAACCGGTGGTGCACTCGTCGGGCAGCTTGATGAAGCCAAAGTTCTGACTGTTGAACAGACAAGCATCATAGGCCAACTTAGCCACCGTACCGGCTATCGAGGCCAGGGCAAAAGCCACGTTGCGTTCCATCTTTCCACGGCCCATCTGAGCATAAACCACATTGTAATTCATGGAGTCGAAGCCCAGCAGACGGGTGGTGAGACTACGATTCAAGGGGAATGAGGAGCCATAACCTGCGGCTGAGCCCAGAGGGTTACGGTTGCACATCTTAAAGGCTGCCTGCAAGAAGAGCATATCATCTACCAAGCTCTCGGCGTAGGCACCAAACCAGAGGCCGAACGACGAGGGCATGGCTATCTGCAGGTGCGTATAGCCGGGCATAAGCACCTCTTTGTAGCGTTCGCTCTGCTCGACAAGTGCTTGGAAAAGTTGTTCCACGGCCTCAGCAATCGTCTTGATTTCAGCTCGGGTAAAGAGCTTCAGATCAACCAGCACCTGGTCGTTGCGCGAGCGTCCGCTGTGGATTTTCTTCCCCACATCGCCCAATCGGCGAGTCAGCATCAGCTCCACCTGCGAGTGGACATCTTCTACGCCCTCCTCGATGACGAACTCTCCGCGCTCGGCCTGCGCATAGATGGTTTTCAACTCAGCCAGTAGGCTTTGCAGTTCATCGGCTGTGAGCAGGCCGATGGTTTCGAGCATCGTGATATGAGCCATCGAGCCCAGCACATCGTACTTGGCCAGATAGAGGTCCATTTCACGGTCGCGACCCACGGTAAAGCGTTCTATATCTTTATTGACCTCTACCGATTTTTCCCAAAGTTTAGTTGCCATGGTGATTTAGTGTTTAGTGATTAGTGATTAGTGACCACAGAATCTGTACCCTCTGCGGCTTTCAACTCGTAGCTAGTAGCTTGTAGCTAATACCTTATCATGGTCAGCGCATTCGACAAGCGTTCTACGGCATCGTTGAGCGGTTTCTGCACCATGGCCTTGATGAAGGGGTTCAGCTCGGCGCCGATGGTAACCTTCACCTTGCTCTCTACCTCGGTCACGGGCAAAAGCTGAATCCAGAGGTTGAAGGGCAGAGGGGACTTCTCTGATGCAAACTTGATGCAGCTTGATGGGGTGCGCTCCACGATGACCAGCTTGATTTCGCCTACGCCTGGAGCATCCACCGTAATGGAGTCGGCATCAAACGACTTGATCATATCCAACTTGCCAGGGGGCACAAGATCCATCAGTTGCTGCAGGTTGTTCAGGTCAGAGAGTTTGTTGAACACCGCCTCCTGCGAGGCCTGGATATGTTTGACTTGACTTTCTACTTTCGTCATAATGATTCTTGATTAAAACGATGAAAAGAACTGTTCGGACGCCCAGAAGGGTATCCAAACGGTTCTTTCATCTACCTATACTATAGTTAAAGAGAGCAAACTCGCAGAAGGGCTTATTTCACACGCCCCAGTGAGCGGGATCCTTACGCCACTCGTTCAGGGTTTCGATATCAGCCTCTTCGATATAGCCTGTGCGCAGGGCAACCTCCATCACGGCTTCATAGTTGGTGAGCGTAACCAGGGGCACCTTGGCCTCTTTGAAAGCCTTTTCAGCTACGGGGAATCCGTAGGTATAGGCTGCCACCATGCCAATCACTTCGCAACCATCCCGACGGATGGCTTCAACGGCCTTCAAACTGCTGCCGCCTGTAGAGATCAGGTCTTCGACAACGACCACCTTCATGCCAGGACGCAATTCGCCTTCAATCAGGTTTTCCAGTCCATGGTCCTTTGGGGTGGAGCGAACATAGACAAAGGGCAGGTTGAGTGCATCGGCCACCAAAGCACCTTGAGGGATGGCTCCTGTAGCCACACCGGCAATGGCATCTACTTGACCGTAGCGCTCGAGAATCAGACGGGTGATTTCCGTCTTCACAAAACTACGCAGAGAAGGATATGACAACGTTTTGCGGTTATCACAATAGAACGGAGACTTCCAGCCCGATGCCCAGGTGAAGGGATTGGCTGGCTGAATCTTGATTGCCTTTATCTTCAGCAACTTCTCTGCAAACAATCTTTCTAAAGTTTTCATAGCAAAAACAACAGTATTTGATAATTTTGTTGCAAAAGTAACGAAATGGATTGAATTAAGAAAAGAGAATGGGCACAAATTTTACTCTTCTGGTTCATTTTCCTCAAAATGGGGTATAAAACGGCAAATCTCATCCATTTCATAGCCTCTTCCGAGGGCAAAACGCACCAATTTGGCCTTACGCTCGTAGGCGTTGCGCCCCTTCACTTCGCGCTGCTTGGCTTCGAGAAGCCTTCGGAGTTGTTCGGAATAGCACGCTTCGTCAATTTCGTCAAGCAGAGGGAGGTAAAGTGACGAGGGTATCTGCTTTTGTCTGAGGGCCTGAGCGATCTTGATGCGTCCCCAGCGGGCAAAGCGCACCTTGTCGTTGATGAAGGCTCGGCAGTAGCGCGATTCATCGATATACTTCTCCTGCACGAGCCGTTGCACCAGCGTCTCGGCCTCATCGGGAGCTACATTCCATCGGCGCAACCGCTCGCGCACTTCTGCAAGACAATGTTCGCCTGCCGCACAAAAGGCCGTGAGCCGGCCAAAAGCCTCAAGAGCACTCATCTGTTCCATCGTTCTTTTCTAGTGTTATGATTGTATTGGTTCTTCATCCATTTGATTGTCCACTTTAGCCTCGACGGTGTACACCCCCTTGACCATGCGCGGATTACCTTGCAGGTCGTTGTACAAGGTGACTTGGGTGTAACCCAAGTGTTCAAGGAGCGCCACCACCTCGTGGCCGTATGCCCGATTGATTTCAACATAGAGTCCACCCCCCTTGCACAGCAGCCCACGGCTCAGCTCAGCGATACGGCGATAGAAGCGCAGGGGGTCGTCATCGGGCACAAAGAGGGCCTGCTCAGGTTCCCAGTCAAGCACGTTGCGCTCCATCTGCTCCGCTTCATGCCGACAGATGTAGGGGGGATTACTCACTACGGCTGCATAGCGGCCTTGCTCCTCGGGCAAGGGGACATAGCGCAACACGTCGCGACAGCAGAAGTGTACCTTGCACCCCTGCAGCTCGGCATTCTCACGTGCCACTTCTAACGCCTCTTCCGAAATATCCCAGGCATCCACCATGCTCCCAGGCAGCATACGGGCCAGACTCACAGCGATACAGCCGCTGCCCGTGCCGATATCCAGCAGATGCAACGAATCATTCAGGCTTCTCAACGTGGGGTAGCGATTGCGCATCTCCTCAGCCACCAGCTGCACCAGTTCAGCCGTCTCAGGACGGGGAATCAACACGGCTGGAGTGACCTTGAAGCGCGCTCCAAGAAAGGGAGCTTCGCCCTGAATGTACTGAATTGGCTCGAAATGAAGCAATCGTTGAAGAATGTCTTCCACTTTTTGCTGTTGGTTTTCGGATAAAAGCGTATCTTTGCCGACGAAAAAGTCCACATCGCTCTGACCGAGCACCTCACAACAGAGGATTCGGGCCAGCGCCCTTGCCTCGCGCTGCGGATAGCAGACCGAGAGTCGGGCTACGATGGATTGAGCCAATGTGTTCATATATATAATAAGGTATAGAGGAAAGCCATACCATACCCCCCTTTACCGACTGCAAAAATAGCGTTTATTTTTGAATTGACGACGATGGAAATAGAAGAAAAATACATGCGCCGCTGTATCGAACTGGCGCAAAACGGCTGTTGCTATGCTGCCCCCAACCCGATGGTAGGGGCCGTAGTAGTGTGCCACGGACGCATCATCGGCGAAGGCTACCACGCCCGTTGCGGCGAGGCTCATGCCGAGGTGAACGCCATTCGCTCGGTTCGCGAGCCCCATTTACTCCGTTCAGCTACGCTGTACGTCAGCCTGGAACCCTGTTCACATTACGGCAAGACACCCCCCTGTG